>CAVYBN010000018.1:0-25507 GCA_963766795.1 Candidatus Parcubacteria bacterium | reverse complement strand
GTTTTCACTTGGCCTGGACTAGTACGTATTGCTATCAACTCTGAATAGACCTTTTGAACTGCATTGACAATGGGTTCCAATGTCGATTTTATTATACCCTCCTGATTCAACTGGAGAATATCTGCATGTCTGACCGCTCTACGTATTAATTTTCTTAGCACATACCCCCTACCTTCCTTATCAGGCACAATTCCAGCTGCAACAAGAAATGTCGCAGCTCTTAAATGGTCTGCGACTATCCTCGCCGATTTCAAATCGAAATCCTTTGAGGACTCCTTGATCTTCTCCATCACCGGCTTCAACAGATCCGTGTCATAGATGTTATCCACGCCTTGCATCGTCATCGCCAAGCGCTCGAGGCCAGCCCCGGTGTCGACGGAGGGCTTGGGCAGGTTGCCGACAATCTTGCCGTCCTTCTTCTCGTACTGCATGAAGACGTCATTCCAGACCTCGACGACTTCCCTTTTTGAGTCGGCCTCGATGAATCGCTCTCTGGTAATAGGCTTGCCGCCGAAAGTATTGCCGATATCGTAATACATCTCGGTATCCGGTCCGCACGGCCCGTTCTCGCCGGCTTCCCACCAATTCATGTCGGCTGGCATAAAAAAGATGCGGCTTGTCTGCTCGGGGCTGGCATGTCTCCCGGACGACTTCTTAGAAGTGTCGAGATTTTCGACGCTTTTCGAAAGTGACGAGGAGGATGTATTCTCACCCCCGCTTGTCCCACAATCAATGCCGCCTTTTTTGAAAATATCTCTCCAGATCTCGGCTGCTTCACCGTCGCACGGAGCATTCGAGTCGCCCTCGAAGACGGTGACATACAATCGCTTCGGGTCGAGGCCGAATCCTTGGTCGCCAGGCGTTTCGCTCTTCGAAGTCAGCAATTCATAGCTCCAAGCAATGGCTTCCTTCTTGAAATAATCTCCAAGCGACCAATTGCCGAGCATTTCGAAGAAAGTCGCGTGAGTCCTATCGCCGATGTCGTCGATATCCACAGTGCGCAGGCATTTCTGGACGTCGACGAGACGCTTAACCTCCGTGCCACCAATGAGGTACGGCTTGCCGAGCAAGTATGGGATGAGCGGCTGCATGCCGGCCGTGTTGAAGAGCGTCGGGTTGGTGACGCCTTTATCGTCGCTGGTCACCAACGACGCGCTGGGGATGACCGCGTGGCCGCGCTTCTCGAAGAATGCCAGGAATCGGCGGCGGATCTCGGATGAGTTCATGCCCTTGATACTACCAAATTATGCGGCTCAATACCAAACTCCTCCGACCTCCGCTGAATTCCTCGTCACGGATCCGTTCGAGACAGGGATGACGACATTCACGGTCGAATTGCTGACCCTCTGCCAAGTCACCTGCGAAGAAGCCAAGACGCCAGCGCCGACTGTGCCAGTGCCGCCCAGAAGTCCGGACGCGTAGACGATGATGGCGCTGTCGCTCATGTTATCGACTTTTGCCTGATCGGCGGCCGGAGCCATGATGCGCAGGTAATTCCTGACATACCGCGCGTTCTTGGACGAAAGGACGTTGTTTTGCGTCAGAAGAGCGTCAATGATCTGGGTCTTGTCGTCGGACGAGACGCCGCCGGAAGCCGACATGCCTCCGATCGCCGCTTGTCCGGCTGGCAATGACGGAGCATGGTAATCCACCGGCGGCAATGCCGGCGTCGAGACGGTCGGAGCCAAGGTCTGCGTGTCGACGCTGAACGGGATGTCGAACGGTATCTGCTGGACAGGTAGACTGACTATCCCGTAATTGACGAGCACGCCCAGAAGGCCGAGAAGAGCGGAGAAGCAGGCCAATATCGCCAAGAAAAGGCTGAATGGGTGATGCTTCCTCAAGCGCGCGCTCACCTCCGTCATGATCGTCGGATTCTTTTCGAACGCGACGAATGCTTTTTCGATCTCCGCGACCGGATAGCCGATGCTGGTCAGATGCGCCATGATCTGTTCTTTGGAACTGCTCTTGGCGCTCTCGCTACGGATGTAATTCAGGAGCTCGATCTGGTTCATGGCGTGATTATACTATGTATGTCAATGCGATGTCATGCCCTATCAATGCGTGCCCAGAATGGCATTCACTGTGTTGATGCTCGGCTGACCAAGAACGCCGGAGCCTGCGGATGATTGCTGTACAAGATCGATGCCGTAGTATGCTTGGAATCGAGCCAAAGCCGCCTTGGTGGCAGAGCCGAATGAGGATGATTCGTTCCCAGGCGAACCAGTTCCGGCGAATGCGATCGGGAAGCCGTGCGCATTCAAGAACTTCTGGAGCGTCTTGACGTCGAGGCCTGACGAGCCGGACGAAAGCGCGCGAGTGAAGGGGCCGGAAGGAACTATCGGCGCATTGGGATTCGTCGGAACGGTCTGGATAGTCGGTATGATTGGTATGGTCGGGGTGAATGGGGTGATGGGCAGATTCGGAATTATCGGATTCAATGGATTTACGGACGGTTGATTGGCGGCAGAATTGATCGGCAGGCTGCATGAAGCGGTTATGCCTCCGTTAGAGCCCAAGCAGGACCAGAGATGATTTGCGCTAGTGTCTGTGACATCGGAGAAGGTGCCCGAAGTGCATTGATTCAAGGTGACAGAACATGAGCCGTTGACGAGAGTCGGAGTCTGGGCGGGCGTGGGCGAATTGACTATGGCGGGAGCCGTAGGAGCGACGATAGGGCCTGCTTTGCAATTGCTGGTGCAATATTGGTAGGCGCCGATGTCCCAGGCGGTCGTGCCGCTCGGACGAGCTTTACCGTCTTTGTCGGAAGTAAAATATGAAGACAGGTTGGCACCGGCGTGGGCGGCGGGCGAAGCGGAAGTAAGATGTAAATCCAGACCGGAAAGAGAGCTGAAAAGAGGATCGGCCGTCCAGGTGCCGTGAGCGTCATAGCCCATAGCCTGCCACGCCGCCCATGATGCCGTGGCGCTGTCGCTGTGAACGAAATTATCCATTAAAAATCGGCTATAGGGCTCGTAATAAAGATTGAAATCGCTTCCGGCAAGCGCCTGTCGGAGATAAGTCCCTCCGGCATACGGCCCTCCCGATGTCCCGGTATCATCCGCGACGCCGGTCCCGACGCCGTAAGCGATATTGTCGTAAATCCTGATCCCCGTCTCGGTGCCAGACTCTTCACTAAGCATAAAAGCAGCGCCGCCGCCGGAACCGTTCCCGTAAGAGACGATCGTATTATTATAGGCTTGGCAATTCGGGCACCCCTTGAAATTTACGAATCCGTTGCTAGGCAAATGGGCAGTGGCGTAAAACAGATTGTTGTAGGCCAAAGCCCCTGACATATATCCTTCAAATTGGAGCCACGCCGTGGATTGGATGCCGATGTCGCCGTGAAAATAATTATTATATACTTTCAGATTAGTGAGCGCCGTGCCCTTCTGAACAGCGAAGATATGCATGCCGTTCTGGTGATTGCTTTGCCGGACAAGTAGGCAGTTCGGGTCCGAGTTGCTGCCGGCGCAATCCCAGTTATCGGTGTTGGAAATATCATTGTCATGAATCGAGACGGAATCAGCCGTAGCGCCGGCATTTACTGACCCGAAATTTATCCCGACTGACGCGTGGCTGATCGTGTTGCCGTATATCTGGATATCGCCTCCGCTCCTATAGCCATAGTTTATGCAATTCCCGCACATGGTCAGGACATTATTGTTTATGACGACGTGGCTGCCGGCAAGATAGTCTATCGCGTCCGCTCCATTCACGTCATCAGATCCTTCTATCCTGTCATACATGTCGGTGATCGAAAGATTCTCTATCTGGCCATTATCTACTTGAGTGAAGTATACGCCGGATTGCTGGTCTTGATTGCCTAAACCGGTGCCATTGTCGGTGGAAGTAATGAGGCCGTTCGCGCCGCCGTTGACGACGATGTTCGAAAGACCGTTGTCGTATATGGCGTATCTTTTTCCTCCAGCGCCGACCGGCCAGACCGGCGCGCTCATGACCGCGTTCGGCTCAAACAAAATGGTAATCGGATTCCCCGCCGTACCGCTGGCTTGAATGGTTAGAGGCATGGATATCGTTCCGCACAAATGGACAGTATCGCCCGGACCGATCTTGCCGGCTCCCGTCCCCCACGCGGAAGCGGCGTCAGCCCATGCCATCGATTGTGCGTTGGCGCAGCTCGAAGCGTCGGCCGTTCCTTGTGTCGTTTGGGCGATAAAAAAATTTGGGCCTGAAGTGATAGTCGGAACGGCCGGGGTTTGCGCCTGATTCTGAGAAGAAACCGGCGGAGTGTTCGGGGCGTCGGAACCGTTCGAACCGGACGATCCGCTCGTTCCTCCGGGACTTCCCGAAGCGCTTGAAGCGCTCGATCCGCATGAACCGCCCCCCCAATTGGTAGAGCTGACAGACCTCATCGGCCGACAAGGCGCGGCTATAAACGCGGAGATCGCTGATCGTGCCGTTGAATGGTGGAACGCCGGCCGTCGTCGGCCCGCCGACGGTGAAATGCGCGCTCTGATCGCTTCCGACGACAGCTTCGGGAGCCGGCCCTTTCACCAAGACGCCGTTCTTATATATGCTGGTGGAGCCGCCCCGGCTGACGCAGACGATGTGGACCTTCGTTCCCGGAACCAGGATGCCGCTTCCGCTTAAAAGATCGTGCGTCCCCGTCTGGCATTCGATGCTTCCCGCGCCTCCGGCCGTCGTCCGATACATGATCCAACCTCCGGTGGCGCCGGCGTATTGCGCGAAAAGAAGCCCGAGGCTGTTGGCATCGTCGCTCTCGTCCGCCCACAGCGAGAATGAGACGTCTCCGGCACCTTCCAGATACGCGAGATGTCCGGCGTCAGTGTACGCCGTCCCGTCGTATGACCAAGTGCCGAGCAGACCGCACGAGAGGTCGCCGTCGGTACATGAAGCGCCGGATGCTTGCGCGGTCTGCGATCGTGGCGAGATCGAAGCGAATGGAGACTTGGAAGGATTGAAGATGACGGAACCGAGAGCAGTCAGGGCCGCGGCGACCAGAGCCAGAGCGAGAGCATATTGAACCGCGAGATTCTTCACGCGCCTATTATAGCAAAAATAGGAAGCGATGGGGTCGTCATCAATTGGGGCTTTGGATTTTTAAAAAAAATAGAGCTTAGGTTAATTAGAAACTACCAAAGCTATCACTTCGTCGTGTTTCTAGCCATCAGCCACCGCCGGTATCTTTTATCCATGTCCTCGAAGCTCTTGGAATTATCGGCGATCTTCTGCTTGCCGTGCACCATGAAAATACGACCATTAAGATCGACTGGCCTTGAATACAGCGGCACCCTTTTCAAACGCTCGATCTTTTTCTTAGCGCCGGCCAGAATGTCCGACAGCGGTCTGGTCACGCCTTTAATGTATGCATCCGGACTCAAAGGCTTCCCTGTTGCCATTTTGATCAGCTTCTTAGCCGGAAAGAGCGAAGCATACGACCAGATATTCGTGATCTCCTTGCCGACTTTCGGATTGTCCACGATGTAGCCGTATTTTTTGAAGAAATAATCGCGCCATTGAGAGACTCCCAATTCCGCCAAACCGTAGCCGTGGTAATACGCCGAGCTCTCCCATGAATAGATGTGCGGCGTATTCAAGATTCGCAATGAATCCAGGGAATAATCCATGTATTTTTTATAGTTCTTTTTAGCGGCATTCAAAACAAACTCTTTAGTCAAATGCTTGCATTCGTATATCTCTTTCTCGAAAGAGACGATCATCATGATTCCCATTAGATCGAGAGGTCGCAATAAATGAGTGGCGCGGAGCTTTCTTTCAAAGAGGTCGAATGGATATGGCTCGCCCTTCTCATTCTTGGCGTAGCGCGTCTTCCATTCTATGCTGGATGAGATCGTGTCCATGAACATGCTGTGGGTCTCCGCCCACGAGACTGTCGACGGCGGATACTCCGAATTGATGCAAGCGTCTTCTTGCATGGAATTCAATCGGTCGGCAGCGTGGCCTCCTTCATGGAAAACGGTATGGATCCCTTGAATTCCCGAACCAAGCTGATCTGGAATGGCGTTCGAAGCAAAATTACTCGCGCCTGGGATTCGCCGGCCATTCTTCCAGCCGACCAATACTGGATAATGGCAGAAGCCGTTCCCGTGCTTACCCTTTCTGTCGAGAAGATCGAGCCTGACCGTGCCGCCTTTGAAACCTATGCCGAGCGTCGCCATTGTCCGTCCCCAGTACGAAAGGACGTTCTCGAATCGGAAATATGGATCTTCTTCCTTTGGTGAAATTTCCGGAAATCATGTAGCCGAAATTCCAGGGCTTGCGCAAGCCTGGACTTGCCTTGCTTTTCAAAATCTTTTTCCAATTCACGGACGTCTTTGAAGGCATATTTTGTTTTGGCATATATCTTCTCAAAGATGGAGAACAATTCCTTTTTGGACATGTTCTCGTCGATCCGCGCTTTGTATTCATAGAAATCAGCGTAGCCCAATGTTCTGGCGAATTCGTTTCTCAGCTTCACGACTTCAATGAATTCATCGAGTGTTTGAAGCGGCAGCTTCTCCATGGCGTCAAAACAAGCCTTGCGCACTTTCTCATCTGGATCGGTGCGCTGGATGACTCGCATCCGATTCTCGGAAGCCTCGACAAACTTTTTAGTATTCGGATCGATATAACCTTCTTTTCGAGCCGTATGTGCCTTGAGGATCTCGGCTTCTAGCTTGGCGATCTTCTTTCTAATGGGCAGAGCCTTCTTGGGCGTTTGATATAAGCTGAAGAAATGCTCCCAGAGCTTCAACCGTCGCTTGATCTCGCCTTTTGACTTGCCTATCAATGCCGCCGTCTTAGCCTTCAAATCAGCATCGGCCCTGAAAGCGTCACGAGCCGCTTGGGCCACATTCATCTTTTTGTCTACGCTATGGTCGCCCATGTAGGAAAGCCAGAAGGCATCCTCATAAGCTTTGTGCAGCTTGGAATAGGTCGCGTTCAAATAACCAAGAAATTTTATACCCGAATCAAAAGATTGATGCTCTTGATTTCATATTATTTGAATTTTGAATTTCGGATTTGTCTCGGATTTCGAATTTCGTGCTTCGAATTTTAATAATAGCAATCCTACACGAACTTCTTCAAAACCTCAAAGTCCTTCTTCAAAGTCGCACGCATGCTGCCGTCGTAGAGCGCCGCGGCCGGGTGGTAGAGAGTGACGATAGTGAGCGGCTGGGACTGATTATCATCATCGAAATAGACCGTCTCGAACGAGCGGCCGTGAATCTTGCTGATCGGCTCCAATTCAAAATCTAGATCGTAGCGCTTCATCACATAGCCCATCGAATGCCGACCGAGCGTAGCGATGACTTTCGGCTGGATGATCTTGACTTGCCTGTCGAGAAATGGCGCGTACAGAGCGATCTCCTCCGGCGTCGGATCGCGATTCTCCGGCGGGCGGTCTTTGACGACGTTGGTGATATAGACCTGTGCGCGCGAAAGACCGATGCTTTCGACGAGCTCCGTCAGGAATTTACCGGCGGCACCACAGAATGGCTTGCCAGTCTTGGCTTCGTTAAGGCCCGGCGCTTCGCCTACGAACATTATCTTCGCGTCGTGGCTGCCTTCGCCGACGACCGGAAAGAACTTGTTCGAGGTCCTGTATTCGAATAATGGCGACGCCTTGAAGACGAGGAGCTCGTCGCGGATCTTCTTCATCTCGTCGTATTTGGACATGGCATTCAGATCATAGCGCACGCATCCGTTCTAAATTACCGTCCAAAATGACCGGCTGCATCCCAAGTATCTCTTCCTTGTAGCTCACGCTCTCATCGATCGGATTTAGGATGAATATTTTCTTATTGAAATGAAGGCCAATTCCCATTTCCATGAGAACTGCCCCGCCGATGTACCCCGGCTTGCCGTTCTTCTCATAATTGAGCACGAGGATGACATCGCCATCGACGATCTTTTTGAAATGATGCTTCGTCAGAAAAGTCTTGCGCTTGTAGGCTTTTGCGTCAACATGCCAGGTCTTGACCTTAGCGACATCAAAATCGCCGCTTCGTTCCATCTTTCCAGCCGTGAGCGGCACCAGAACTTTGAACCCCATCTTCCTTAATCGGTCGCGAACTTCAATGACCTGCTTGTAAAAAGCCGCACTCGAGCAGATGACAACGGTCAGAGATTTCTTAGTATTTCTCGAATGTTTTTTGGTTTTTTTCTCAGCAGGTTTCATATTTACTTCACATGCTTTTTGATATTTTTTAAATCTCCGTGAAGACAGACCGGATCCATCGATTCTATCTCATCTATGTAAGGCGAATCCTTGGGAAGGTCGTACAAAAGGAACATCTTCTTATCATTGACATACGCCTGACCCATCTCTATTAGGACATTTCCACCGATATAATTCTTTTTGCCGTTCTTCTCGGCGTTCACAAATAAGATCGCCTCCGTGTCGAGGATATGGCTGTAATGGACTTTTAGATAGTTATTCTCGCGCTTTACCGCAGCATGCTCGCCGTTGAAAGCTCGTTTGAGTATCTCCTGCTTCTCGCCGCGGACGAATGCTTCATAGTCCGGATGTATCCAACCGTCATAGCCCAATTCGCATAGGCGATCCTTGCACGCGACCATCTCTTTCATGAAGTGACTGCTGCCTAGAACATAGATCTTCATGCGGGTATGTTATATGTTTATTTCTTTTCGAGCAACTCTTCGGCCGACTTGAATAATCCAGCGATGCCATCGTTCAAATTTACTGGAATGAACCGCTTCTTTTCAGCCTCGGAAAGATTGAGGAGCTTGTCGATCGGCCATGCTTCAAAACCGACAGCCTTGCCAGACTCAACAGCAAGATCAGCTATATCGCCTTTGAATATATAGGCATATTGAGCCCGCTTGGCATTGTTCGTCGTTCCAGTAAGTGGATCAATGACCGAACCGATGGCTATTCTGATAAAATGGAGATCGCTGATCGGGACTTGGATACCAGTCTCTTCGCGCATCTCTTTAATGGCCGCTTCATCGTATGTCAATCCCAAATCAACATGCCCGCCGACGGTCGCATCCAATAAGTCAGGGTAAGTGTCCTTATCCTTTGCGCGATGTTGAAAGATGATCTCGTGCTTCGGAGTGATGAACCAGATGTGGATCTCGCGATGAAGCAAGCCTTTCTTGTGGACATTCTCACGCGTATCACGCCCAATGATGACGTCATTCTCATCCACTATGTCTAGCAATTCATTTCTGCTCATAATATCAAATCCTTAGAAATTAGGTCAATTAGAAATTTCCTTATCACTTCGCCTGCTCGATGATAAGTTGGGCTTCGGCGATGACGCGCTCGGCACGGTCGCCTTTGACGCCGATGTCGGAGAGGACGGCGGGCTTGCCCACGATGTCTATGCATGTGAGGACATTCCGGCCGATGAGGTCGCGCTTCTCTTGATGCGACAGGATAGAAAGGCAGGTCAGCGGATGCAGGCCATTCTGGTCGATGAGATCGTGGAGATTGCCTTTTTCAGGATAATTCCATCCGACGAGCTTCAATCCTTGGCAACCGCCGTAGGCAATGGCTTTGTCAGTGAATTTGGTGTTGGTGACCAACCAGCGCTCGGTGAGCTTCCTAGCCTTGCCGCCGTAGGTGAATGTCGAATCGGCCAGATCATCGAAGCGGGCTTTGACATAGAGCGCGACTTTCAAATCGGATTTCAAGCCGAATTCATTGTGATATTTCGCTTCGACCATGGCCAGAGCGTCGTCTTTCCAAGCCACGACATCCAATTCATGCTCGACGCAATGCCCTTTGAGCGTCTGGTCAGTCACGGCCTCGTAGCCCCAAGTTTGGAATATCTTGGCCACGAATTTCTCGAACGGGAATCCATCGGGTCCGAGCTCGAGCATAGCACGACGAACGGAATATTTGACGGCGGTCGGGCCGTGATGCTGCTTTAAGAGCGCGAAGGCGCGGCCATAGATGTCATATGTGGTCATGCCGTCGCGCATCTCTCGTTCGACCTCATCGGTGATCTGTTCGATCGCGGCTGGCGCGGCTCCGACATGCTGGAGCGAGTTAATCAGCTTCTTCTCGTCGAAAGATCTGCTTGGTGCCGTCGGATTTGGTGACAAAGACAGGCTGGGTCATTGGGAAAGTATAACACGGACAGGCGTGAACAGAACATGGAGTTCGTAGACCGAAATCGCGGCCTGCTGGCCGCGTTTCTCGTGCTCGGCGCCTTCGCGCCTCCGCAATGTCGTCTCACCCCATGTTCTGTTCACGCCCTCATTGATTCCAATTATCGCTGTAGTCCCTGCGTGAGCGACACTATCTTGTAACCTTGCGCCTCGATCTTAGTGAACACGTCGTCAAGAATAGATGCCGTTATCGTGTCGCCGACATGCATTAAAATAATCGTGCCCGGAGCGAGATTAGAGAGGATGCGCTCTCTGACTTCACCGACTGTCTCGCCTTTAGATTCCATCCAGTCGCGGGCATCCAGAGTCCAGTAGACCGACTGGAACCCGTCAGCCGCCGCGGCCGTGCGTACTCGGACATCGCGCGCGCCGTAAGGAGCCCTGAAGTACGGCTTGGCATCCATGCCGGTCGTGCTCGCGAGCAACGCATTCATGCCATCAAGCTCAGCTTTGATTTGAGCGCCAGTCAACGTAGTCAAATCCTTATGGTCGAAAGTGTGATCAAAGATCTCATTGCCAGCCGCAGCTATTTGTTTAACTAGAGTCGGATTAGCCTCGATGAACTTCCCCGTCATGAAGAAAGTGCCTTTGACGTGGTGCTTGGACAACGCCGCCAAGATGCCTTGAGCAGATTGAGTCTTATCTCCAGCGTCAAAAGTGAATATGATCTGTTTCTTGGTCCTATCGCCGTGAACGATCTCCTGTGGCACAATTCCGTTCCATGGCGGCGGCAAAGAGACTGTCTTTGTCGGTTGATCGGCGAAAACGATGATAGCGGCGGCGATAGCTAATACGACAATCGCCGAGATGTAATTTACGTGATCTTTAAAGAAGCGCGTCTTCATTTGGAGAGAAGTATAGCATTAATGGGAACAGGCGGAATCATAGAGGTCGGACCTCTGTCAAGTGTATGATAACATTTTTCTCATTTAGGTTGTCGGTAATTTTACTGAGGTCCGACCTCTATGATTCCGCCTCCTATGCATTCGTCGCCATCGTAGATGACCAATGATTGTCCCGGCGTGAGCGCGTCCTGCCTTTCTTTGAACTCGATTTCAGCTTGACCAGCTCCGATTGAAATGATCTTAATGTCTTGCAGAGGCTGGCGGTATCGGCTGCGTGCTTTGAGGCCAGCACCGATTGATGGCGGCATGCCGCTGACCCAATTCGTTCGACTAATTTTGATCTGCGTCAGCCCTTTTGACAATGATCGCTCGCCGCTGTCATTCCGACTATGGATCAGTGGCGTAATCGAATGTCCTCTATTTGAGACAGTGATCGTATTCTTTTTGGCGTCTTTTCCAACGACGTAAAACGCCTGATCATCAGGCGACTTATGACTTGAATCGACGGTGAATCCGTGCCTCTCGCCGATAGTGAACAGCAATGCTCCCGGGTGCTTGCCGATCGTTTCACCGGCCTCATTCAAGACGTTCCCCGGCTTTGTTTTGATGTAATGCCGGAGGAATTCTTTGACATCCACTTTGCCGATAAAGCACAACCCCTGGCTGTCTTTCTTGTCCGCGTTCGGCAACTTGAATTTGACAGCGAGCTTGCGCACTTCCGGCTTGGTCATGCCGCCGACTGGGAATAGGACATGATTAAGGTCATTCTGATCGAGAGTCCAAAGAAAATAAGATTGGTCTTTGTTGGAGTCAGAGCCAGCCAATAGGGTACAGGGTGCAGGGTGCAGGGTGCAGTTATTAGAAAGAGTCTTTCCTGTGATTATCCTATACCCTCTACCCTGTACCCTGTCCCCTGTACCCTGTACCCTTGCATAATGCCCCGTCGCTATGTAATCTGCTCCTTGCTTCTCCGCCCACCTCCAGAACGCCCCGAACTTCACTTCCCTGTTGCACATCACGTCCGGATTGGGGGTGCGGCCGGCGGCGTATTCGGCGATCATGTAGTCGATCACGCCGCGCTTGTATTCATCCGCGAGATCGAGGGTTACGAACGGGATATCCAGATGCGCCGCCACGCGTATCGCTTCCAACCGCTCTTCTTTCCAATTGCATTCTATCCAATCAGGCTGCCAGACTTTGATGAAGACCCCAGTGACATGATGGCCGGCTTTCTTGAGCAGAGCCGCGGAAACGGCGCTATCTACGCCGCCGGAGAGTCCCACGAAGACTTTGAATGACTTAGACCCACGGGCTTGGCGCGTCCGATGAATCGCATCTCCACTTTTGCCTTTTTGACTTTTCATTCTGCGCATGGTATCACTTTGGTAAACGTAGCACAATAAAAATTCAACTAAGTCGCTTTTATGAACATATTGATTGTTGGACCAGCGCCGGAAGAAATACTCCGACGGCTCAGCAGTTCAGGCCATCAAGTCGAGCATATCGATGACTATTGGCTGGCTCCAGTCAGACTTGAGAGAAACGCCAGCCTCAACCCGGTCGTTCTCATCAGTACGACACCGTCTTTGATCGCGGATATCATCGAAAGGATACGGAAACTCCGCCCCATCAGAAACATCCTGATAGTCACGCATGAAGGCACTCCAGGCGATCTGCCTTCACAAGCAGTGAAACACTGGTCAGAAGTATGCACGATGGAAAAGTTGGAATCGCGACTGCTTCTATTTGACGACGTGACTTGGGCCAGGACTGAAAAACCCCTCAATCCAGAGGAAGCTCACGCTTGTGTAGCATCAGCCGGTTAGCGCCAGGTCAATGACCTTCTAATCTTAATGGTCATCTGTTCTCTAATCACCAGCCGCCCCGATGGACATCGGGACGGCTATTTTTGTATTCTAAACGGTGCCTTAATTCAGATACTTCGCGATGTTGGCGTCGTGCTCCGCCAGAGTCGCCGCGAAATGCATCACGCCGTGCGAGTCAGAGATGTAGAACCAATATTTGGACGCCGTCGGACTGACCGTGTCTAGGATGGCGCTCAAACCCGGGCTGTCGATCGGCGTCGGCGGTAGGCCTTTATTCAAGTACAGATTGTAAGGCGAAACGGTTGCGAGATCGGCCTGCGTCAATGCGGCCGTCTTATTCAAGATGTAATAGAACGGAGGATCGACCTGCAGCGGCATGCCGGCGTCAAGGCGCTTCCAGAGTATGCCAGCCACCACTCGGCGATTCGCGCTCGAGGTGGCCTCTTTCTCGACGATCGAGGCCATCTTGATGATGTCGCTCTCCTTGCGCCCTGACAGAACGATCTTGGAAACCACCAGCTCCTCCTTTGCATTGAAATTATCAGTCATGGCCTTGATGACCGTGGCAGGCGTGTCCATCGAAGTGAAGAAATAAGTGTCTGGGAAAAGATATCCTTCTCGCGGCTTTGCCAGAGCCAAGAATGAGGCTGCGTCAAAGCCCGGAATGGCTTTTTTGAGTATCCTAGCCATGTCTGCCGTATCAGAGCCTTCGAAGATCGTGACCTTGATTGGCGGCAATCCAAAGCCGCCGTTCACCGTCCTGTACGCGATCTTCAAAGACTGATTCAGGCTGATTGAAGAGATATTGCCCGGCCTTGATCTTCTCGCGGCCGCCCAACATGGTCGCGTAGACTTCGTACGCGAATGCCGAACGGATGATCCCGTCGGCTTTCAATATGCCGGCCGTATCGCTCAAAGTCGCGCCGGCAGGAATGTTTATAGTCGTTCCGGCTGGATTGAAATTTGATGGTGCGATCGATGCAATGACTGCGCCAATGATCACCGCGACAAAAAAAGCGCAGCCCATGACGCCGACTGACACAATTTTTTTATTTGTTATTCGTGGCATTCGCATAGCATTCGTAGATTTGAATTATGATAATTCGTAAATTCGTCATTTGTGGCATTCGGATAGCATTCGTTGATTTGAATTATATAGGTAAATTCGTCGGCGCCGTTCCCTTCTTCGACGGCACGCGCTCCAAGTTCGGCGTGGCGGCCACCGAGCCCGGGAAGTGATACATCGTCGCCAATTCCTCGGTGTTCAAGACCACGGTTTTGACCTTGTACGGAGGATAGAATGCCGAGCGGCGGCGGTAGGCCATGAGGATCCTCTTTGAATAGCGGTTCCTGCGGAAATCTTTGTAATCTTGCCATGGGTAATCAAATCCACCAGGCATCATTTGACCTCCTGGCTTGAATCCATTCAGTCCGTTAGAAGTGAACTGCTTCAAGCTGGAGATACAGCCGCCGATGCCGAATGGCGTGTCGAAAACATCTCGCTTGGCGATGTAGAGAGCTCGTACACAAACATCAAATGGGAGTTTCATCTGTTTGCGCTCGATGGCCTCAACGACATCACGCTCGCCTTGGGAAATGATGGGTAATTTAGTATAACCGGTTTCCGGATCAGGTTCACCAGCGACAGTTTTGGTCTTGGGATCACGGATCAAAATCTCGTTGACGATCTTTTTGGATTCGTCGGCCCATAGGTCGGTCCTCTTCCAGAAAAAGTCGGGATGTTTCTGATCGTCTTTGTGGGCACGGACGATGAATTGGAACCAGGCCTGCTCGTTGGGACGCAGACTGCCCAGCCATTCGAGCATATGAGTCAGAGGATCGACTCTGAACTCTTCTTTGGGATCCTTATCGAGGCCGTAATCAATGTAAGTACGGATCGGATACGGGTTAGGTTTGACAAATTCAAATTCGGAAGCCCAGATCTTCAAGTCCTTGGGATCCCATTGCACTGCTCTGGCGTAATCGTCGATCTCGCGGATCTCAATGCCGGGATATTGCGCATAAAGGGCCGACGAGAGGTTGTTCTTGCGGCGATCCTCGGTCCAAATCAGGAATTTGACTTGGCCCTCGATACCAATGATTTCGAGTGAATACCACGGCCGGGTCTCGCCTTTCCAATACTGCACATAGAGCTTACCGTCAGATGTGTTATGAATCGAATGCAAAACGGTCTCCATCGAAAGCGGCGACTTGAAGTGTCCTTGGGCAGTTTGAGCTCAAGCACCGTGTATTTCAATCCGAGGAATTGCTTGATCTGCACATAGCGCACCCAGACATGCCAGAAGATCATCGACAAGAGGACGGCCAAGATGATGGGCGAGAAGTATATGAGATACTGGGTTATCGGCGACAGGAGAGCGGCGTGGAGCTGAACCGATATGGCATTTAGAAACAAGCTGTAATACATGCTAAAAGTATAACACGAATTGCGAGAGGCGGTGGGTACAGAGCTTCCGAAAGACCGAGGACTGTTTGAGCGAGCAGAAATCGCCTGATCGACAGGAGCAATTTGGCTCCGGCCGAGCGACTGGAGAGCAGAGCGATTTCGCGAAGCGAGTTCCGCAGGGCTTGAGGAAGCTGCTGTACCCACCGCCTATATATCTTTCTTCCTTTTACGCCGCAACGGAATACCGTCCTTCCTTGTCGCGCTTGAAATATTTCGGGTTCTGGAGATTGACGGCCACGGTATTCTCTTTGACGTAGCGCTCCTTCATGACCTTGGTTATGACGTCTTCCTTGGACATGGGACCGCCTTTCTCGATGACGCTCTTGATGACGTCGCGGACGATGCCGGGAGAGTAGCCCCACTCTGCCAAGGCGTAGAGGCCGCGGCCGACTAGGACGAAGCGCTTGTCTTTGATGAGCTCGTTATGCGTGGTGGCCACGTGGGCCTTCTTGTTGAAGAGCTTCTCGATCTGCTTGGCCACGTCGCGGAAATGGATCGGTGAGCCGTGCTTCCTGATGACCAGGAACGCGTAGTCGCGCACGCCTTTGGTGCGGATGTTGGAAGAATTGGTCTTGCCCCAATCGCCGAGGGCGTTCTTGCCGACGCGCTTGGATATGGCCAACCAGCGGCGGATGATCTCCTGATTCTTATAGCGCTCGGAGACGTCGCCCAGATGCTGGAGGAGACGGCTGACCATCTCTGACTCCGGCAGAAGGTCGTTGGTGTCGAGGCCCTGATAGAGCTTGTGCAGGGCATCTTCGACCTGCTTGGCCAGCGCTTCATTGACGTGCCAGCGATGGCGGAAATCGTCGTCTTCCTTGAGCTTCTTGAAAGGCTCGCCGACAGCCAAGAGGAAATGTACGTGATTCTGGAGGCTCTTGTCCTTGGAAACGTGACCGAGGAAATCATCCTCGACGACCACGCCACCCAGAGAATGCAGGAGCGTCTCGATCTCGGTAAAAGCGGCCTTCTCCTTGGCGTATTCTTCGGACTTGCGGATGACTTCGAGAGCGTATGCCTCGATCTGACGGACGCGCTCGCGGGTGATGCCGTATTTCTTGCCAATGGCGTCCAAGGTCAGGCGGCGCTCGTCCTTGCCGAGGCCGTAACGATAGACGATGATCTCGTGCGCGCGATCCGTGAGACACGCGAGAAGGCGTTTGACGACCTGCTTGGGTTTGAAGGAAACGGTAGGAGTGGCCATGTGATTATTATTATTATAAACGCTTAATATTTGATAATGGTTGGTGCCCGCATTTGGATAGCACCCCTATTTCTACCACCGGCTTGTAATAAAGTCAACTATATGGCAACAATGTTGACAAGTCTGCCAAGAACCGTCACGACACGCTTGATTTCCTTGCCTTCCAGCCATTTCCTGGCTTCCGGCGCTTCACGGGCTTTTTTCTCCAATTCTTCCTTCCCCGCCCCGGACGCCGCCGTGAATGAACCGCGCGTCTTTCCGTTGATCTGCAAGATTATCGTTGATTGGTCGTCGGCGATCAGCGCTGGATCATAAGTCGGCCACTCGGATATGTGGATGGACTTCTTATTGCCAAGCATTGCCCACAATTCTTCGGTGACATGCGGGGCGAATGGAGCCAATAACTTCAAATAAGATTCATACGCGCCGCGATCGAGCGCACTGGCAGCCGCGATCTTTTCCAATTCATTAGCGGCAATCATGAGAGAGCTGATTGCCGTGTTGAATCGCAGGCCCTGGATATCCTCGGTAACTTTTTTGATGGTTTTGTGGACGATCCTTGCTTTGTCATTCCCGCGGAAGCGGGAATCCAGTGTTTTATCATTTAAATCAGTGTTTCGACTCTGGACCCCCGCTTTCGCGGGGGTGACACAGGAAGCTAACTTCCACACCCTCTCGATGAATCTCCTTGGTCCCGACATGCTAGAGGTGCTCCAAGCGATCGACTGATCGAAAGGTCCCATGAACATCTCGTATATTCGCAGAGTGTCAGCGCCGAAATCTCTGACAATGTCATCCGGATTGACGACGTTGCCGAAGCGCTTTGACATCTTTCGGCCGTCTTCGCCCATGATGAGCCCGACTGATTGCAATTTGATGAATGGTTCGATGCCAGAAACCACGCCGATGTCATACAGGAATTTGTGCCAGAAGCGGGAGTAGATCAGATGCCTAGTCGCGTGTTCAGCTCCGCCGATGTACAAATCAACCGGCGACCAGTGCTTCTCTTTCTTCGGGTCCACCAAAGCTTTCTTATTCTTCGGATCCTCATATCTCAAATAATACCAGGAGGATCCAGCCCACTGCGGCATGGTGTTGGTCTCGCGCTTGGCAGGTCCTTTACATTTCGGGCACTTCACGTTCACCCACTTTTCAATGGCGGCCAACGGCGACTCGCCAGTCCCAGTCGGCTCATAAGACTTGACCTTTGGCAGCTTCACTGGCAAATCCTTTTCAGGCACGGCCACCACGCCGCATTTCTCGCAGTGAATTAGCGGTATCGGCTCACCCCAATAACGCTGTCTCGAGAACACCCAGTCGCGGAGCTTGTATTTCGTCACCCATTGCCCGCCGACGGATGCGGTGATCTCTTTTTTGACGGATTCGGAGTCTTTGCCGGTGAACGAACCGGAGTCGATCAGAAATCCATCACCTGTGAATGATTTGGTATCTCCTGAAAGGATTCTCTCAAATAAGTAAGAATCCATTACCGAACCTTTTACGAAATCCTTGACGGATTCCCACGGAACCCATTCCATGTCATGGATCTTTTTCTCGTCATCTGAAACTTCCGACTTCTCGTCATTTTTAAGTTTAAAAAGCAGACCATGCTGAACATCCAGCCGATTTTGTTTCTTATTTGGCGCATAGAACTTCGCTCTGACAGGACCGCCTATCAGACCTACAAATTCGGCATTTTTATAACCGATTTCTTCCCGAATCTCGCGTTTCGCCGCATCGATCATATCCTCACCATCTTCAATACCACCAGAGATGAAAGTCTTCCAACCATTGTCTTTCCAATTAAGAAGAGCGTATTTATCCTCCGACCAATGCTTCACAAACGCGCGTATGACTTTACGATTCACGATTGGCTCGTTCTCATGAAATGCTAAATTGTCCGGAAACCCTTTTCTTTCTGGGGCAATCGCATATCTAATCGGCAATTTGAATTTGGTAGCAAACTCCCAATCGCGCTCATCATGCGCCGGCACTGCCATGACAGCGCCAGTGCCGTAGTCGGCAAGCACATAATCGGCGATCCAGACAGGAACTTCTTCGTTATTGGCAGGATTCACGGCCTTCACGCCTTTCAGTTCGACGCCGGTCTTCTCCTTTGAAGCATCAGTGCGCTCGATGTCGGTCTCCAGCTTTGACCGATTGATATAATCCTCAACCTCTTTCCTATTCTCGACGCATTTCAATAACTCGCCGACCAATTTGTGTTCCGGCGCCAAAACCAAATAAGTCACGCCAAACAATGTGTCAGGTCGAGTCGTAAATACTTCAATGGTATTACCCTGGATTCCCGCTTTCGCGGGAATGACATTAGAACCAGCGGGAATAACAAGCTTAAATCTGATTAATGAGCCTTCGCTCCTGCCGATCCAATTCCTCTGCGACTCCTTGATCGCCTCCGGCCAGTCGAGAAGCATCTTACCATCGGTGTTTTTTGCATCCAGATCCGTGAGCAGCCTCTCCGCGTAATCGGTGATCTTCAAGACCCACTGGCGCATCGGCTTCTTCTCGACTGGCGTGCCGCAACGCTCGCAACGGCCATTCTCGACGTCTTCGTTAGCCAAGCCGGTCTTGCAAGACGGACACCAATTGATGGGCTCGAATGATTCGTAAGCTAGGCCTTTCTTGAATAGCTGGAGGAATATCCACTGCGTCCACTTGTAATATTCAGGGTCAGTCGTATTGATCTCACGCGACCAATCGTAATCGAAGCCGAGCAGTTCCAATTGGTCTTTGAATCGTTTGACATTTAAAGCGGTCAGATCCATCGGATTCTTCTTCATCTTGATGGCGTAATTCTCCGCCGGCAATCCGAAGGCGTCGAAGCCCATGGGATGGAGGACATTCATGCCTTGCATGCGCTTCATGCGCGAGACCACGTCAGTGGCGATGTAGCCTTTGGGATGGCCGACGTGAAGTCCTTCGCCGGAAGGATATGGGAACATGTCGAGCACATAGAACTTATCGCTTCTTGAATCCTGAATCTTGAATCCTGAATCTCTGCTTTTGTATATCTTCGAAGCCGCCCACTTCTTTTGCCACTTCGTCTCGATCTTGGCGGGGTCGTAGGTCCGACCTCCGTCTAGTTTCTTGGTTGGCTTTTTCTTCATAAACCAAATCATAGCTCAAAAAAGGACGATTTACAAAAATGGGCCGTCACAAGGACGGCCCGATGAAAGCTGGACGAGAAAAGCTCGGGGACTTCAATTGGAATACCACAGGCTCGCAAGCATTCCAATGCCTGCCGCAATAAGGGCAATCGCGACGATTACCAAAGCGTTCTTTAGACGACCTCGGGTTTTGCCTCCGAGAAAGCTTAGCGGCGGCTGCGTAGATTGATACGCTGGGCCGATTCTGAAAAACAGCCGCTCCGCTTGATGTGTCTCAATCTGATTGCATCTCGAAAGACGCGACGAATGGCGCATAAAGAGTCACTTTCTATTAGTTGTTTTACTGAAAGAACCGCAAACTGAAATACTGGAGGTGAATCCTAGCACATGCGCTAATCTTGTCAAGGGACAGGAAATGTGGCTAAATCTTGAACTCCACGACATCCCCGTCTTTGACCACATACTCCTTCCCTTCCGTACGCACCCAACCCTTCTCGCGGGCGGCGGCGTATGAGCCGGCGGCAAGAAGCTTGTCCCACTCGATAACTTCGGCGCGCACGAATTTCTCCTTGAAGTCGCCGTGAATGGCCGTGCCGGCTTGCGGTGCCGTCCAGCCGTTCTTGATCGTCCAGGCGCGCGTCTCGTCTTCGCCAGTGGTGAAGTAGGTGATCAGGCCGAGCAATTCATAGCCTTTGACGATGAGCGAGTTCACGCCTGAATCGTGGCCTCCGACTCCGGCCTGCGCGTCGGAGACCTTCTCGGCGGTGCCCAAACCGTCGGCATTGCCTGAATTCTGATTCGACGAGCCGATGAGCAGGCTGCGCATCTCCATCTTCTCCAATTCATCCAAGTCTTTCATTTCCTGTTCGATGCCAGCGTCAACGATGACATGCTCGGCTTTGGCTTCTTTGAAAAAGGCCATCAATTTAACCCAGCGAGGATCCATCGAGGTCGGACCTACGGAGGTCGGACATCCGTTGCTAATCGGTTCATCCAGATTCTTTGCTCCATTCTTCTTATTGAGGACGTACAGGAATGGCTTGGCGGTGATCAAACAAAGTTGCTTCAAAAACGGCGCCTCGAATTCATTCGCGTTGACGGTAGAGGCCAGCCTGCCTGCTTCCAAAGCCGATACCAATCGCTCCAACAATCCCATCTCGATGACTGCCTCTTTCTTGCCAGCCTTGGCTTCTTTGCCAAGCGAATTCTTGCGCTTGGTCGCGGTTTGTAGATCGGCTAAAACCAATTCAAGGTTGATGACTTCGATATCTTTGACCGGATCGATCTTGCCGTGGACATGGATGACATTGTCGTCCTCGAATATGCGCACAACTTCAGCTATGGCATCGGTCTCGCGGATGTGAGAGAGGAATTGGTTGCCGAGGCCTTCGCCTTCGGATGCGCCCTTGACCAGGCCGGCGATGTCCGTGAACTCGACCGCGGCCGGAACGGTTTTGGCGGATTTTGAAAAGTCCGAGAGCTTTTGAAGCCTGTCATCCGGCACGGCCACGACACCCACCGAAGGATCAATGGTGCAGAAAGGATAATTTTCGGCTGGTACGCTTTTCCGAGTCAGCGCGTTGAAAAGCGTAGATTTTCCGACGTTGGGTAATCCGACTATTCCTATTGATAATGACATTTGACTTATTGTATGGTAATTTCAACTTAAATCAAGCACCCAACAATGAAAGGAAGTACGTTCAATGAAAACAAATGTGAATTTGGAGACCGAAGTTACAAGCCTGCCAGGGAAAAAATGGTCACTAAGAGCCCAGAGTGTTCTTCAAGACCGAACTGTGTTTAGACTGTTCCTGAAGCATATGCTTAACGGCGGCGTACATTATGACGGATTCGGTTTTAGGGTCGATGGGGTTGGTATGGGAACATACCAGGAAATCCGCCGACGCCTTATGAGTAATGGTTTTCCGGATTTGAGCCATGAGGTTTTTGGGCGGGGGTATGACGGAACCATCTCCACGGAATTAGCATTGAAATACATGCTTAACAGATGGCCGGAGGCCACAAGGAAACAAAGGAGGGCCCTGCTTCAAGAATTGGGCGAACATTGGAGCGACGGCTGTTGAACTATTTGATAAGCACATTTCACAGAGCGGGAAACCGCTCTTTTTTGCAGATAAAGAACTCGCCTGTTCTATTGCAACGCACTACATTTGAGTGTAGTGGCACTACATCAAAGTGTAGTGGCATAAAAAGCAATGCAGCTCCATAAACTTATCCGACTTGTTTCGCCCCTTTCGGATATTTTATCAATGGTAATTTGCCCCAATTATCCAGGATCGATGTCACGAATCTCCATGACGCCATGATCTCGTCAGTCGAAGCAAACAGGGTCTGGTCGCCGACGAAAGCGTCGCTGATCAAACGCTCGTAATCGTTCGAGTCGCCGGAAAGCGGCAGAGAGTCGGCGTATTTGAATTTTAGCGGCTTAGGTTCGAGCTTGAACTCGGCGCCAGGCGTCTTGACGAAGAATTTCAACCGAATTCCTTCATCCGGCTGAATTCGAAACGTCAAAATGTTCTGCCCATTTGATTGAGTGCCTTCTTCTGTCCCTGCGTCAACTTTTGACTTTTGACCCTCGATCGCTGTCGAGGGCAAGCTTTTGACTTTTGAATTTCCTTTGAAATAAACATCGATCTCCGTCTTGGCCTCATTCAAAGCCTTGCCATTCTCGAGCCAGATCGGCACGCCTCTCCAACGCGCGGAGTCTATGAAGCACCGGATGCGGAAATAGGTCTCGGTCGAGGAATCGTTCTTGACGCCGGCCTCGCCGGTATAGCCGACATATTGCCCCTTCACGACCTGCTCCGCGATCCGGCGCGGCTTGATCCTGGCGAGCTTGCGGAGAACCCGCGCGCGCTCATGCGCCACGGCCGGTCCAGAGAAAGACGCCGGCCGGTCCATGGTCGCGATCGCGAGCATCGAGAGCATGTGATTCTGGCCGACGTCCTTCAAGGCGCCCAGGGAATCGTAGAACGCACCGCGGCCTTCCATGCCGTAAGTTTCGTAGAGCTTGATGTGGATCTTGTCTATGAATTCGCGCCTCCAGATCGGCTCGAATATCGAGTTGGCGAAACGGAATGCCATGATGTTCTGCAAAGTCTCCTTGGCGATGTAATGGTCGATGCGGAAGATCTGCTCCTCCTTGAAGAGCTTGCCCAAGAGCTTGTCGAGGCGGCGGGCATGCTTCTGGTTGGAACCGAAGGGCTTTTCGATCAGGATGCGCGTCCAACCAGTATCGTCCGCGCACGGCACGGTCAGGCCGGAAACGGACAGTTGGTTCAGGATGCCTTCGTAGAGATGCGGCGGCACCGACAGATGGAAGAGCTTGTTCGAGCACTGGCCCCAGCCGCGTCTATGGCCTTCAGGTGCTCAGACAGCCGCTGTATGCCGCGGCATCGTCGAATAAGCCCTGCTCGTACGACATGTGGTCGAGGAAATGCTTGATGTCCTCCTCCTTGAATCGGCCTGGGCTGACGTTCATATGTCCGCGGATGAACTCGCGGAATTCCTCGCGATTGAAGGAGCGGCGAGAGAAGCCTATGACCGCGAAACGCGACGGCAAGAGCTTCTTGGAGTAAAGACCGATCAGGGCCGGGATGAGCTTTCGTCCGGCCAAGTCGCCGGTCACGCCGAATATCACGAATATCGTCGGATGAAGAGCGGCAGGCGATGATTGAGATACTGGCATGGATGAAGTATAAGGTATAAAGGTATAAAAGTATAAATGTATACCCTGATTCTTTATATCTTCGTTAAAAATCCTCGCCCCACTCGACCCATGTCGGATAGATGTTGCCAGCCACGAAGACGCATGGCAGGATGATGATCGCCGAGATGACCCACAACACGAAATGGATGACCTTAGGCAAAACGCCGATCACGGCGGCAAACATATCGCCTATGGCTTTGAAGAATTCGCCATCATGATGCTAAGAAAAACACTAACACATTATAATGCATTAACGCAAGAACGCCTCTTTCGTGTGCACCCTGCAAGATTCGAACTTGCGGCCTCGCCCGTGTGAAGGGCGCGCTCTAGCCAACTGAGCTAAGGGTGCATCTGATTCTGGTCGGGCTGCCGGGAATCGAACCCGGACCGCATCCACCCCATGAACGCCGCGGAGATTTTTCCCGTGAATAATCTATATTTTTGAAGACGGAAATGTCTTTTTCCTCTCTAAAGTCATGTCGTTTTGACGCCCTGTTTAATGTCAGAAAATCACCCTGATTCAGGACTTCATTGAAGCCGACTGCAATGACTAAATTAGGTTTATAATGTGAACTGTCCATGGTTGAGAGTATCAGATTTAGACCAAGTTATCAAAGCTCAATTTGTTAACAGATTCAGCTAGATCTTCGACGGTAAGTGACCGCAAATATTGTTGAGTCATCCGGAGGTCGGTATGGCCGAGCAATTTCTGGATCTTATCGAGAGTCACGCCAGCAGCGGCGAGATTGTGCGCGAACGTATGACGGAATCTATGCAGGTGGAATGAGAAACCGGACAACCCGACCAAGCGTTTAGTCCAATGTACGATCCCATCACGAGTCAGACCAGAATCCTTATTCAAGGAAACGAAAAGAAATGGTGTCGTGTATTGACCCTTGCGTCTTTCGTCCATATAATCCCCAAGCATCGACTTCAAAATAAGATTCATCGGTATAAGCCGAGTTTGCTTTGATTTAGAAGTTTCGGCCCGTATTTGTACAGTATTTCTGTCGAATTCCAAGTCATCCGGTCTCAAACCGAGCAATTCTCCTCTTCTAATACCGGTAAACAGAAGCGTATGCACGATTGCCAGATCTCTCTTAAGTTGCAAACGAGCCGGTGAGTTTGCGTATATAGCCGCTATGATCTTATCGATTTCGTCTTTTCGTAACGATCTCGCGTCGTCATATTTTACTTTAGGGCGCTTATGTCTGATCTCCAATATAGGATTTGCTGTATCTCCTTGCGAATCAGCAGCCATTGGAAAAAAGTGTTCAGTTTCGACTAGTAGGTCCGGACCGTCGACTTCCTAACGCCGATTTCCTCGATTCTGGCTTTGCCTATATATCTAATCCGCGTTTGCAATCTCTCAAAGAACTTTGTCATGGTAATTGTATTTATTGTCTCGACCTAGATGTGGGAATGGTAGTGTTAGTAATTTGAACGCTTGCTCATATCCCCGGATCGTGTCTGGTCTGGAAAGCCTAGCGAATTTGCAGTCGCGCGTGAATTCCTCGAATTTTCCGTTTAGCTCATTGTTCATTAGTTTGTTATGGCCCTTTTCCCAACCTCGCAACTAGCACATAGCGGATCCTTTCCGGACCCTTGTTTTATATGGCTAATTTGGCGGCGGTTTTGGCACAAGGGGCATTGTGGCGTTTAGATGAGTTTATTTTCCAGATCATTGGCCGTGTAGGGAGTATCGAATTCTTGAACTTTCCCTTGGCCACCCTTTGTTAATATCTAGTTGTTTTCTTTGAAATTTCCTATACGGCGATTTTAAGCACAATTTTTCTCCCGGATACCACAAAACTTCATTTTTATAACAAGGATTTGGATCACCCTGGCAGATAGGTGTTTCACAACTCTGGTAGTGTTTGTTTTTCATACTATTAGCACGCATTATTGAATTGTTAAGGATGGTCTTCATGGAATTGCCCTGGCTTAATGCCGTAGCGATTCGATGAGATTGATTTTTCACAGACAAAGAAGCGCCAGTTTGTTATTACTGTCGCTGTTATAGCTTTTACCCTGTTGGTACTAAGCTCTCCTGATTAGGGACGACTGGTTATCCATGCAAGCAATCAAGTCCGCGATGATCTTTTGAGTTTTTCTATCCTAGATGAAATGGTATCTTTGAAGATTCACCGATGAGATACCTAACGGGTCAGTTATATGC
>CAVYBN010000017.1:0-15708 GCA_963766795.1 Candidatus Parcubacteria bacterium | reverse complement strand
CTCTTTCTTCGCTTCGTTCGTTGCGTATTGCTAGGGACGGCGCGAATTTGGTGATGACGCTCTCGGCCTTCTCCTGCATGTCATAATCCAGAGTCGTCGTGACCTTCAAGCCGCTGTTGTCCACCGCGTCCTCGCCGTATTTGCTCACCAAGTAGTCTTTGACGAACATCACGAAATGCGGAGCCCGGATACTGCCGCTGTTCTTAGAGAGGAATTGGACCTTCTCTTGGATAGCCGACTGATAGTCCGCGTCAGAGATCACGCCCAAGCTCTTCATCCTTGACAGGACGGTCTTCTGCCGCGAGGTCAGGCTGTCGAGATGCGTGCCATATGGCGAATAGTAGGTCGGAGCCTGGGGGATGGCCGCCAAATAGGCGGCTTCCGCCAAGGTGTCGTCTTTGGCCGGGTGCCCGAAGAATTCCTGGCTGGCCTCCTCGACGCCGAAGACAGTCCCGCCATAAGAAGTCTCGTTCAGATACGCCGCCAGAATCTGGTCTTTTGTGAGAGCGCGAGTCAGCTTGACGGCCAGCACCCACTCCTT
The DNA here is from genome assembly GCA_963766795.1 of Candidatus Parcubacteria bacterium. Lineage (GTDB taxonomy): Bacteria > Patescibacteriota > Minisyncoccia > Phycocordibacterales > PALSA-1337 > C7867-002. Next base: position 15,167 of record CAVYBN010000017.1, on the reverse strand, counting down.
GATCTTCCTAGTGATGGTCTTGTCGGTCGTGAGGAGGCTATTCTTGACGACTTGTTGGGTGATGGTCGAGGCGCCTTGGTCGTAGCCGCCGGTCAGGATGTCCGTGAATAAGGCGCGCACGATCGAGGTCGGCTCGATGCCGATGTTGTGATAGAAATTCGAGTCCTCGATGGCCACGGTGGCCTCCGGGATGTATGGCGACATGTCGGAGAGGGCGATGACCGTGCGTTTGGCGTTGGCGCCGGTGTCGTAGAGCAGGACAGTCCCGGTGCGGTCGTATATCTTCGTGGATTCGCTTACCTTTATGCTCGAGAAAGAGCCGATGTCCGGTATGGGCATTGTCGCCACCCAGATAGCGAGTATGCCCGCAGCGATTAAGATCAATGAAATACCCGAGATTATCAGAGCCTTAAGCCGGCCCATCCGGTGTTTGACGCGATTCTTATGATTCATAAGGGATTGAAAGCCAGTATAGCACGCGATTGAGCACAATCGCCTACTGGGCGGCCTCATTCCTCCCACTTGTCGCCGAACGGATTCAATTCAGTCGGGTCAAGCTCTTCTTCTTCGGTCGCCGCGGCTTCGTCGCTGTCGGCGTCCTCGGCGACGGCCCCCTCGGCCCTTTCGTCGGCGATCGGGCTCGCTATCTCTTCCTCGTCGATGAGGTCGACGGCTTTGGAAGGCTTCATGGGCACCGCCTCGCTTTTCATGATAATAAGAGGATCTTCTTCATGGGCCGCGACGGCTTTAGGTTTGGTTTTGGCGCGAGCGTTTTTTGCGTGTGGCATACGCAGAGAGTTAATTTATAAACACGAAACCGATTAAGATTCGTATTTTGTAGCAAGACTTTAGTTTTTTTGCAAATGCGCCGAACTGTGGATATCTATTTTTTAAGTCTGGTGGAAGCCGTCAAAGCAATAGCGATAGCGTCATATTCATCGTCAATTATCTTTTTGGCCGGCATTTTAATCAGCAGGCCGACCATTTTGATCATGCGCGACTTGTCGCTGGTGCCGTCGCCGGTTATGGCCATCTTGATCTCCATCGGCGCGTATTCATTGACTGGAATGCCGTGTTTCAAGGCCTCGTATATGATTATTCCTCGCGCCTCGGCTACGCGCATGGCGGTCTTCTGATTCTTGGTGATGAAAAGATTCTCGATCGCCAAGATATCCGGCTTGAATTCTTTTAAGATCCTGGCGATTTTCGGTACCGATCGATTGAAGCCGTATGTAAATCGAATCTTTAGCGGAAGTCTGGAAGCAATCGGAGTAGATCAAAACCTCCTTTTCTTTGAGAGGCTTTTCAATGATCGCGATGCCGAGGCGGTCATAACCAGGATCTATTCCAAGGATTCTCATGTTAATTTATAAAAATCTCAAATTTCAAAAATCAATTTCCAGAAAAGCTCCAAAATCCAATAATCATAACTACTGGCTTGCTCAATTTGAAATTTGGTTTCTGAGATTTTTCTGGAATTTGTTATTTGAATTCTGAAATTTTATTGATTTACTACTCCGCATTCGTGAACACTTCTTGGACTTCATCATTGGATTCGAGGGTTTCGACCAAAGCAGAAAGCTTTTCAACGTCGGCGTCTTCGAGAGGGAGGAGCGTCGTTGCGGTCCATTCATGCCCTTTCTTCTCGAATGCCCACGAAGCGCTGCCCGGCGCCGCCAAGGCAATTTCATGAAGTGAAAGAATATGTTTTATTTCCTGCGCGGCCTTGTTGCGGTTGTCGGTCAGGGCCTCAATTAAGATTGCAACTCCACCTGGACCGTAAGCTTCGTACATGATCGACTCCATGGCCGCTGAATTATCCGTCGTGGCCTTCTTGATCGCGCGGTCGATGGTGTCGTTAGGCATGTTCTCTTTGCGAGCCTTTTCGATGGCCGCTGCCAAACCCGGTGAGCTCACATTGCCGCCGGACTTCTTGGCTTCGACGGTGATCAAACGGACGAACTTGCCATACGAAGCGCTCTTCTGCGCGTCATTCTTGGCCTTCAAGTGCTTGATCTTCGAGAATTTGTTGTGGCCGGACATGGGGTTATATTCTTCTTAATATGATTTTATAAATTTCTTTCCGATGAGCGATAGCCCATATTTTAATATCTTTTTTCTCGATTGAATAGACCACTCTCCAATCACCGACTCTGAATTTCCAAAGCTTCTTAAGTATTCCGTGAAGCGGTGATCCGTAAAAAAGTGGATTCACCGCAAGTTTTTCTTCTATGGCAAGCCGTATACGACCCTTGGCAACAGTATCCAAGGATGGGATATCTTTTGCCGTAACTAGCGGGTGATAGAGTATCATTTCCAGGCCAAATGATGGGGTATCCACCTTTTAGTTTTCATGGCCATACGACCCTCGACTATCGAGGCGAGCGCAACGTCTTCCTCGATTCCCAAGGCAAAATGCAATCAGCTCGGCCGCTTTCGTGGCCATTGGAACGCCGTCGCGCTTGGCGATCCTCTCCAGAATAGCCTCGGTATCCTTATCAGTTGTTAAATTGATTCTCTTTTTTGTGGTGGGCATGGCGTAAGTGTATCAAAAGTGTGACACTTGTCAACCTTGAAAAGCGAGGAGGGTGATGCGGGCGCGAATCTGTCCTGAAATATCTCAGGGTTACGCCCCATCGCACATGTTCGCGCTCATCCTATAGGGCATGGGCATTGTCCGCATCACTCTCCCAACTTTTTAGGTCGGCTATGTGTTAACTACTGTACTCCAATATTATACACCTCCAAATATTTTTGGGAACTTCCGGAGGCGGCGGAATTATTTTCTAGTTTTTAGTGTTATACTTTAAGGCGTATGAAAAATAAAATCGCTCTGATCCTCTCTATCATCATCTTATGTTTTACGATGGACATAGTGTACTCTAACGCCTATTCTTTTTACGCCATCCTCTGGATAGTCTTTCCGCTCATTCTGGTCCTTTCGCTATCTCTTCTCAATTTTAAATTTACAAAACACAACCTTTCCTTAACGATAGGCTATTATCTTCTTTGGCTGGGCGTGATAATCCCGGCCATAGGCGTTACTGTAATACAGTTTGAGAACTACCAGTATCAATGGTTTGGACGAGACGTGATCCGAACTCTTTCCTTTGGAACCGCGCTCAACATCATCGGTTTCAGCCTTATCGCGGGAGCGGCATTGATTGCCGTCTCAACTGTTTGCTACATCGTGGGTTTGTTCTTAAAGCCAAAAGAGAAGGTAGCCTTATAGGCCTGTGATTTTTCTTAACACCATCTAATCTCACTGTCCTAGCGAACCTCTGACAGACTGCGCGGTCTTAATCGAATTCAATTCAGTTTGCGTGTAACTGCTTTGATTTATCGGCACGTTTTTTCCATCCACCGTTATGGAAGTCGGAACGCCGCCCGTGGTGCTAAACTGTACAGTGCTATTTTGGTAAACAGGGACGCCGTTCTTGTTTGCCAGATCAATGGCCCTGGCAGTAGTTAGATTGCGATCTCCCGTAGATACTCCGTTGTTAATGTTTTGGTTATACTGACTAAGATCGTTTGCGTTAGCTTGTTGTATCTCTTGATTAGACGGATTCGCGGAAATATTTTGAGAACCGGAAGTGTTGCTCGGGCTGGTAATTTGTGCCGGTTGTATCGGCACGCCCTGATTGAATATGTTTGACCCTGAACTGACAGATCCTGAGTCTGTCGGAAAGATACTCGACACAGACGGGGTGTTTTGACCGAGATTGAATGTATTGGTTATTAGACTGACAAGGCCCCACATGGAAAAGATAATGAAGAAACCTATGAGGCTCCAGAGAACATATTGCCAGGCTTCAGTGCGGTTTTCGGCCGGTTGCATGAAATACTTGATGACATAGAAGACGAACATGACAACCGCCAAACCCATGAGTAAAGCTAGAATGGCGCTGAAATAGCTGACAATAGTGAGTATCAGTGTTTTAAGCGTTTGCGTCTCGGCAAAGGCTATTAATGGGAAGGAAACAGCCGCACTAAAAACTAGAAAACGAATTGATTTTGGCATAGTGTTATTTTGTCTTAATTTTCCCATGTAAAGTATACCAAATTAAAACCTGAGACACTTTTATTGCTTCACATCAGCCTCCCCGCACCTTTTGTTCCCAAATGTTCGTAAGCTTTGAAGGTGGCAGTTCTTCCGCGCGGGGTGCGCTCAAGAAATCCCAATTGAATCAAATAAGGCTCATACACTTCTTCAATCGTTGCTTGCTCTTCAGATAAAGCAGCTGCGATCGTATTTAAACCGACAGGTCCGCCGTTGAACTTCTCGATTATCGTTTTCAAAATTGATCGGTCAGCACCCGTGAGGCCGATCTCATCGACTCCAAGCATCTTCAGAGCCTTCTCAACCGTTTCCTTATTGATAGGCACCTTATTGATCTGCGCATAGTCGCGGACGCGTTTCAAATGATAATTTGCAGTCCTTGGCGTGAATCGCGACCGCTTCGCGATCTCATTGATGGCCTCATCATTGATCGCAACCTTCAAAATCTTGGCCGAGCACCTGACAATCTCGGCTATCTCTTCATTTGAATAGAACTCCAATTTGAACACTCCGCCGGAGAATCGAGACCTTAGTGGAGCTGAAATCATTGCAATGCGAGTAGTCGCGGCCACTAACGTGAACGGCGGCAAGTCCAACTGGATCGTTCTTGCTGACGGGCCCTTACCAATAATAATATCGAGCACTCCGGATTCCATGGCGGGGTAGAGGACCTCTTCAATGGCTTTATTAAGTCGGTGGATCTCGTCTATGAATAGGATGTCGCCGGCGGAAAGGTTGGTGACGATCGCCGCCAGATCGCCGACTTTAAGAATTGCTGGTCCAGAAGTCGCTTTCATTTGTGCCCCGGTCTCATGAGCGACCAAGTGCGCCAAAGTGGTCTTGCCGAGGCCGGGCGGACCGTAAAAAAGCATGTGTTCCGGAGGATGAGAGCGCTCTTTGGCGGCGGCAAGCAATATATGGAGGTTGTCTTTGACGCCTTTCTGGCCGATATAGTCGTTCCAGCGCGCCGGCCGTAGGGTCTGGTCTAAAAACCCTGTCTCCTTGTCATCTTTTGGCGATGCGGTGGAATTGCTTGACATATATATATCTTTATGCTAGGATAGCCGGTATTGAAAATTCAATGATATTTTTGACCATTTCTCACATTCGAGCCCGAAAACCTCTAAGCAATGGCCTTTCCAGGTTTGGGCATAGTGCTAAGGACATGTTGGTTGCGAAGCTTCGGCCTCGCGTACTGAAATTATCCTCGGGACTCTGCCTCGCTTTCGTCATCACGACGGGAGATATTGCTTAGAGATTTCCGCGCTTGAATAGCTCAAGCGGCCTACTGGAAAACTTCTGAAGCTATCCTACTCGCGGCCTCGCTAGAAAAAGCAATCAAAACTGGGGATTACCAGTTTTTTTTACGCGATAATTCTCGAGGGCGATCACGCGGCGGAGCTCGTCCATCGAAGTGATGCCTCCGAGTACTTTGATGACGCCGTCCTGCTTCATGGTCAGCAATCCTTCGCCTTTGGCGGCTGCCCAGATCTCGCGGTCGCTGCCATTCATGGACACGGCTTTCTCGACGCTCTCATTCATCAATATGGCTTCATAGAGGCCTATTCGGCCCTTATAGCCGGTCTTGTTGCACTTCTCACAGCCGACGGATACCCATGTCCTTGCTATGGTCGGCCGGAACCAGGCTCTTGTCCTCTACGGTAGCCAGCGTCTCCTCAATTTCCTTCTGGTCCTCGCCGGCGACGGCGCTTCTTTTTTGCAGAATGGACAGAGCTTGCGCACCAGGCGCTGGGCCATGGAGACGCGCATGGCCGAAGGGATGATGCCTGGATTGACGCCGAGCTCGGCCAAGACGGGGGAATGTGCCGGCGGCGTCATTGGTGTGCAGTGTCGAGAAGACCAGGTGGCCGGTCAGGGCGGAATTGATGGCGATGTTGGCGGTGTCGCCGTCGCGGATCTCACCGATCATGATGATGTCCGGGTCCTGACGCACGGCCGCGCGCAGGCCTTCGACGAAAGTGTAGCCCTTGTCGTTGACCTGGGTCTGGACGATGCCGGGCAGATGATATTCGATCGGGTCTTCGAGCGTGATGATCTTCACGCCGGGATTGTGGACGCGCTTCAGGAACGCGTACAAGCGTCGTGGTCTTGCCGGAGCCGGTCGGGCCGGTGGTGAGTATCATGCCGTCGGGGCGGTCCATCTCCTTTTCGAGGATGGCCAGGAGCTTTGGCGTGGATGCCGAGCGATTCCAGAGGCACGCTGATGGATTTCGGATTGAGCAAGCGCATGACGATGGATTCGTTGTATGCGCCGGGCAGGATCGAGACGCGGACCTCGACGTCGCCAATCGAGAGGCGGATGCTGAAACGCCCGTCCTGCGAATCTTTCTTTATATTCAATTTCATTCCGGAGATGAGCTTGATCCTGGAGAGGAGCAGGTTGTAGGTATCATTGTCGAATCTGATGACTTCCTGCAAGACGCCGTCCAGGCGATAGCGCAGAGTGACATAGTCTTCTTCCGGTTCGAGGTGCATGTCGGAAGCGTCAACGGCCAAAGCTCCGGCCACGATGGTTTCCAGTATTCGCGAGACACGGTAGCTCTTCTTGGCGGCGACGGTGTTCTCGAGGATGGAGATGATCGTGGGCAAGCTCTTGGCTTGGTCGATGATCTCGGCGATCTCTTCGCTGGAGATCTCGAGCGAACCGGCCTTGCTCTCGTAGGCGAACGACAGGTCTTTGTATGCTTTCCATGCTTTTTCCAAGCTTTGCATCGAGGCGATCAGGATTTCCGGATCGAAGCCTTTTTTCTTTAATTCGTCGACGATTCCGGCCATGCTTGGATCCTGCGGATTGCGTGCGGCGATCTTGACCCGTCTGCCGAGCAGGGCATACGCGGCGACCTTGTCTTTTCGGGCGACTCTGTTCGTCAATGAGCCGCAAGGCGTCGGTATTGATCGGCTGTCCGACCAGATTCACGTAATCGACTCCATATTTGCCAGCCAGGATTTGGACCAGATCCTCTTCCTCCTTATGCAAAAGGGCATCGAGCTTCTGATTCTGCTTGTCTTCGTTGAAGATGATGGTCATGTCGGTTAAGTATAGCAGAAATCGCAGAGCAGGAGACATGGGGTTCCAGCGACCGAAGTCGCGGCCTGCTGGCCGCGCTTCTCGTGCTCGGCGCCTTCGCGCCTCCGCAATGCCGCTGGAACCCCATGTCTCCTGCTCTGCCAAGATGTGGCTTAACAAAGCCACCGAAAATAGGTTGACTTTTTACCGCATTGTGTGCTATAATTGAAAACAGTTAGGAACCCGCGGGATGAACTCGCGGTTTCAATAGAGAAAGAGTTGTTCATGAAAATTCAATTGATGTTAGTTTGCGGGTTGGGGATGGCGTTGGTTAGCGGGTGTGCTCATGCGCCGTCATTGGGGGGTTCGTATGAGAAGCATTGGCATAATGATCTTGCCAACGGCAAGCTTGTCACTTACGATTCCAACGGCCTGCCGACGGCCCCAATCAACGGGTCGGAAAGCAGGGAGAAGCACTTCAACTGGGAATTGGATCCGATCAAATGGTTCGGATTCGGGAGTGGGGGTGGTGGAATCATTGACAACGAAGTCGTGGTGATCCCACAGGCTTACCAAGCCGAGGTTGGATATAGCGGCGGTCCGGTATACGGTTATCCTGCCCCGACTTATTCCGGTCAGCCTTACGGGACAGGAGATGGCGGCCAGCCGTACGGCTATGGCCAATCTGCCGGTCAGTCATATGGGCCATCCATTGAGTTACAGTACGATTACGGTAATCGTTACTGGGACGGGTGTGAATGGTTAGGATGGAACGGCAGTTGGCTCTATTGGACCGGTGCCAGATGGGAAAGGCCGAGTCCTATCATTATGGGCCGCTGGTACGAATACCAGCATGTGCATCCAGACTGGCACGCACACCCCTTCAATGGTGGCGGCCATGGCGGTCCCGCTCAAGGCAGCAGAGGCCAAGGTGCCGGCAATGGCGGCCAGCGTGGCGGCGGTCAGCCTTACGGTTATTCACAGCCGAACAATGGCGGTGGCCGGCAAGGGAATCCTCCGCCGAATAATGGTGGCGGGCAACGCGGAGGTCAATCGTCTCTCGGGAATGGCGGCGGACAGCGCGGCGGTGGCAATCCTCCGCCGAATAATGGAGGTAATCCCCATTCACCGCCGGGGAATGGCGGCAACGGTCAGCATCGCTGACCCAGAGAGTTCTTCAGTTCAAAGGGGCGTCCAAGTCACAACGCGGATGCCCTTTTTTCTTGCCGATTTTCTGTCCTACTTCGCTCGCCAGTCGCGAAGTAGTGTTATGATGTCGGCATGAAGTCATTCATTTCACATTCGATCGAAGAGACGGAACGATTCGCCGCCGATTGGCTTCAAGAGATCTCAATGAAGTACGCCAATCTTGATGAGGCATTAGTCGTCGGCTTGTCCGGCCATCTCGGAGCGGGGAAGACGGCATTCACGAAAGCTGTGGCCAAAGCATTTGGCATCGCAGAGGATGTGACCAGTCCGACGTTCGTGATCATGAAGATATATGGGATCGGAATTACTGAGGTCGGACCTCAGTGGAAGCGCCTGGTCCACATCGACGCCTATCGACTGGAACAACCGGAAGAGCTGGAGGCGATCGGCTGGGAATCATTGGTGGCCGACAAGAACAACCTGATCATGGTCGAGTGGCCGGAGAATGTCGGTTTGAATAAGCTCATTCCGAACATTCTCGAGCTTAAGTTTGAGGCCAAAGGAACGGATAGGGAGATTCAGTTATAGTATACTATCGTGAATTATCTCTAATTCGATAAACTAGCTCATAATTATCCACAGATTATGGTATAATTTATTGACTTAAATACACAAATTTACTATTATTGTGAGTAATATGTATAAAAGAACATTATCTGAAGTGATCACAAAATCCTTCAAGAAGGGCTTTGTGACTGTCATCTACGGAGCGCGCAGAGTTGGGAAAACTGTTCTTCTTGAACAAATAAAGGAGATTGTAGGGCAAAATGACCTCTTATCGTTCAACGGAGACACCTCCGAAGCGGTGGATGCCTTGAGTACAAATTCTGAAGTTAAATTGGCCAGCCTTATTGGGAGTCACGAGACGATCTTTATCGATGAAGCCCAGAGGATTCCCGGCATTGCCTTGGCGCTCAAGATCATCATTGATAAATTCCCGGATAAACACGTCATCGTCACGGGTTCGTCATCCCTGCAACTGGCTCGAGGTTCTCATGAAAGCCTTACGGGAAGAAATCTGCCGTTCACGTTGTTTCCGCTTAGCACGGCCGAGCTATCCGCGGGATTACAACGGTTCCAGATACCGTCTCTTCTTGAAACCCAGCTTGTCTTCGGAGGGTATCCGCATGTCTATGCTTTGGCGACCGCCGAAGAAAAGAAAGGGTATCTTTCTGATATAGTCAAAGATTATCTTTTTCAAGATGTTCTTTTTTTGGAAAGACTGGACCGTCCGGAGAATCTAAAGAGATTGGCGACGCTTCTGGCTTTTCAAATAGGGAAAGAAGTCTCTTTGAATGAGCTGGCAAACTCGCTCGACATGAGCGTCAAGACGGTTTTGCGGTATCTCGATCTCCTTGAAAAAAGCTTCGTCATCTTCCACGTCGACGCACATTCGTCGAATATGCGAAAGGAGATCGCTAAAGGCAAGAAGTATTATTTCTGCGATCTTGGCATCAGAAACGCTCTCGTCGAACAATTCCAGCCAATTTCCGGCCGGCCGGACGTCGGCGAATTATGGGAGAATTTTCTCATGGTAGAGAGGTCCAAGAAGCACGAGTATTCCGGAAAACCGGTTACGGCTAGATTTTGGCGCACTTATGACGGCGCGGAGATAGATCTAATCGAGATAGAAGACGGCAACCTGTCGGCATTCGAATTCAAGTGGAGCAAAGAATCGTCCAGGACGCCCAAAGCCTTCAGAGACGCTTACGGCGTCGAGGCGAAGACGATCAACAAAGACAATTACCTAAAGTTCATCGGGTCATAAGTCTCTACAACTTTCTTTTTAATGGCGCAGCGTTTTTTAAGCTAGCTTGAATTTAGTATTCTATTTCACGGCTAACATAAGGGGTTTATTGACGATTTTACTATGATTACTAAAACATGCAATTTTAGTAAAATCAGAATTGTCTCAATAGGCTAGTAGTTGCGTCTGTTATTTCAGAAAAAATCAGTCGCGCGAGATGCGGCCACTCTGTTCATCTCATCATTGCTGTAGTTGTCGATGTGAGTAACGACGCAGAGGAAGACAACGATCGCGCCTTTGACCGCGAACCACACGCGCGGATATTGGTTAGGTTTGATGCCGGACTTCGGCACGACCAGCTCGGCTTTCCACAGAGTGTACGCGTCATTCTGGCTGATCCGATGGATCTTGCCGGAGCGATCACTTGCCTTGCTTCCGTCGGATGGAATTGATCACGGCACAAGCGCTCGAAGATCTCCAAAGCTTCTTGAAATTTAGAAAATCGCCGCCCTAAGGCGGCGGCATCCTTTTCAAAAGCCGCGTGATACTGGATCTCGATCATAGATCACTGAAATCCGTGCCGCGGTAATATGATAATTCGTAGTAAATTTCCTTGCCGGGCTCTGTCCCCGCGTACGGCGCTTCGGCGTGAGACAGATCTTCCAGTTGTTTGCCGGTCAGATGTCCGTATTTTACGGCGACCCTATCGAGCATTTTTGTTTCTTCCAAGCTGAACGCGTTCATGTCCGGCCGTGCTATGGAACGATATATTTCGGTGGCATTGTACCCTTCGCGCTCGGCGGCCTGGCCAATCGATATTTCTTTTTTCTTTGTCATGTCAGCCGTCACTTTTTCCAAAGCGACCGGGAATGGTCCCATGGGCAACGCGCGGTAAGTGTCGCCGGTGATCGACCTCTGATTTTTTTCGTAAAAGTCAAAATCCGCGAAATATAGCAATTTCGCCAGTTTCTTCTTTCCGCGCACTTCGCCGTTCAGCTTCTGGCAAAGATAAAGCACGGTATTTTGATACTTTTTATGATTTAAGGCCATGTTAATAATGTCTCTATAGACAGCCACAGTGTAGCATATTCTGACAAAGAGTAATCCGTCTCCCCCCAGTCCTCGGTCAGGCGCGCCTTGCCCGCCCGCCTCATCGCCGAAGACGCCGGCCTCTCGCGATATCCGTCCCTTCAAGCCTCGTTCAAAGAGGCCGAAGAAGGGAGGTATTTTGAGTAGGCGTCGTTGTTTTTCAAGCTCAATCAGTTTGTCATTGAAACCGTAATTGTTGCACATTCTATTTCAGTTTGTGTCACGGTCTGACTATTTTCAGGTGACGGGTTCTGACTATACCCAATTTGGATTTCATTAGGAGGACAAGAGATACTATTATTTATATCTGCAAAGCTTGTCCATACCCCAGACCCGATATTAACAGTAGCGGTGGGGGTTGGAGTATTGATCGTTACATTCCCTGTCCCGCCTGATGGGCTGACGCTGATATTCTTACCGGCGATGATGCTGGTAACGCCGCTTGATCCCGCCTGCGCCCATGCCACCGCTCCGTTGCCGTTAGTTGCCGTTAAGACCCAACCGGGTGTTATGTTCGAAGCGCCGCCTGGATCGAATTGGAAATTGCCTAAAGTAAGCAACCCTGTTTTAGCTTGAGCAACTGACCCCACATTGATCGGTGCCGCTACATTGCCTCCGGGAGGTGTCGCGGACGGCGGCGTCCATGTGTTTCCGGTGTCTGCCAAAGCCGACAATGCCGTAGCTCCGATAAGGAAGCCCGCGGCGAGAAGAGTGAAAGAAAGGAGTTGCTTTTTCATAGGTAAATTATAGTTTATAAAATATTAATTGATAAAAGTTAATGTGCCAACTTGCTAGCCATCATCTTATAATCGGCGGCAGTCGCGTTCACCCTATTTTTCTTCAAAAAGGCCGACATACTGGCTAGATCATTTTGCGTCACGCTGACAGGTTCGCTTCTAAGCAGGGCGGCCATCTGTGCATATACATCCTGCTTGCTGGCGGCCGGCGTCGACGGCGGATTGCTCGCCATGCTCATCCAATACCAGACTCCGATAATGATTGCGACGACAAGAACGCCGATCAAGAGGAAAGTCATCAAGCGCTGGTGCTCTTGCTTGGGCATCGGCGCGCCGGAGAATGGATGAATGGTCTGACTGTCCAAAGAATAAACATTGTCCATGGCTCATAGTATATCACTTTTTGATGCAATATCGCGCTCTAAATCACTGCCGCGTGTGGATAACGCCGCATTGGGGTAGAATGTGCGACATGAAACGACTTGTCCTCTTGGATGCCCACGCCATATTGCACCGCGCCTACCACGCTCTGCCTGACTTTTCGACGGCCAAAGGCGAGCCGACGGGCGCTCTGTACGGCCTTTCCGCCATGTTGATCAAGATCATCGAGCAATTGAAGCCGGACTATATCGTGGCTTGTTACGACGTCAAAGGGCCGACGCATCGGCATGAGGCGTACAAGGAATACAAAGCCCAGAGGAAGCAGATCGACGACGATCTCATCCGCCAGATCAATCGTTCACGCGACATATTCACGGCCTTCGGTATACCGATCTACGACAAGCAGGGATTCGAGGCGGACGATATATTGGGGACGATCGTGGAGCAGATGAAAGGTACAGGGGACAGGGTACAGGGTACAGAGAAAGTCAAAAGTCAAAAGTCAAAAGTCAAAGCTGAAAGTGATTTTGTCATTCCCGCGAAAGCGGGGATCCAGAGTCAGACTAATAAAACTGAAAGCAGTAATACACTGGATTCCCGTTTGCACGGGAATGACAAGACGAACGACAAGGACATTGAAATCGTAATCGCTTCGGGAGATATGGATACGCTGCAATTGGTCAAAGGCGAAACCGTCCAGGTCTACACTCTCAAGAAGGGGATCAGCGACACGATCATGTATGACGAGAAAGCCGTCCGCGAGCGCTATGGCTTCGGACCGGAGCTTATCCCAGACTACAAAGGCCTTCGCGGCGATCCTTCCGACAATATTCCCGGCGTGAAGGGCATCGGCGACAAGACAGCTACGGTCTTGATCACAGCCTTCGGCTCGGTCGAGAGCATTTACCGTGAATTGGAATCAGGCCATGACAAGAAATTCGAAGAAGCCGGGATTTCTCCGCGAATCATTCAATTGCTGAAAGACAACAAAGAAGAAGCCGATTTCAGCAAGGTCTTGGCGACGATAACCCGCAACGTGCCGATCGATTTCAGATTGCCAGACAAGACTTTCAGGGAAGCGCTGGATCTCAATAAAATCAATGCTTTGTGGACAGAATTGGAATTCAGGACGCTGGAGCAGAGATTAAAAGGAGTGATCGAAGGGAAGGGCGGAGTCGCTGTCACCCCCGCGAAAGCGGGGGTCCAGGGTGAAACGATTAAGCCTAGCGGACAGACACTGGATTCCCGCTTGCGCGGGAATGACAACAAAAGAGAGGGTGACAAGAATCGCCATGATGATGACTCAAATGGTGCCGCTAATTCTCTGTTTTCGACGCCGACTGATTCAAGCGAATCTAAAAAAGGACTGCCAATCCAATCGAATGTCGATCCCGGCGAGCTTGAAAAGACCGCGCTGGCTCTGTGGCTGGTGAATTCCAATACGACCGATCCGAAGCTCGAAGACATCCTGAATTTCGCGAATACGGAAGATTTCGATCAGGCCAAGAAAGCAGTATTTGAAGAGCTCGACAAGCGGACAGGTCAGGAAAGTCTATGAAGAAATCGAATTACCATTGATTCCAGTCTTGCACAGAATGGAAAGCCTAGGCATAAAGATCGACCGTAAGGTTCTGGCGCGGCTTTCAAAAGAATATCATGCCACGGCTGACGGCTTAGAGAAGAAGATATGGAAAGAGGCCGGCATGGAATTCAATATAAGCTCGCCGAAACAATTAGGTGAAGTCCTTTTCGACAAGTTGAGTTTGGCCGGCAAGAACATGAAGAAGACGGCCGGCGGCGCGCGTTCGACCCGCGAATCGGAATTGGAAAAGCTGCGCGACATGCATCCGGCCATTCCGCTGATATTCGAATACCGCGAATTGACCAAGTTGCTCTCGACTTACATAGACGCCATCCCACCGCTTCTCGACATGAATGACCGCTTGCATACGCACTTCATCCAGAGCGGCTCGACGACCGGCCGCATGGCTTCGGAGGATCCGAATCTGCAGAACATCCCGATCAAGTCCGATCTCGGCAAAGCCATCAGGAGCGCGTTCGTGGCCGAGAATGGATTCGAGCTGGTGGCGCTGGATTATTCACAGGTGGAATTGCGCATTGCGGCATTCATGTCAGGAGACGAGAAGCTGATCGACATATTCAGGAAAGGCGAGGACGTGCATCGGGCGGTGGCGTCGTACGTCTTCAAAGTGCCGCAGAACAAAGTCGACGCCGAGATGCGCCGTCGCGCCAAGGTCATCAATTTCGGCATCATATACGGCATGGGCGTTTTGGCCTTGAAGCAGAATCTCGGCACGACTCGCGACGAAGCCCAGCGGTTCTACAACGACTATTTCACGGAATTCTCGACGCTGGCAAAATATCTGGATTCGGTCAAAGCCGAGACGGCCAAGCGCGGCTACACGGAGACTTTCTTCGGACGCCGCCGATATTTCGAGGGCATCGATTCTAAGATACCGTACATCAAAGCCGCGGCCGAACGCATGGCGGTGAATGCGCCGATCCAAGGCACTGGCGCAGACCTGATAAAACTGGCGATGATCCGCGTCGACGACTATCTAAAAAAAGAAGGCCTTGAGAAGGACGCGTTCCTCTTGCTTCAAGTCCACGATGAGTTGGTCCTAGAGATCAAAGCAGAAAAGGCCAAAGAGATCGCGGCCAAGGTCGAGAAGATAATGGAGTCGGTGGTGGATCCGAAAGAGACGAAAGGAGTGGTGCTAGAGGCCGTGGCGTCCATTGGTAAGAATTGGGGAGAGCTGAAATGACACGAAGTGTCATCCCCGCGTAGGCGGGGATCCAGGGTCAAACAACTGACCAAAATCATTAAACACTGGATTCCCGCTTTCGCGGGAATGACACACGGGATATACTAATCCCATGCTCTATGTCTTTCAT
>CAVYBN010000016.1:0-27679 GCA_963766795.1 Candidatus Parcubacteria bacterium | reverse complement strand
TGGATTCGCTTTCATGTGTTCCTTTTGCATTTTTTTCAAGACAGAGCCATCGAGAATACGCCCGGGCAGATTAAAACGGTTAGATAATTCGTCTTGCCATTGAGTACGCAGAGATGCGGGGACTAATATCAAAATGTTTTTTCTTCCCTTGGTATAAAGCGGATCGATAATCAGACCAGCCTCGATCGTCTTGCCCAAACCAACTTCGTCAGCAAGAATCGCGCCTCGCGACAGTGGGCTCTTAAAAGCGAAAACTGCAGCATCAACCTGATGAGGATTAAGATCTATATTTGCTGATCTAATTGAATTATTTAGTTTTTCTGGGTCAGAAATTTGCCGCTTTTCAGTCAGCTTATGCGCAAGGTATGTTTTTAGGAAATCAGACATGGATATTCAAACAAACCATCAACGCTCAAAAAGTGAGCCGGTATCATCTTAATGATTCTAGCTATGTTTATAGCTCTAAATCTACTAGATACTTGACAAGAGTTTAGCACTTTCAGCAAGATTTTACCATCTTACGCCAGCACACATATTTATGAAATAATATGCGCATTTCCTGTGATACAATTAAAAACACATGCAACAAGCAGAATCAAAGCAACAGATCATCGCACACCGCAAAGAGATCGAGGAGGATCTCATGGAGATGTTGAGACAAACCGAAAGCGATTTTTCATTGCAACACGTCAAAGACGCTATCTTTTACGAGGAAGAGTCAGACGATATGATGAAAGTCGTGGCGATGTTCGATCGCGGCGGAGATGCATCGGAATTGAGCAACATCCTAGAATTGGTGACTGACGCATGGAATTACTTTCCACATAAGGCTCTGGACGGAAAATCACCAAGGGAGATGGCATTGGATCATAAGAAGAGATAGTGAATATGCACCATACTTATATTCTCAAATGCGCCGATGACACCCTCTATGTCGGATGTACCAACAATATCGAGAAACGCCTGCACGAGCATAACCATGCCAAGTCCGGTGCCCATTACACCAAGATCCGTCGGCCAGTCGTGCTAGTTTATAGCGAAGCGCATAGGACGCTCGCCAAGGCGCGAGCACGAGAAGCGGCGTTAAAGCGCATGACGAGGATAGAGAAGATGGCTCTTATTACGGAATTGATGCCAGTCTCTTTCGCCAAGTGTTTTCGTAGGCAAATCGTCATTCTCTTCTCGTTCGGCCTTGACCGCTTCCACAATATCCTTGTGCTCAGCCATCTTTTGAAAGGCCGCTGACTGATTCTTAGTGATACCTTCAGGTAGAGATTTCTTAGTTCGTCCAAAGTCATCACGAAATGACTTTGGGTTTTGTGTAGACCCAGCAACTCCCCAATCTTCACTTCCGCATCCAGCAAGGCACCTGCCAACATGGAAGCTTCTTCCATTTTTTGATCCTTAACTTCTGTTACCAAAGATAATTATCTTAATAGGTGGGAAGTACCTGCGCTGGCACTTCCCCCACTACCAATCAATCAGCGTTAGATCAGTTCTGAAGTACAAGCACCGGAAATAACCCCGAAACTCCACTAAACTGTAAATCGCTCTTGATTTTGCGCCAATTGGCAGTTCTGAACGCGTCCACGAGCGGGAGCAAAATAGCAGAAAACTGAAAATCGCCCGAAAAAGGAGAAATGCAAATACCAAATGGAGGGCGGGGCGGAATTCCCCCCTGAAACCCCCCTTCCGCCCCGCCCGCATTTTTGTTGGCCGTTTTGGGAATTGCGGGAACGAATGCAAAGGGTGCGCGAGGCGAAAAAACGAGGGCGCGGTCGCGGACGAGCGGGTTCGAACCGACTTTTTGGAAAAAAGATCGGATTTTCGCCGGATCATTGCTTTCTGCCAAAATACTGGCTTCCTTGCAGTCTTTTAGGAAATTTATCACCGGTTCGAACCGATTGGACGAGTTTCGTCCAAAAGCTTCAAGTTTCTCTTTCAAAACCTGTTTTTCTGTGATGAGTTTGTTTTTGGAGATCTGATATTCTTCAAGAGTTACAGCATTTTCAAGATACGCCGTCATCAACTTGTCTAACTTGATGTCTATGGCTAGTGATTTCGTTTTTGATCTTTTGAATCTGATTCTTTGAAGAATTATCGTCTTCGGTTTTATCTTTCTTAATTTTTGCAATCAGCCAATCGGCAATGTCGTCTGGCAAAGAAACTTTTTTGATTTCTTCTTTGATATTTGAAGTGATTATTTCTTCACGAACATATTTTTGAGAGCATGGATTCTCTCCGTTTCGTGCATCGCAAATAGTTATGACCTTTTTGTGTTTCGGTTGTAATGTAACAACCACATTCTCCGCATCGGAAAAATCCGCGATAGAAATATGGTTTCAATCCGCCTTCGTGCTACAGGTTTGCTTTTTCTCTTCATCACTTCCTGGCAAGCATCAAAAAGTTTCTTTGCTGATAATCGGTTCATGCTTGCCTTCATAAAATTCACCGCCGAAATATATCATTCCGTAATACAGATTATTTTTGAGAATATGTTGATAATTCGACACGGCGAGTTCTAGGCCGACATGTCCTCTAAATCCAAGATCGCCCATGGTCTTGCGCAATCCGGAGAGAGTATAGTTGCCAGTGGCGTATGCTTCAAATGTCTTTTTGATAAAAGGGGCTCTTTCTGGATCAATGACGATCGTTTTGGTCTTTTTATCGTTGAGATATCCAATTGGTGCTCTCTGTGGCCATTGTCCATTTTTGAGTTTCTGTCTATAACTTCTCTTTACGTTTTCCGATAGATTGTCGGTATAGTATTTGCTTTGGCCAAATGAAATCGAGAGCATAAATTTCCCCTGCGGAGTTGCGTCGAACCAGAATGTCGGGAATTTGAGATCGGTGATAACGCCAGTATCTACAAGATAAATGACCTTTCCACCATCAACAGAGTTGCGAGCGAGTCTGTCCGGATGCCATGCAAGGATGCCAGATGCTTCTCCGGCTTCAATACGGTATAGCATTTCAGCAAAAACGGGCCTGCCAGGAATTTTGGCAGTTTGTTTTTCAATAAAGACATCGACAACCTCCAGTTGTTCTTTTCTGGCGAGCTCGCGCAGTTCTGCAAGCTGGTCAGCAAGTGATCTAACCTGTTTGTCTTCGGTGTCGGTAGACTTTCTTGTGTAAATAAAATATTTTTTATCACTCATGGATATATTTTACCAAATTTTTGCGAAGTCAAATAGTGTGCATAACTTTTTTAACTTTTTCTCATCGAGAAGCGGTCGACTTCCGCTTCTCACCACCTGTCTCCGAGCGGATGTCTGTGCGGCGGAGCACCACACGGTCGCCTCGGGCGACGGTGTGGGTTCCCGTGCGAAGCCGTTCGGACATCCGCGTAATGATTTAATTTGAAGCGGAAGTGGGCCGCTTCGAGTCACTTTATGTAATTTAATTTTTACAAAAAAATTATATTTCTTTCTCCTCTCTCCACGCGACCGCGCCCTCGTTTTTTCGCCTCGCGCACCCTTTGCATTTGTTCCCGCAATTCCCAAAACGGCCAACAAAAATGCGGGCGGGGCGGAAGGGGGGTTTCAGGGGGGAATTCCGCCCCGCCCTCCATTTGGTATTTGCATTTCTCCTTTTTCGGGCGATTTTCAGTTTTCTGCTATTTTGCTCCACTTTTTGATTGAAGTTCGAACTTTTTTTGCCGAAAATCCGGATTGCTGATTGCGTCTCTCCGCCTGCGGCGGATCGTCGCCAGGAGAGGGCGGACGGAAGCCTGGGGGTTTGGGGGAAAGGATTCCGTCCGCCCTCACTATTTGTTTTCTGCGCACGCACGGGCCTTGCACGATTCCGCTGAATCGCATGCTGATTTTTTCGCGCGGGGTAAAAGAGAAAAGCCGATGTTGATACAAGATTTTCATAAAAAAATCCTCACTACAATTACGCAGTGAGGACTTGCAGATTTTTGACGCTTCAGCGATTTCAACGAACCGCCAGTGTATTGCTGGCGAATTCCAGACCTTTCGGCTTGATAATGACTTTCTTGTCGCCGTTCTCGATGTATCCGGCGCGAAAGGCTCGTAGCCCCAATTGTTTGGCGACATGAACCACAGCGTCAGCATGCGTATCGAGAACATAGAGTGCAAAGCCAGCCCCCATGTTGAGATTACCGTAGGCTTCCGTATCATCGACCGGTCCATGCTTTTGCAGGAAGTCGAATATCGGAAGTTGAGTAGGGAGTGTTTCAACCACATAAGTAAACGGTTGTGTTGCTCTCATGAGCTTGCGCCAGCCGTGGCCGGTAACATTTACAGCGTAGTGGACATCCACTCCAGTATTGAGACAGTCCTCGACGAGACCGACGTAGATGTGTGTTGGATCGAGAAGCGTCTCGCCGTAGGTGCGACCATCGGAAAGCTTTGCGAGATACCCAGTGTTTGGTCCATCACCAGATTCAAAGGATATATTGTGCTCAATTTTCCGTGCCAGTGTAAGTCCGTTGGCATGAATGCCTGAACTCTCGATGATGACGATCGCATCACCGTGGGCAATCTTTCCGATAATCAAGCGTTCCTTCGGCTTGATAATACCGATAGCGGAACCAGAAAGCACTACTGCCTCCGGAACCACAACACCTTTGAGTGTTGGCGTTTCGCCGCCACCCCAGACGCATCGAGCCATGTCGCAGGCCTTCTTCCAGCCGAGAACGAGGTCACGAGTGCGCTTCTCGTCATTGAACCAATCGGAGGTACCGACCGCTAGATGCATAGCCACCGAAAGTGGCAAGGCACCGAGAGTAACGAGGTCGTTCACAATCATAGCAACCGTGTCCTGCGCAATCTGGTCATAGTAGGACTTGCCAGTAAGGGCGTACATCGCATCGGCAACCAGATTCTTGGTACCCAAACCTTCCTCGACGTGAGCAAAGTAGCTTTTGGCCGCTTCGATCAGGTAAGCACTTTCTCCCCTGCTCGCTTCAAGCTCCCGGAATTCACCGCCATTGAAACGACTGATATTGCCGGCTGTTTCTCGTCCCGCAATCTGCGCCATCCGTTTGAATGGGTCCATGGCGTCATAATTAACGCCAGTACCCGCATAGGTCATATTTTCCATAAGTATCCTTTCGTGTTTTGTATGTTCAGGAATCTAAACTTGATATTACGCAAAATTACACAAAAAGCAATGTTTATGAATTTTATTTGACAAAGAAAAATAAAGCGTTAATGTTGGTTCAGACAAGTAAAAACAACAAAAAGAAAGACTAGATCTATGAAAACAATGAAAACCGCGTTGATTTCCGTATACCACAAAGATGGCATCACTGATTTCGCGCTTGAACTGACCAAACTCGGATTCACCATATACGCCTCTGGCGGCACGGCCAAGCATCTCAAAAATACTGGCATCAAAGTCCTCGACGTCGCGACTCTGGTTGGCGGCGAGGCAATCCTCGGACACAGGGTGGTTACCCTCTCCCGAGAAGTACACGCCGGGCTTCTGGCACGATATGATGTCCCTGAAGACATGGCCGAGCTTGAACGCCTCAATATTCCGTGCATCGACCTCGTGTGCGTTGACCTGTATCCACTTGAACAGAAGATCGCCAAACCAGACAGCACAGAATCGTCAGTCATCGAAATGACCGACATCGGCGGACCAACAATGATCCGTTCGGCAGCGAAAGGCTGTCGCGTCATCATCTGCGATCCGACAGATCGTCAGCCTGTAATTGAATGGCTGAAATCAAACGGACAGAAAGACCCTGGCCTGCCGGGCAGATTGTGCGCAAAGGCTGAATTCGTTGTTGCGAACTACTGCATGGCATCCGCAACATATCGCAGTGCTGGTTGGTATACTGGTATCTCTGGTAAACGTGTCGCCGAATGCAAATATGGCGAGAATGCTTATCAAACGCCAGCGGCGTTGTTCTCTTCGGAAACCAACGACCCATTGGCATTGGACAAGTTCAAGGTGATCGAGGGTACTCCGCCGAGCTTCAACAATTGGGTGGAATTCGATCGACAGGTGCAAACGATAACCCATATTGCAGCAGTGCATTTGGTTAATTGTCATCGTGTTCCCTTCATCGCCATCGGTACCAAACATGGTAATCCGTGCGGCACGGCAGTAGGTACTTCAAAGACCACTGAGGTCTTACAAAAAATGGTCGCTGGAGATCCGCTGGCCATTTTCGGCGGGTTAGTCATCACGAACTTCATAATCGGAGAAGAGGAAGCAGAAGTATTGTCCGGTAAAATGCTCGACGGTATCACTGCACCAGGCTTCACGCAGAGCGCCATAGACAAACTCAAGCGCAAGGGCGATAAATGTCGTTTCGTCGTCAATGACTCGCTCATATCGCTTGACGCAAATAATCTGGACAAGAGCCCGCGCTATCGGCATGTGAGAGGTGGTTTCCTGCGCCAACCGAATTACACTTTCGTCCCTCATTTCGGACAGAACGGGTTCCAAAGATTCGGGGTCGTCTCATTCCAGGAACAGGAGGACATGTATCTGGCCTGGGCGATTGGATCTACCAGCAATAGCAATACCATAACCCTGGTGAAAGGCAGCCAGCTTCTCGGCAATGGCGTCGGTCAACAAGATCGCGTCGGAGCCGCAAAGCTGGCGATTGAGCGGGCTCGCCGTGGAGGACATAACCTTGCTGGTTCTGTCGCCTACAGTGATTCGTTCTTCCCCTTTCCGGATGGACCACAAACCCTTCTGGACGCGGGAGTGACAGCTATCCTCACCAGCAGTGGATCGCGCAAAGATCAGGAGACCATCGACCTGTGCGCCGAAAGACATGCAGGTCTGATTATGATTCCGGATCAAGTGGGCCGAGGTTTCTTCGGTCATTGAATCGATCTCAACAACACATGTGCCACTCCCCTCCCGGGCGTGGCACTTTTTTATTGCACAAAAAAAGACTCACCCTGCTTTCACAAAGTGAGTCTACTGAATCTGCGTTAGCGATCAGACACCAAGAAACGATGCCATGACTGCCGGAGCGGCCAGATACCCCTCGGCAATCTTGGCAATCTCCAGAGCTTTCTCGGTCGCCAAACCAGCATACTGTTCGGAATTGCCACCGATCTTGCTGATAAGTGACATGACATCTTCCGGTAGTTTCGAACGGGCATCCAGTAATTCCTGATCGTGCCCATCTTCACCGATCTTTTTGATGGCATATAACCATGAACTGCCTTGCTTAACGAGCGGAAGTGCCAGCTCATTAACAACCCTATGAGCGTCTCCTGTGTAGCCGGCCATCTGAAGTGCGATATACACCGGCTCAGCAAGTATCTCCGCACCCTGAAGCTCCAGATTGCGCTTGCACGCTTCCGGATCAACCGAGATCCGTGCAATGAACGGCGGATCGCCGCGCAAGAGGGTGTTCAACTGCGAGACCAGGTTCACAACGATTGTCGGGAAGTCCCGAGCGATGGCACTGTTCACCAGGTCCCGTTGATGCTCGCTTATGAGCACGTCCATGACCTTGCCGAATTCGTTCTTGGTCTTCAGCCAGGTGCTTTCGAGGTTCTCGAAATTAATCGGGTTCCTTTTGTGCGCCATGGTCGATGAGCCAACTTGTCCTTTCTCGAACGGCTCGCCAAGCTCCGCGATCTCGCTTCGCATGAGGTGTCTTCCGTCCCGACCGAATTGGCCGAGAGCTGCCGACAACTTCACACAAGCGAACAGATAATCGGCAAGCGGTTCGGGTGGTAGGATCTGCGTGCTGATCGGCGCAGGTTTTAAACCAAGCTGACCCAAGACACGCTCCTCGAATGTCGGCGACTTCCATGCTTCCGGATTTTTGTTCGGATCACAATCTGGTTCCTTTCTCAGGACAGCTTGCAGGTTGCCAGTGTGTGTGCATCGTTTGATGATCCCCACCGCCTTCTGCGCATTGTATGCGCCGACTGCGCCGGAAATTTTCCCGACCAATCCGTAGGCCGCTGTGTTCGCACTTTCAAGGTTCCGGAGAATTCGGCTCAAGATCGTAGCGAACCAGAAACCGACAGTGATCGGCAATGCATGCTGACCATGAGTCCGACCGATCTGCTTCTGTTCAGCGAACACCCGAGTCCGTTCGATAAAATGCCCTACAACCTTGTCTGCAAGCGGCTTGACCACCTCGGTGTGAGCACGAAAAAACTGAAGTGTTCGTGCAGTATCGAGAACGTCATAGCTCGTGAGCGGAACGTGGATCCATCGGCGAAGGCCTTCAGGCGATCGCTCCTGGGCGATTCTTACCCAAGCGCGGATGTCGTGCTTGGTGATCTTGCGTTCAACTTCATCAACTTCGCTCGTTGTGATAGCGAGAAGCTTCTGTTCGATTTCAGGTGTGAGCAGGGCAATGTCGGCCGGAGGAATAACCCCGATATCCGCCAGCGTCCTCATTGTTGCAATCTCAACTTCGGCGACATACCCGAAAAGGTTGTCGTAGCCGAAATATTTGTGCAGGTCTTTCGGTTGGTACCGGGGATTGCCCGGCAATGATAAGTTAGACATATGTGACCCTTTCTATTGTTTTTTGTTTTCTACGTTCTAATACGAATACTACTCAAAAATACAAAAAATGCAACAAAAAGCTCCGGGAGGTTTTACCCTCTCGGAGCATGGAATCAAACGTGACTCGATCAATACAAGTTCGTCAGACGCTTTTCCTGATCAAAGCGAAGAGCGGCATAGATGCTCGGATTGCGTATGGCAAGGATTTGCAGTGCAGCGAGCACAGCATTCGCCGGCTCAAGAACCGTCATGACCGGCACATTGCTCGGCGTTCGTAGGGATGACCAGACGTCTTCCGGAAATTCCTTGTACCCAGCCGGAACAGTTATGACCGGGACTGTGGAATTTGCAGACAGGACCGGACCAGCACCGTTGCTTCTGCCGATGTAGGCAATGATCACGCTGTCACAAGGTTCTTCCTGCAAGTGTTGTTGCAACGTCCTGTAGGCAAGAGCCGGTTGTTTGTGAACAGAGCAGGTTATCGGCAAGAGTTGAAACTGGGGTTTCGGCTCAAGCTTCATTATCAACTCCTCGACAGCAGTGAAGTGATCTTTTTCCGAACCGCACCAGACGATGAGGCGTTGGAACGGAACTCCGAAACGGTCTGTCGCATCCGCGACTTCGCGATATTTGGCAGTGACTGTATCCAGATCGCCGCCGTCGCGGTACACCTGCTTGTCGATATACCCGCCGGAATGATCAACCACCCGCCACGAGTCGTTGTCGATGACGTCAGCCAGCCGGAGCTTGCCTTCGGTATTTATTCCGAACTCAACCTTGAAATCCACGAGCTTGCGCCCTTGGAGTTGCCAGGCCTTTTCGAGGACAAGAAACGTCTGACGAGCAATATTGCCCATCTGTTCGATGAGTTGCTCCTCATCGGGCCGTGTGAAGACCTGCGTTTCCGGCAAAGTCAGAAACGGCATTGATGGCTTTTGGGCTAGGTTCGGTTGTTTTGGATCGTACAGAAGAATCTGTACGCCGTCGCCGTCATGGATCATGAGCGGATCGTCGCAAATAAGTGTGCTCTCCTTCCACTTCTTGCCGCTGGTCTTCAGAAAGAATTCCAAGACCAACCTCGGAAAGACTTGCCCCTTCATGAGATGCGGTGCCCGTTTCAGGTATGACCCATGCGCTTCACGCCGGACCACCACCTCGTACGGTAGCATGATGCATTTGTCAGCAAAAAATTCCGTGGCGCCATCCTGACCTTCGAATGCAACCGGTATGTCGCAGGCTTGGAGAAGCCGGAATACATTACAGGTCGTGCGTGTAGCTAAGGCGGCTTTGCCGTTGATGATGTCGTGCTTGGCGCCGTCGCCAGCCGTGATGTCGTCTTTCGATTCGATTCTGACTCTGGCGGGACTGCCAGGAATAGAGAAGATTCGTTTGGTCTTCCCTTCACTTATTGGCTGAACTTCAGTCATTTGCATATGGTATTTTCCTTTCTTTGAACATTGGGAAGAATTCCCAAACCTGAAGTAAGACTACTTATAATCCATAGAAAGTCAATGTCTTCTTAAAGTTGCAAGAATTCATATTTTAATCAATACTTCTGATAGATAGAAAAACAAAAAGAAAAAACATATGAACAAACCACGAATCCTCGTATTTGCATCAGGATCAGCCGATGGTGGCGGATCCGGCTTTGAAAAATTGGTGGAAGCCTCGCGCGGCGGACCGCTTGATGCAGAAATCGTCGCAGTAGTATCCAATCATCAGAACGGCGGCGTGCGTAAACGTGCCGACAAGCTTGGTATCCAGTTCGCCCACTTCCCCGGTCCTTGGACTGGAGAAAAATATCAGGAATTGGCCGAGATCTGGAAAGCTGACTTCTTTGCACTGTCGGGCTGGTTGAAGAAAGTCGCTGGGCTTGATCCAGAAACTCATTTCAACTCAAGGACAGTCTTTAACATCCATCCTGGTCCTTTGCCAAAGTTCGGCGGACCAGGACTCTATGGACATCATGTCCATAAAGCTGTCATCGCGGCATTCAAACGTGTCGAAATCACACACTCTGCGGTATCCATGCATTTCGTCACTGAAGAATACGATCGCGGTCCAGTATTTCTGGACTGCAGAATCAAGATCAACGACGACGATACGTCTGAATCGCTCGCACAACATGTCAACGAGGCCGAACATTACTATCAGCCTCGAATCACCAACCTGGTAGTTAACGGTTTGATCAGTTGGGACGGAATAAACCCAGATTCTCTAGTGTGTCCACGTGATCACACAATCAGCTTCAATGATCCTGAATAAATTAAAGGAAAAACATCAAAAGCGGTCCTCTCCAGGATCGCTTTTTTATATCAATCATTTTTCTTGCATTTAAGTTATTTCCGAGTAGTATTCTGGTCAGAGCACCTTGCGGTGCTTTGTTTTTTGAAAACACAAATGGTAAACAACACAACAACAGGAGAAACCTATGATCTATAGGATATATCGTCAGATTAACAGCGGCCTGGAACTTGGTTTCTACGTTGAAACCACAGGCCAGCTGTCAGCACCAGAAATTAACAACCTTCAGTGGCTTGTGGCAGAAACGTTCGAACCGGGCAAAACCAGGAGTGAACCTTTCATGCTGTCGTCGGATGTCATCGAAATCGGACCACGCCTTTCAATTGAAACGCCGTTCTCTTCCAACGCGGTATCCATCTGCCATGCTATGGGCATCAAGCAGGTAGTGCGTGTGGAACGCACACATCGGTATCACACCGGTGAAGGATTCGCGTTGCGGGAAAATGCGCGCAAAAACATTGACCGGATGACGGAGCAGTATTATTCGCACGGCATCACGAGTTTTGACACTGGCATTGTGCCGGAAGAAGTCAAAATCGTGGACATTATCAAGCTCGGCAAAGGCGAACTCATTAAGCAGAACAAAGACAACGGTTGGGGTATGGACGAGCGCGACATTGATTATTACTATGATCTTTTCGTGAACGTTCTAAAAAGAAACCCGACCAATGTCGAACTTCTGCAACTGGGCAACGCCAACAGCGAGCACAGTCGGCATTGGTTTTTCAAAGGCCTCATGGTTATTGATGGAATACCGATGGAACAAACATTGTTCGAAATCGTCCAGCGGCCTCTTAAAGCTATTGAGGCGTATGATAAAAAAGAGGGCATTTCGAGGAATGGGAGCCTAGTTTCCTTCAGGGATAATGCCGGAGTCATCACTGGTTCCAGAACTTACATTCTGTTGCCCGTAAACTCAGGAAGAGCCAGCGAGATGGCAATCATTGACCGATCGGTGCACATCAGTTGCACAGCGGAAACTCACAACCATCCGACATTCGTCGCACCTTTCCCCGGAGCCCAAACAGGCGCCGGCGGACGGATCCGCGACAATACAGCAGTCGGACGCGGTGGCATCACCGGCATTGGCGTCGCTGGTTATTTTGTCGGCAACCTCTTTATTCCAGGGTATGAGATACCCGGAGAAATTGTCGGTAGCGACAAGCCATCGAAATACGCATCGCCGCTCACGATTCTCATCGAGGGCAGCAACGGCGTATCAAGCTACGGTAATCAATTCGGCGAACCCCTCACGTTGGGATTCACTCGAACCTTTGGTCAGATCATCAGAAATGAATGGCGTGAGCCGCGTAAACCTATCTTGTATAGTGGCGGAGTGGGCCATATCTTTGGCGGGCATCTCGCAAAAGAATCAGCTGTGGCTGGAATGCTCATCGTGCGTATCGGCGGTCCTGCCTATCCCATCGGGGTCGGCGGCGGCTCAGCCTCGAGTATGATGCAAGGTCAAAATACCGAAGCGCTCGATTTTAACTCTGTTCAACGCGGCAACGCTGAGATGGAGAATCGAGCAAACCGTGTCATTCGGGCTTGTGTCGAAATGGGAGGAAGGTTTGGAGAAGGAAATCCCATATCGAGCATTCACGATCAGGGTGCAGGCGGACCGAGTAATGTCCTCACGGAACTTCTCGAGCCCGTCGGCGGCAAACTCAACATCCGAAACATTGTGCTTGGCGACAAGACGATGTCAGTCCTGAAAATCTGGAGCGCTGAGTTCCAGGAAGGATACGGACTTCTGATCAAGCCGGAACAGATCGAGCTTTTTCAGTCGATCTGCAAACGCGAGCGAGTCAACTGCGAAATTCTCGGGGAAATCACCGGCAGCGGCAAAGTTGTCGTTGAAGATCCCACGAACAAGCAAACACCTGTTGACCTCAACCTGGAGCAGATCCTCACAAAGATGCCCCAGAAAACATTCGAATCAAATCGGCGAACGGAGGCCCTCAAGCCTTTGAACTTGCTGGAGTTGACTGTTGGAGAAGCAATCAAAGCAGTGTTCAAGCTTCCTTATGTCGGTTCGAAGGGATTCCTGGTGCACAAAGTGGATCGAAGCGTTACTGGGCTCGTCGCGCAACAGCAGTGTTGCGGGATTGCCCAGATTCCTATTGCCGATGCGAGCGTAAATGCTCAAAGTCACTTCGGCTTAACAGGAAGCGTTTCCTCAGTCGGCGAACAGCCAGTCAAAATGCTTATTGATCCGAAAGCCGGAGCTCGTATGGCGGTGGCAGAAATGCTCACCAACATGGCTTCGGTCAAGATCAGTGACATCGGAGATATCCGATGCCGTGCAAACTGGATGTGGCCAGCAAAACTGCCACACGAAGGTGTCCTCCTCTATGATGCTGCGAAAGCCATGTCCGATTTCATGATCGAGCTTGGTATAGCGGTTGATGGAGGTAAAGACAGTCTTTCGATGGCAGCGAATGTTTCGGGAGAGCTTGTAAAGGCTCCCGGAAGTTTGGTGGTTCTTGGATACGCTCCAGTGCCAGACATAACCAGGAAAGTTACGCCGGATATTAAAATGCCGGGCAAAAGTAGTCTTGGTCTCATTGACCCGAGTCGTGGAGAAAATCGCCTTGGCGGTTCAGCTCTAGCGCAAGCATTCAACCAGCTCGGCGATGAATCACCCGACGTCGATCCAAAGCTCCTCAGGAACGCGTTTCTTGCGGTGCAAAAAATGATCGGCGAAGGTCTTATCCTTGCACTGCACGATAAAAGCGACGGCGGCCTCATAACCGCAGTCGCCGAAATGTGCATGGCGAGCAAATGCGGCTTCACGTTGAAAGTTACGGATTGGAATGTGGTGGACGACATGGACATTCTTGACGAGCTATTTGCTGAAGAGCTTGGCTTCGTCCTCGAATACCTACCGAACAACTCGGGACGCATCCGTGCCATATGTGATGAATTCGATGTTCCGTTATCATTTATCGGAAAAACCAATGATACTGTCAAGTGCCTCATCCGCGACGACCATCATGATGTGTTCGCAACGACTATCAGTGAACTTCGTCTTTGGTGGGAGTCCACCAGCTACGAAATCGAGAAGCTCCAGATGAATCCCGAGTGCGCCAAGGTCGAGTACTTCGGACATGGTGGTAACAGTTGGTATAATCCGGAACCTCCGAATTACAGATTATTGTTCGAGCCCAAGGATACCGCTTCGGCGGTCCTAAATTCACCTGACAAGCCAAGAGTGGCAGTCATACGCGAAGAAGGAACGAACGGAGATCGTGAGATGCAAGCTGCTTGCGCAGCTGCCGGCCTTGCCCCATGGGATGTCACGATGAGTGACCTTCTTGAAGGCAGGATCGACTTGGACCAGTTCCAAGGCATAATATTCGCCGGTGGCTTCTCCTACATGGATGTGTTCGATAGCGCTAAAGGTTGGGCAGGAGCAATTCTGTTCAACAATAAGTTACGAGAGATGTTCGACCGCTTCTACGCTCGCGAGGATTCGTTCTCGCTCGGCGTGTGCAACGGTTGTCAACTCATGGCGCTTCTCGGATGGATTCCGTGGAAAGGGATCGAGGGCGAAAAGCAACCAAGATTCATTCACAACACTTCAGGCCGGTTTGAGTCTCGATGGGTTCAGGTAGAAGTTCTGCCAAGCCCGTCGATGCTTCTCTCCGGAATGGAAGGTTCTAAGCTTGGTGTATGGGTCGCGCACGGCGAAGGTCGATTGGTCTATCCTGACCCGTCGATTCGAGAGAAGGTCATAATGGCCAAACTTTCACCTCTTGCCTATTTGGACCTGCACGGCAATCGCACCGAAGAATATCCGCATAATCCGAACGGTTCGCCGGACGGAATCACTGCGCTCTGCTCTCCGGACGGTCGTCATCTAGCGATGATGCCGCATCCTGAACGTTGTTTCCGTTTGTGGCAATGGCCATGGATGCCAGCCTCTTGGCAAAGACTTGAGGCGTCACCCTGGCTCCGCATGTTCCAGAACGCCAAAACATGGTGTGTGGAGCATCGTGTTTAGAGCTTGTCTCAAAATAATCACACTCCCTTGCGTAGCAATACGTTGGGGAGTTTTTGTTTGACTAGATCTAGATCTTTTGATCATCTTGCACAGGCGTCCCATCGTCTTTAATTTCTCCTGTAGCCCATGCAAAGCGATTCCATTTTACAAATTTACTTTCGATAAGTCGTTTAGTTTCGTAGTCATCATCACCTTTTATATCCTTGGTCGCGGCGAGAAATCCTTTCACATCTTTTATTTCAACTTTCACCAGCAATTTTTCTCCCCACGTATATACTTCAATGGAAACACCCGGACTTTCTTTTTCCATGATCACTTCTATAAAATGAATGAATCGAAACACTTGACCCTTAATTTCAATTGGTGCCGCAGGAATTTCTTCACTAAAATACGAACCACCCCAGTTGCCAAAGATCTTGCTCTCTCTTGGTTGAATAGGGTTGAAGCGCAGTTTGATTTCAAGATAAGGCGATTTGCTTTCAGCTTCAAGAATATCAAACTGGCAATCTTTGGCAGAGGTAAAAACAACCTGATTTTTTTCCTCTTCAGTAAATTCATGTGGTAAATTTTCTCTCAATATTGAAATTTCTTTTGTGTGATTCATCTGCATGACTAGTGTTGCAAATTCTAAAGATGTGATTGTTTTGTTTAGCGTATCTAATTCGTCATGAAATTCATCGAGAGAATATTCTTTTTTCCAGCCAGAGCTGTCTTGTAATAAAAATTTCTTTTCATCTGAAAGTTGAGTCCTTCTGCCACCATGAGATAGCGCATTTCGTATCCCTGGTTTTATGCCATAAATTGAGCTGCTTATATTTTCATAAGAGAATGCGGATGGAAGAATACTAGCATTCAATCTTTTTAATTTTACGTTAGCATCCATATTAATACATTCAGCTCCGTCAACAGGTGGTTCATTGACCACTATACCTATACATGCATGAGCAAAGCTGATCAAACGATTCAATAACTCTTCATAACGAAATCTGTACTCATCAAAGAGCATGTTGAATTTTTTTACATAATCATCATCTTTTTTTGGTTTTGCCTCTCTGGAAAAAGCGGAATGTTGTATATCTATGTACGAAAGCATAATCTCATTAAATATCAGGATGGTCATTTTAGGATCTTTTCTATACGATTCTTCCGCCAAAGCAATATAAGGTCTTGCTCTCCTTTTTATCTCAATGACTTGCTTTTCATTCCAAAAAAGCCAAGCACATCGATCCATAATCAGCTGCGAAAAAGAGGGCTGTAATTTCCATGTTTCCATATCCTTCAACTCTTTTTCAAAAATTTTCTGAAAAATATCTAAACCAACCTCAACCATTTTTAATGGTGGTTCAGGTCTATAATTTCCTGTATCATAGTAGGGTTTATTATATTTCATAATATTCAGCTTACTATAATCCTACCTGTAATGAATATCAATGCTGATGGGAATATCGATATGAATGAAGCGGCGGTTTTGTAAAATTATTTTGGATTTATGATAAACTATTCTCATGGACGATCAAAATACTCCAATCGATCTGACTGATGACGCACCAACTCCACCGCCGACAAATCCGCCAGAACCGACCTCCACCGCCGTTGAGCCAGATTCTAGTCAACCAACAGGTTCAGAACCCGCTAATATGCCCCCAGAGGCCCCAGAATCGCCTATAAACGATGATAGTTCGGCGCCCGTTGAAGATCAAAATACACCCCTAAATCAGCCAGAAAGCGATGAGCAAAATGAACCAATTTCCGTCCCAAGTGAGCCACAAGCTCTGGCTGGTGATCAACCAATTTCTGAACCTGTTCAACCAGTTCCAGTACAATCCGTACCAGTGTATGCGCCGACGCCACCGACTCCGACAGCAGAACAAACGCAACCGTCGGCGCAACAGAACCAAACCAGCTTCATCCGAGAGCTTCTAGCCAAAGCAAATGCCAAGCTTGGTTCAAACCGACAGAAAAAATCAGATAAAGTCATGCTCTTGGCACAAAAGAAAGGATTTATCACCAATGAACAAGCTCAAGACCTTCTACATTGCTCCGATGCTACAGCAACCAGATACTTATCAAAATTAGTCAAACAAGGAAGATTGAATCGCACTGACAGTTCTCATTGGGTTAAATATCTTTTCGTGCGCTAGAATAGTTTTGCGGATCAATTGGTGGAATTGAGCCGTAAGGATTTCTGAATTTCTTTCACTTATTTCAACCGAGAAGCGGTCGATTCAGCTTTTCTCGATTGTCTCCGAGCGGATGTCGGTGCGGCGGAGCACCCAGCGGTCGTCTCGGACGACGGCTGGGGTTTCAGTGCGGAGCCGTTCTGACATCCGCGTACTGACTCAAACAAAAGCGGAAGTGGACCGCTTCGAGCCACTGTACTTTCATGCTAGAATAATCTTGCGGCTCAGATGGTAAAACCGCTTGCGGATCAAATGGTGGATTTGAGCCGCAAGGCTTTCTGAATTTTTTCTTCCTCAATACCCGCGCGAAAAAATCAGCAAAGTGGCGAGGATAAAAACAAATAGTGAGGGCGGACGGAATCCTTTCCCCCAAACCCCCAGGCTTCCGTCCGCCCTCTCCTGGCGACGATCCGCCGCAGGCGGAGAGACGCAATCAGCAATCCGGATTTTCGGCAAAAAAAGTTCGAACTTCAATCAAAAAGTGGAGCTCGTAGAATCTCGTTTGTTTGCAATGTCTTTTTTGGTAGACCCGAATGGGGTTCGACGTGGTGTTACATTTACTTATTGAGTTCACCGAAGAATTATTTGACAATATTATCTATTCACTATACACTAGCATTAGTATGGCAAACACCTGATTGTGTCAGGAAATATTGTTATGCCGACGACGAACTTTTCCAAGAAAGGAGGAAAAAATGGATACTTCCGCTCTTTTCCAATTCTGCTTACTGAATACCGACTTCCAGATTGTCACCGCTGAAGATGGCGTCTACATTGAAATTTCGAAGATGGGCTCCGATCGAATCAAGTTGGCGTTGCCAGTTCCATATAATAGGGATAGCGAACAGACCGGCTCCAGCACTTATGATACGTGGGATAATCTATCTCTTTATTTTAGAATCCTTGAGCTCCAGGACAAGCGGGTTACAATTGAGGTTACTATTAACGAACAGGAGGGATATTGGTATTACGGAAGCTTGGACGATTCTGTTCCTCCAGTTATTACTACCAAGAGAAAGTTGATTGTAGACTGCGAAGAGGTAGACACTCCCATTTCTGGATTGAATCGTTGCAAAGTCGAGGTGCAATGAATATGGATAAACCATTCACAGAGACTCGCGACTCATTCGAACCGCGGGTCCTTTTATTTTCAGATATCATCTTCCCCTCCCCATCACCTTCATGAACAATAGCTGATTATACATCCCATTCATGTAATCCGCGTCCGAGAATATAGTTATAATTGTGTCATGTTCGGGGAGCCATAGTGACAAAACAGTCCTTGAAATTGGGACATGATCGATTTATGCAAATTATGCCGTATCTTTTCGGTGCATGCATCCGGCCCAGCAACACGGCCGACGCATCCCTTCCTTGAGTTCAGAAACAACCCTGGCAACATGCTCCTTTCTCGTCTCTGCTTTCTTAACGGAAATAGTCCAACAGATCCATTCATTACGAGCGAGCGGCGTGAGATCTTCCCATGCCGCGAGGGCTTTAGGGTCAGATGCCAAGGCTTTTCGTAAATCCATGGGAAGATTATGCGCCTCTCCGCCAGAGATGTTTTTAGTCATGACTATAAAATACTGGATCTTGGCGTCGTTGGCAAATTGCCAAGCCCTTGAATATCAATGATCTTCATGGTACTATGAAGCCATGTTAGACAAACGCCGCGCGCAGACGGCAGAACAGCCACCGGCTTCGACGGCGGTTTTTACGCAATATTATAACGAAAATATCCCCGAGGCCTTTCCGCGCGCCACGGAAAAAGCCCTCGAAACGTTCCAGGCCATGCATCCTTCCCTGTTCAAGGGCAGTCTGAAATGGACGATCGAGAAGCACCGCAAAAAGCTCATGGACTGGCTGACCTCTTACAAGGGTTAGATGTGATACAATTAGCGCGCAATGAAAGCGCTCCTATACAAAAGCCCCGAAACCATCGAGTACGCGGATGTGCCAAAGCCCGGCGTGCGCGACGATGAGGTCTTGATGAAGATCCGATCCGTAGGCATCTGCGGCACCGATCTGCACATATACGGCGGCAACATGAAAGTCCCGGTGCCGCTCATCATGGGGCATGAATTCTCCGGCACGGTCGAGAGCGTCGGCAAGTCGGTCACTAACGTGAAGGCCGGCGACCGCGTGGTCGGCGAGCACGTCGTTCCCTGCCGTACATGCCATTATTGCCTGATCGGCAAACCAAATCTCTGCCCCAATGCTAAAGTCATCGGCCTCGACCGCTCCGGAGCCTTGGCGGAATATCTGGCCATCCCGGCCGATCTGGTCTACAAGATCCCCGACGAGCTCGACTTCGACGAAGCAGCGCTCATCGAGCCGTTGACGATCGCTCTCTATGCAATCAGAGAAGCCGGTCTCTTGCTCGACAAGAACGTGGCCGTGATCGGCCAAGGCCCGATCGGGCTTCTTTTGGACCAAGCCGTGAAATCTGCCGGCGGCAATGTGATCGGCATCGAGACGCAAGCCCACCGATTGGCTTTCGTTAAAGAAAAGAAATGGATAGACGACGGCATAGACGCTTCGAATGAAGATGTCGCAAAACGGATTCATGAGCTCTACCCAGGTGGCGTGGATGTGGCCATCGAAGCCGTCGGCCGTGAATCGACCGCGCAAATGGCGCTCGATATCGCCATGCGCGCAGGCCGAGTCCTCCTCCTCGGCGTCTTCGAGGAGCCTTCCAAGCTGGACCTGATGAGCATCGTCAAGAAAGAGCTGCATGTCCACGGCTCATGGACTTGCGCTTTCTCATTCCCTGACGCTCTCGACTTGGTCGCTAAGGGAAAGATCGACCTGAAGAGCCTGATCACTCATCGCTACGCCGCGAAAGACGGCGCGCAGGCTTTCAAAGACTGCCGAGGATACGCCGACAACCGCATCAAGACGGTCATCAACTTTTAGAATGATCAATTCAGATAAGGGCCCCTCCGATTGGCAGCGATTAAAACCCTTGGAATGATCGTGCTACTAATCAATCATGCGGATCAAAACTATTTTCTTATTTGGAAATCCAGATCTTTCAATGGATTCATTGCCTTTAAGGATGGCGCCGCGATTGCACCAGGAATTCCCTTCCATTGATTTCGTCGTAAAAGACCCGAATGAAGAATGGGATGTGCCTGAAGAGCTGATCATAATCGACACCGTCGTCGGACCAAAGGAAGTAACCGTTTTCAATGACTTGGAATCATTCACGGCCTCGCCGCGGCTCTCGATGCACGATTTCGACGCGCTGGCGAATCTGAAGTATCTGAAGAAGCTCGGCAAGCTGAAGAAGGTGACGATCATCGGCGTGCCAGCGGATTTTAATGAAGGGAAAGCGATTGAGGATGTAGCAAGGGAGATTAGGAAGCCTGTCATTCCCGCGCATGCGGGAATCTAGGGTATCACTGCTTTCAATCTCAATCGTTAGACCCTGGATCCCCGCTTTCGCGGGGATGACACCAGTCCCTAGACCCTAATCTATAATCCTTAATAAACAAAAAAGAGCGGCCATTACTGGACGCTCGTGAGTCGCGACACTTCATCTCAAAGCTTCGCGACGATGACGCTCTTGTGAGCCAAAATTCTTGATCCTGGCGGCGGATAGAGATCGTATAGGTCGAAGAGCGTGTCGTAATACGGATCAATCGAAGGGTAGGAACCGCTTAATACTTGGCAGTCTCTTCCCGTAACCGGTGATCTCCTCATTGACCGCGAGTGCATTGCAATAAGAACTTTTGCATCGCATTCGACGGCACCGGCATGGCCTCTGTGCTTGATCAGATAGCCGAGCACGCTCTCATAAGACCAGAACTGATCACGCCAATTGAAACCTCTCGCTTGTCCATATAAACCATCCACCAGCGAGCTGAAATGGACATGGAGAAACGACCGAGCGAGTGACTCATCCTTCTTGGTAAGCTCGAGAAGTTGCCACCAATCATTCTTCGAGAGTTTTCCAGCCTGGAATTTGTCCCAACCGCATGTCGCGGCAAACCTGGCTAAGAGCTGCTCTCCACTGATTTCATTGCGTTGCTGAAACTCGACTTCGGCGGGAATTCGAGGCGCCACGCGCTTGAGGCACGCAGACGGCGGCTCCAAAACATTTGTTTCAATACTCATAATCGACCTTTCTATGGTTGCGCAAATACTCAAAGAGCTTTGCTTTTTCAAAAGATTAACAGGAAAAAAGGCTAGCTGCAAGTGCGACTTCTAATCTCTAATT
Organism: Candidatus Parcubacteria bacterium; assembly: GCA_963766795.1. Classification (GTDB taxonomy): domain Bacteria; phylum Patescibacteriota; class Minisyncoccia; order Phycocordibacterales; family PALSA-1337; genus C7867-002. Next base: position 6,498 of record CAVYBN010000016.1, on the reverse strand, counting down.
ACTAATCTCTAATCTCTTATTTCTCCTGCCACTTCACCTTGAGGAAATGCGAAGCGCAGCTCATGCAGGGATCGTACGCGCGGACAAGTTTCTCGATCTCCATGTTGATCTTGTCTTTGGGCATATCCTCGATCAGGCCCTCGACAAGCGTGCCGACGTCGCGCTCGATGTTGACTTGATTCTGGCCGGTCGGCACGATGACTTCCCCGTCAAGGACGATGCCTTTGTCGTCTATGACCACTTTGTGATAGAGCGTGCCGCGCGGCGCTTCGATGACGCCCATGCCGGTCGCGGCTCTCATTGGGACTTTAATGACAGGCTCCGCTTTGAATACATTATTCGAAAGAATGTCGATTGATTCATCTATTGAATGCAGTATCTCTATGGCCTGTGCCAGATTGTTGTGGAAAATATCCGTCGACGGAAATAATTTCAATGCTTCTGCGGCAGACTTCTTCGTCTCCGGATGCAATTTGTCTTTAGCCAGATTCATGCGCGCCAAAGCGCCGACCATATAGCTCTCGCCCTTGTAGGTATAGGCTGAAGCCTGCGAATACGGCAGAGCCACATGCTCAAGATGCGATCGGAAATTTTTCTGTTCGTAGACTTCTCCCTTATCTGTGATTATCTTTCCGCCGATGTAGCCGAATGAATCGTCAGGCACCAGCGCCATGTATTTCGTCTTCCTGTCGAGGTGAAATGGTGCCTTAACGAAGACGTCGATCAAACGAAGCACAGCTGGCCGCGCGGCTTTCAATTCTTTGATACATTCAGCCGCTGCTTCAGGCGTCGGGAATTGCAGGAATCCGCCGATCACCGGGAATGTCGCATGGACGCTCCTACCAGCCACCATTTGCGACAAGTGATTGCCGGCAGCTTTGATATCGAAGCCGTCATGGAGAAGCTGATGCTGGATCGGATCGTTCTCGTCGAAGTCCAGGAATGCGTCCTTACCGAAAATGTCCGGCATGACGAAGAGATACAAGTGCAAAGCGTGGTCTCGTGAGACTAGGCCGTGCATGGTGAGCTTCCTAAGCAATTTGGTCTGCGGAGTGACTTCAATGCCAAGCGCGTCCTCGCAGGCTGCGATAGATGCCATGACATGCGCGTTCGAGCATGTGCCGCAGATACGAGAAAGATGAGCTGGAATGGCGGCGATGTTCTTGCCCTTCATGGCTTCCGTAAAGAAGCGCTTGTATTCCACGATGGCGAACTTCACGTTCGTGACCTTGCCGTCCTCCACGACCACGTCCATGGCGGCGTCGCCTTCAACTTTGGTGATATGGTCCAATCGGAGATCTATTCTATGCATGGTGGTTGATTGTAATTAAAAAGTTAAAAGTTAAAAGGCAAAATTGAAAGTCAAAAGTAAAAATTGAAACGCACCTTTTATTGTGTTCGACTTTTGACTTTTAAATTGAAATTTTGACTTTTGCATTTTGACTTTTAAGCTTTCCTTAGCTCTACGACTAAAGAATTCACCTTCTCTAGAAATACTTTCGGATCCATCGGACAGCCGGGTATCTCGACATCGACTTTTACGACATCAGAGACTTTCTTGACATCCGGTAGAGCTCCGAAGCGCGTAATCAGATAATCTATGCTGGCTTTCTGCTCCGGCGTGAATGAATTGCGCTGGCCAGCAGGCAAGCCGACGATAGCGCATGAACCGACAGCCACAAGCTTCTTCGAGCGGCTGCGGATGTCTTTGACTTTCTCGACTTGTTCCGGCCCGGCCAAAGCTCCTTCGATGAAGGCGATGTCGAAGCTATCCATCACATTGTTCGACTTCAAGACGCGCGCGTGGCGGAAATCGAAGAGCTCCTTCCATTCCTGCCAGTGGTCGTTCATGACCTCGGTCATGACGATCGTATTGTCCTCGCAGCACGAGAACGAGAACCAGCCGATCGCGAGCTTTGGTAAGGTTGGCATGACTCAAATGATAACATGGATTCAATATTTTGATAGGCACCAATTAAAATCGATTGACCAATGGGGTAATCTCGTCTATCATGATTCTGGTGCCTCGCTGTTCGAGCTTCGGCTCTGTGAGAGTAATATGTGGATACCGATCTTCACCGGCTTAGACGCATCAGTTATGGCGTCCCAGCCTTTGAAGAGGGTTCACGGCCCATCAGCTAGTTGGCGGGATAATCGCCCACCAAGGCAACGACGGGTAGCCAAATCGCAGATACGAGATCTCAGATCTGGTTGGCCTAAGACAGCACAATCCTTAGCACCGTTCCGCCGACTCCAATCCTAGGTACCGGCGGAACTTTTTATTTTGATCGCATGCTATAATTCACAGACAAACAAAAGTCCATGCGCAAATCCCACGACAGCGTATTCACGATCGGCATCGGCGGAGCGGCCGGCGACGGCGTCAAGGAATCCGGCTTGACCCTGGCCGCGATCCTGGCCGAGCTTGGCTACGAATCGTACCTGTCATTCACCTACCCTTCGCTCATCCGCGGCGGCCACAACTTCGCGCGCATCACATTCAGCAAGGAGAAGATCTATTCCGATCACGTGGCCTTGGACGCGCTCGTCGCCTTGAATGAGGAGACGATCACGATCCACCGCGATGAATTGGCCGAGAATGCGGTCGTGTTGGCCGATTCATTTGAGCCACACGACATTGAAGCTCTCAAAGACAATGCCGTCGTGATTCCCATGGCCACGACCGTGAAAGAAATGAATGTGCCTGCCATTACTCGCAATTCAATGGCGCTAGGCGCGATCTGCTATCTGTTGGACCTTGATTTCGACCTGATGCAAAAGGTCCTCGGCGATGTCTTCAAAGATAAGATGCCGCAGGCCAACATCGAGCTGGCTGACAGAGGATACAAGCTCCTCCAGGAAAAAGCCTTCAGGCACCAGAAGAAGATCCAACCGAGCGAAGGAAAAAAGAGTCAGTCGATGGAAACGAGGCTTTCGCAAGAGGATTGATGGCGGCAGGGTCTCGATTTCTATTTGGCCTACCCCATGACGCCGTCGACTTCCATCCTGCATTTCCTGGCCGGCAAGCAAAAGGATTCGAAGCTTCGCGTCATCCAGCCTGAAAGCGAGCTTTCGGTCATCAACATGGCGCTCGGCATGTCCTACGCCGGCAAGCGCGTGGCCATCGGCTCGGCCACCGGCGGTTTCGCTTTGATGCAAGAAGCCTTAAGCTTCTCAGGCATGGCCGAACTGCCCTTGGTCATCGCGGTTTCGCAACGACAGGCGCCGGCTACCGGTTTGCCGACTTATTCCAGCCAGACCGACTTGCGATTCGCCATCCACGGCGGCCATGGCGAATTTCCGAGGATCGTCATCGCTCCAGGCGATGCCGAGGAATCATTCGCCTTGGGCGCTCACGCATTGAATCTGGCCTGGCGATATCAATTGCCAGTCATCGTCCTCATGGACAAGATCCTTTCAGAGCACGCTTCGACTTGCCTATTGAAACCAGAAACGATTAAAATAGATTTAGGATTAAGATCGACAGTCGTTTCTGCTTCTGTCATCCCCGCGCAGGCGGGGATCCAGGGTCAAACCATTAAAATCGAAAGCAGTAATACACTGGATTCCCGCTTTCGCGGGAATGACAAGATGGACGAAACACTTCTGTCGCCGAGAGGGCGCGGCGGAGTTCAAAACTATGGCCGATACCAAATAACCAAGGACGGCATTTCTCCGATGGCATTTCCGGGAACGCCAAACACCATCGTCAAAGCCACCAGCTATGAGCACGACGAAGCCGGCATCACCATCGAGGAATTGGAGCCGACCAAAGCGATGCTCGACAAACGCGCCGCCAAGATCGACACGATCAGCAAATCTCTCGACCATCATGAGACGGTCAAGGTGTATGGCGATAAGTCCAGCGAAAATGTCATTGTCTTCTGGGGTTCGACAAAAGGGTCAGTTCTCGAAGCCGCGAAGCATTTGAAGAAGCCAGCCAAGCTCGTCCAGATCGTCTGGCTGGAGCCGTTCGACGGGAAAAAGGTCGCGCATGAATTAGCAGGCGCTAAAAAGATCATTAATATAGAGTGCAATCGGAATGGCCAACTGGCGGCCTTGATCCGCGAAAAGACAGGCATTATAGCCACGGATATGATATTGAGATACGATTCACGGCCATTCGAGCCAGTCGCCTTGGCAGAACAGATTAATAATATCCTGTGTCATCCCCGCGCAGGCGGGGATCCAGGTCAAACAACTGACCAAAATCGTTTAACACTGGATTCCGGCTTTCGCCGGAATGACACAACAAACAAATGCCTTTAAATCTCTCAACTACGGCCAAAATCACCTGGTGCCCGGGCTGCCCGAATTCGCAGATTCTGGTTGCTTGGCGTCAGACAATCGAAGCATTGGTCGCCGCCGGATCATTGAAACTCGAAGATCTCGTGGCTTGCGCCGGCATCGGCTGCCACGGAAAGATCTCCGATTACTTGAATACGAACAGCTTCACGGCTCTGCACGGAAGAGCCATCCCTGCTATGACTGGGATCAAATGCGCAAATCCTTCGCTAACAGTCGTCGGCTTATCAGGCGACGGCGATTCATATGACGAAGGCTTGGAACATCTCATTCACGCCGTGCGGCGCAATTCGGACGTGAAGCTCTTCATCCACGACAATCAATTGTTCGCTTTGACGACCGGCCAAGCTTCGGCCGCCAGCCCAAAGGGCTTCAAGAGCAAGACGACGCCGGCTGGCAGCATCGAAGAGCCTTTCGACGCCATACCTGTCCTCCTCCAAGCCGGCCTGACTTTCGCGGCACGCACATACGCAGGCGACATCGCCGGCACGAGACGCGTCATGGAAGCGGCCATCAAGCATAAGGGCTTCTCATTCGTCGAGATCATCCAGCCGTGCATCACCTTCTTCGACACGCGCGACTATTTCAAGGAGCGAGTCTTCTGGCGCGAAGGCTTGCCAGCCGCAAATCCCGAAGAAGCGGCCAAGCTTTCCAAGAAAGATGGCGAAAAAGTACCGCTGGGGATATTCTATAATGTGGAGAAGCCGACATTCGAGGAACAATTAGCCAATAGCCACTAGGAACAAACTATTAAGATATACCGTAATGAAATCACTGGATATCATATTGAATGATTTCAATCGGCATAAAGTCGAAATCGTCGATGAGTTATCACGACATCGATCGTGAGCCACTTTGAGCATTATCTTAAGATCAGAGAGAAATTCATAAAGAATGATGACCTGATCAATAATACTAAATTATTAGATTCGGCCCTTTGGGCGCTTTATTCAGTGAGCAAGTGATTCGTCTAATATAACAACTTCTGAATCTCAAAAATTTTTTCACTCCAAGCTCTGTCGCCGTCATCGGCGCGTCTTCCGACAAGAACAAAGTCGGCTATGCTTTGATGGCCAACCTTTTGAATGGCGCCAAGCGCGACATCTATCCGGTGACTATTTCAGAGAAAGAAGTCCTGGGATTGAAAGCTTATCCGTCGATTAAAGATATCGATGGAAGCATCGATCTGGCGCTGATCGCCGTGCGCGCCGACATCGTGCCGTCGATTTTGGAGGAATGCGCGGAAAAGAAGATCACAACGGTCATTATCATCGCCGCAGGATTCAAGGAAATGGGACCGGCTGGCGCTGAATTGGAAAAGAAAGTGGCGGATATCGCCAAGAAGAATGGCATTGCTCTGCTTGGACCGAATTGCCTTGGAACTATCGACACTCATTCGGATCTGAATGCATCGTTCGCCGCCGGCAAACCGAAGAAAGGCCACACGGCATTTCTGTCACAATCAGGCGCGCTTGGCACGGCCATTCTTGATAAAGCGCTGGCGAAGGCGTCGGCTTCTCCAAATTCATCAGCCTGGGCAATGAAGCCGCTCTTTCGGAGATCGAATTCATGGAATACCTTAAAGATGACGCGGATACCAAGGCAATCTTGATGTATGTGGAACAATTGAGAGACGGCCATGAATTCATGCGATTGGCATCGGAGATCACCAAGCAAAAACCGATCGTTCTGATCAAGGCCGGCAAGGGCGCGCGAGGACAAGAAGCCGTGATGTCGCATACCGGCTCGCTGGCGCCGGAAGACGCCGTATTCACGGCGGCTTGCAGAGCAATCCGGTATCATCGTCGTCGAATCTATCCGCGAGTTCTTCAACATGGCCAAGCTTTTGGAGCTTGGATCTTGAAACCGCTCTTAAAAGCTGATCGTTCTCACGAATGCCGGCGGACCAGCGGTGATCACGACCGATCTTGATCGATGTTTCAAAATCATTGTCGCTGGTCGAATTGAAAGAATCAGACAAAAGAAGCCTTGCGGAAAGTCCTGCCGCCGATGGCCGCCGTCGGTAATCCGGTGGACATCATCGGCGACGCCTTGAGCGCCAGATATGAGAGCGCTCTGAAGATCCTTGTTGAAGAAAAAGAAGCGACGCCATCATTGCCTTGCTCACGCCGCAGATGATGACTGAACCTGAAGCGACCGCGAAGCTGCTTGCTGATTACAATCGTAGGAAGA
>CAVYBN010000015.1:0-20652 GCA_963766795.1 Candidatus Parcubacteria bacterium | reverse complement strand
TTCGTGGCATTCGCATTGCATTCGTAGATTTGGATTATCTATGCGTTTTCGAAACATTCGCCACTATCCCCGCCGCCGCGAGAGTGATGATGAGAGCGGTGCCACCGTGCGAGACGAATAACAACGGCACGCCTGACAATGGCACCAAACCGAGCATGGCCGCCATGTTCAGGAATGATTCGGTGATGACCAAGGTGGCGATGCCGATCGACAGCATGCCGCCGAATGGGTCGACTGCGCGCGTGCCGACGCGGAAGGCGCTGGCGGCGAAACAGCAGTACAGCGCGATGAGGACGATCGTGCCGGCGAAGCCGAATTCCTCGGCGGCCACGGCGAAGATCGAATCGTCGGTCGGTTGGGGCAGATATCCGAATTTCTGGATGCTCTGCCCGAAGCCGCGCCCGAAGGCGCCGCCGGAGCCGATGGCGATGAGAGACTGGTTGATCTGGTATCCGGAACCATTGGCGTTAGCCGTCGGGTCCAGGAAGACCTTGACGCGCTCCAAAGCGTACGGCCGGAACCAGATGACGCCGCCGACGGCGATGATGATGATGAGCCCGGCGACAGCGATATGGCGGATCGGTACGCCGGCGATAATCAGCATTACAAGACCCGTAAAAGCGATGATCACTAGCGTATCAGTATCAGATTGGACCAAGAGCATAGCACCCAAAATGCTCATGATCACAATGTACGGCAATATCCCCCACTTCAAAGTCTTTATGCGGTCTCTGGCGAATTGGATCCAAGCCGCCAGATATATGATGAAAGCGATCTTCAGGAATTCCGAAGGCTGGAACGTGGTGAACCCGATGTTGATCCAGCGAGACGCGCCGCCGTGATATATGGCCAAGCTTGGGATGAATAGGAGCAGATTGACTCCGATGGCGAATATGAGCACGAACAAGGCGGTCCTGCGCCACCAGGCGTAGTTCAGGAGCGAAAGCAAGTAGAAAAGGATGACGCCGCCGGCCAAGCTGATGACCTGCTTCACGGCCACGCCGCCGAAGCTAGCGCCGTTCTGCGCCAAGAGGCCGAGCGAGGCCGACAGGAATATGACGAAGCCGGCGATCGTCAATAGGATGACTGATGACAGAAAGAAGCGGTCTATCTTTGCTCGGTTGGAAGACATTATGATTCAAAATAATCTGTATTGTCACCCCCGCGGAAGCGGGGGTCCAGAGTATTACCATCAGTGTAATCGGTGACACTCTGGATTCCCGCCTTCGCGGGAATGACAGCAAGATTTATTTGGTTATTGTATCTTGATTATTGGTTATTTGCATCGTTGCTTCCTGTGAAGACTTGAATCCCTCGATATCTTTCTTAACCGACTCGAATTCCGGCAAGTCTGAGACCTTTGAGATTCCGAGGTGCGCTAACAATTCAAGCGTCGGCTTGTACAGGAATGAGCGCGCGTCATCCGGATTGTCTATGCGTTCCACCAACCCTCTGATCAGAAGCGACCTTAGAATGAACTGCGAATTCACGCCGCGGATGTAATCGATGTCAGTCCTTGAGATTGGCCCTTGATATAGAACGATTGAGATCGTCTCCAGACCAGCCTTGCCCAAGTCGCGCGTCAATTCATCTTTGGTCAGCTGTTCAATTAAAGGCGACAAGTCCTTCGAGGTGCCAAGCATGACTTCGTCGTCAGTTTGGACAAGCGTGATGCCTCTTCCCTTCAAAGTTGATTCCAATTCGGCTAAGCCTGACTTGATCTCATTCACGCCAGTGCCTAGCAATGAGGCCAGCTTCTTTATTGCAACCGGCTCGGCTTTCCAGAAGAGGATGGCTTCGATCTTGGCGGAGAGGTTCATGATTAAGAGTATATCAATATTGTCATTCCCGCGAAAGCGGGAATCCAGAGTATCACTAATAATATCAGCGGTATAACACTGGACCCCCGCCTTCGCGGGGGTGACAGGCATTAATATCTCGGCACTCCCACCTCCTTCGTCTCCATGTCTATGTCGGCGAAAGCTTTCTGTTGTGAGACCTCCAAAATCCCCTGTTTGACGAGCTCGAGCATGGCCAGGAAGCTGACGATGACGCTCCCGCGCTCGCCTTTGTGGCCGGCCGTGAATTGGCGGAAGCTCATCTTCAATTGCTTGTTGATGCGCTCGGTCAGATCGCCGATCATGTCTTCGAGGCTGATGACTTTCTGGACGACATGCTTTGGAAGAGTTTCCTTCTTCGGCAGGCGGTTGATCAGGTCCTTCAATGAATACAGAGCCTTTTCCAAAGTGAATTCAGGGTCAGGCGCGAAGATCGGATCGATCCTCCTTGATTGAGATTGGCCAAAGATCATGTCGCCGCCGAAGGCTTCTTGAACATGGCGGCTGGCTTCTTTGATCCTCTGATAGATCTTCAAACGTCTTTCGAGATCGTGGATATCGCCTTGTTCGTCTTCGGTCAGATTCAAACCAGGCAACAACGATTTGGATTTGATGAGAAGGAGCGTCGATGCGACTAAGATGAAATGCGCCGACTCCCCCATCGGCAGATTCTCGAACTGTCTCACGTGCGCGATGAAGTCGTCGGTGACTTTGGCAAGCGAGATGTCATTCACGAACAGCTTGCGCTGCTCGATCAATTCCAACAGGAGGTCGAGCGGGCCTTCAAAGGCTTGGGTTTTGACGGTAAAAGTCATTGGGGAATTTCTAAGTTCTAATTAACCTAATTGACCTAAGGAATGTCCAATGCCAAATCCATTACAATTTGTGCTTGGAATTTGTTTAGAAATTAGGTTAATTAGGTCAATTAGAAATTATCACAGTACCCCAACAGCTTTCTTCGCCTCCAAGAGCTTCTTGCTCGCCTTCTCATTCGCCTTCTTTGCTCCATTGGCCAAGATTTCAATCACGGCCTTCTCGTCCTTCGCCAATTCAGCGCGGCGCTCTCGCATAGGCTTGATGAAAGCGTCGATGTCTTCGATCAGGGCTTCCTTCAATGCTTTGTATTTGCCTTTATTGGCCTCGTAGATCGGTTTCAACTCCGCCTCTGATTTGAATAGCTTGTGAATGGCGTAGACATTCTTGGGAACGCCTTGATTCGAATCAGTGCCGGAATCAGTCACGATGCCCATGACGGCCTTCGTGATCTCTTCACGGCTAGCGAACAATGGGATGGTGTTGTTGTAGCTCTTGGACATCTTGCGACCATCTATGCCAGGAACGACAGCCACGTTATCAAGGATGAGCGGCTCTGGCAGTTTGAAAAGCTCGCATTCGAATACATGATTGAACTTCAAGGCGATATCTCGAGCGTATTCAACATGTTGTTTTTGGTCAGCGCCGACAGGCACGACATCCGTGTCGTAGAGCAGGATGTCGGCGGCCATGAGGACAGGATAATTGAAAGTGCCGACGTTGATCTCTTTGTTCTTAGCTTCAGCATCCTTGTAAGCATGTGCGCGCATCAAATAAGGCATCGTCACTATGGTGTCAAATATGCACGATAATTCCATGTGAGCCGGCACGTCGCTCTGCTTGAAAAGCACGGACTTATTCGGGTCAAGGCCAATTGCAAGATAATCGATGGCCAATTCTAAAGTCAATCGTCGCATCTCCTCGGCGTTCTGGATGAGATTCAGGCCGTGGTAATCCGCGATGAATAAGTGGCAATCGTAATCGCCGGAATTTTGCAGGTCGATGAATTGCTTCATGGCCCCGAAATAATTGCCGATGTGGACCTGGCCGGTCGGCTTGACGCCTGAAAGGAGTATCTTTTTCATGGGATTAAGTATAACATTAAATCCCTTCCCGCTTGAGCTCATCTATCAGCCTCTGTGCTTCCTTCGAGAGCTTCTTCGGCATAAGCACGTGCGTGACGATCAAAAGGTCGCCGCGACGGGTCTTGTTGCTCATCAGGCCTGCAGTCTCATACGGCACGCCTTTGCCTTTGACGCGCAAGATCTCGCCATGGCTGGTTCCTTGCGGTATCTTCAGCTCGATCTTGCCATCAAGCGTTTCGATTTCAATGGAGCCACCTGTTAACGCAGTCGTCAGCCTGACCGGCAATTCCATGACCAAGTTGAATCCTTCCTTGCGGAACAATGGATGCTCATCAACCCAGATGCGCACGATCAGATCGCCAGGCGCTCCCTTGTCACCATTCTGATTTCCGCCAGCTGGCGGACTGCCAGGCTCGCCTTTGCCAGCGACTCGCAATCCTTGCCCACTTTCAATGCCCGGAGGAATTTTAATTGAAAGCTTCTCTGGACGGCCGCCGATCGAAATCTCCTTCTCCGTGCCAAAAACCGCTTCCTTGAATGGAATGCGCAAATCAACCGTGATGTTCGCTCCTTTTCGCGGTCTTCGTCCACGGCCGCCGCCACCGAAGAATTCACCGAATAGATCGCCAAGGTCGAATTCGACGCCATCGCCGCCATTGGTCGTGAAGTGGAATCCGCCGTTCTGATTGAACTGCGAGAAATCAAAGCCGGCCGCGTTGAAGCCGCCGAAGCCTCCAGATGGATTGAAACCGCCTTGAAAGCCGCCCGCGCCATTAAATCCAGCGCCGCCCGGCCATCCGCCAGCTGGCGGAGATCCGAATGTGTCGTATTGTTTGCGCTTGGCATCGTCTGATAGGATCGAATAGGCCTCGCTAGCTTCCTTGAATTTCTGCGTCGCCGCCGGGTTATTCTTGTTCTTGTCAGGATGATTCTCGTGCGCGATCCTATAGAAAGCCTTTTTGAGCTCATCCTTCGAAGCGCTTTTGGAGACACCGAGGGTTTTATAGTAGTCTTTCATGTGATCTTAAACAAGGTCTTCAGTTTTTTATCGACTTCTGCCAGAATCGATTGCTCCAGGATGCCGAGCTCTCCCAAAGCGATCTTTTTCTGAAGCGTGGCGATCTTATTGACCTTGATCATGGAATCCGCTTTCAGTCCGTTGCGTAGAGACGGCACGGCAGGCACGTCGTATGAGCCCGTTTTACCGCGCGCGACTGATGATATGAATGCCACGATGCAATCCTCTCCGGCTTTCTGGTCATGCAGAACTAGCGCCGGGCGCACTTTGTGCCCGGAGAGATCCGTGAACGGAAACGGGGTGAGTATGATGGCTCCTTTAGGCATATCTTTTACGCAGATCTGACAATGAATAGATATCCGGCTCATCGGCCAAGAAATCGAAGCTGCCTGAATTGGCATTGATATTGGTGATCTCATTCAGGTCTTCGTTATGCGCACTCGGGAATCTGATGAGCAAGGCGTCGATGGAATTGCGCCGGCCGATGCCGAAGACGTCTCCGAAATATTTGACGCGGTTGATGATCTTTCCGATATTCTTGCGGGCAACGGTTGTGGTGATTATTTTCATATGTACATATTGTACAAAACCGATATCATTCGTCAATCTTGACTTGTTAACTCTCTTGTGCTAGCCTATTTTCAGCAGTTTCGCAAGGCTTGGCAGCTTTGCATAACGGTAGTTTGACAATAGGTTGGTTTTGAAAGAATGTAATTATGAGTGCATTTGATTGGACATTGTCGGCAGTTCTGCTTCTTGCTGGGTCGTACATCCTGTTTACACTTATCGCGGGATATAGATGTCAGAATTGCAAGCATTGGTTTGGTATGCGGTACGAGACAATAACCGAGGATTGCTTACATGATGGATGGATAATTTACGGTTACTTTCGTAAGGCCGTTGGCATTAATTGCTTTTGTAAACACTGTGAGATGGAACGGACTTATATGCACGGCAATCCTCCAAATTAGTCTTTCCCCACGGCCCCCGTCAGTGTCCCCGATTCGCTCGCGCTTATGCGAGGGCGGATCAGGGACACGGCGGAGGTCTTTTTTGTTTGCACTTTAGTTAACTAAAGTGTTTTCAATCATGGATTCCGGCTTTCGCGGGAATGACACAAACACTACTTCTTCTCCTTGAACTCCGCGTCTTTTACATTGCCATCAGCGTTTGGTGGCTCATTCCCACCATTTGAGCCACCGCTTGAATCGCCCGGATTCTTCCGCATGTTATTCATGGCGTCGACTACCGGATTGCTTTCAGCTTGCTTATTCTGACTCATATACTGCCCTATCTTCTGAATCTCGCTGCTCAACGCTTCCGTAGCTGTCTTGATAGCGCTCATGTTAATCGTGGCCGCATCTTTGGCACGCTTCAAATCAGCGACCTTGTCTTCAATAGTCTTGCGCAAATCAGCCGGAACTTTTTCGCCAGCTTCCTTCAAAGCTTTCTCCGAGGTGTAGATGAGTTGCTCGGCGATATTCTTGGCCTCGATGCCCTCCTTCTTAGCCGCATCTTCTTTTTCATGAGCCGCGGCATCCTGGGTCATTTTAGCGACATCTTCCTTTGAAAGGCCTGAAGAAGCAGTGATCTTGATCGAGTTAGCCTTGCCAGTCGCCTTGTCCTTGGCCGTGACATTTAAAATTCCATTAGCGTCGATGTCGAATGAGACCTCGATTTGAGGCATGCCACGCGGTGAAGGCGGGATGCCGTCGAGGATGAATCGTCCGAGCGACTTGTTATCAGCTGACAACGCGCGTTCTCCTTGAGTGATGTGGATCTCAACGGATGTCTGATTGTCGCTCGCTGTCGAGAATATCTGCGAACGCTGGGTTGGTACGGTCGTATTCTTTTCGATGAGCTTCGTGGCAACGCCACCCATCGTTTCAATTGCCAATGACAGCGGAATTACGTCCAAGAGAAGCACATCCTTGACGTCGCCGCCGAGGATGCCGCCTTGAATGGCCGCGCCGACTGCCACGACTTCGTCTGGATTGACGCTCATGTTGGGCTCGCGATTGAAGTAAGCCTTGACCGCGGCTTGCATGGCCGGCATGCGCGTCTGACCGCCGACGAGGACGACCTCGTTGATCTCGCCGACCTTGAATGGCGAAGCCTCTATGGCGCGCTTGGTGATCATCATGGCTCGATCAATGAATTCCTTGGTTATCTCCTCGAGCTTGGCGCGAGTCATCGTCACTAGGAGGTGTTTCGGTCCGTCAGCTCCGCTCGTGATGAACGGGATATTGATCTCTGTCTGCATCGCCGTGGACAGTTCGATCTTGGCCTTCTCGGCAGCCTCATCCAGACGCTGTAATGCCAATGGATCTTTTTTGAGATCCACTCCATTCTCTTTCATGAACGTGTCTGCCAGCCAATTGACGATCTTGGCGTCTATGTCGCGACCGCCGAGGTGGCTGTCGCCGTCCACGGACTTGACTTCGATGGTATCCGGGCTGATGTCGAGCACGCTGATGTCGAATGTGCCGCCGCCGAAGTCGAAGACCGCGATCTTCTCGCCTTTCTTCTTGTCGAAGCCGTACGCGAGAGCTGCCGCCGTCGGCTCGTTGATTATTCGCTTGACGTCGAGGCCGGCGATCTGACCCGCGTCTTTCGTAGCTTGCCTTTGTGAATCGTTGAAGTACGCCGGCACCGTGATGACCGCTTCCGTGACTTTCTCGCCCAATCGCGTTTCGGCGTCATTCTTGAGCTTGCCGAGGATCATGGCGGAGATCTCCTCCGGCCTCATCCATTTGCCGGATAGGTTGACCTCGATGCCGCCGTTCGCGGCCTTCCTGACCTCGAATGGCACGTTTTTGATGTCTTTCTGCACGCCGGGCTCGTCGAAGGCGTGGCCCATGAAGCGCTTGATCTGGAAGATTGTGTTTTTGGGGTTGGTGACAGCCTGCCGCTTGGCGATCAAGCCCACGAGTCGCTCGCCTGTCTTCGACTGCGCCACTATGGAAGGCGTCGTGCGCTGGCCTTCCGCGTTCTCGAGCACTTTCGGGCTCCCGGCCTCCATCACGGCTACCGCCGAGAAGGTCGTGCCCAGGTCTATTCCGATGATTTTGGACATGTTATTAGGGTTGGTTTGGTTAATTAAGCTGGTAAATATAATACTAATCTACGAATCCTATCCGAATGCCACGAATAACGGATCTGTAAATTCCATATAGGTCTGACCTGTAAGTTGACAATCAATGTTAATTATGTTAAGTTATAAAGCAAACAGAAAGGAAATTTATGTTCTTTACTATTTTGTATGAATCCATATACCATGAAGCTTTAGTTGTCATTGGTCTAGCAAGTGCGGATAATGTCGAGGTAGTCTCTAGAATGATTGGCTCCAGCGCTACCCCAATTTATGTACAACTGAGAGTCGAGGGTCGATCAAGAGATTGCCATGTGATATCGGTTGAATTAGGTGACGACCTAGATCCGCGAAGGAAGGCCTGCCACCAGATACTAATTATGGAAGGCTTTCCTCCTGGTCGGATGCCAGATTACCGGATCACTAACCGTGACACATTTCCGATTGGCATATAAGGAGGCGTTAATAATCTCATAGGCCGAACATTCTCATGACTCCGCCGCTAGCGCAATGCTGGCGGCGAATTCTTTTACCCGATTTCAATGATCTTGCTCGGACTTATGATGCCCGCTCATGATCTTTACCGATTTCCCCGGATTCGACTTTCTGAAGATTTCAATGATCGCTTGTTCGCCATATTCCTTTCAGCCTCTTCCTTCACGGACACTGCATATGAATCAGTGCTCTTTTTGACGATCTTCTCGGAGCGAGCTCCGGTCGTGACTTTGATTTTAATGAGCATGTTAGTAAGTCAAAACTCAAAAGGCAAAAGTCAAAATTGAAAGTCAAAATTCAAAAGTTCTGCGTTTTTAGTTTCAATTTTGAATTTTGAGCTTTGACTTTTGCGTTTACTTAGAAGGCGCTCGAGTGGGTTGGCTGTTGAAAAAATAAAGCTCGATGTATGGAGAGACAATGGAGCTAGCAGCTGGGAGCTTGGAGCTAGAAGGAAGAAGCTGTGAAGATTTAGCGCAAGGCAGGCAGAAATTCGTGCGATTCTCCTGGCTTCCAGCTACTAGCTTCAAGCTTCTTTCAATCTGTGTAGCTGAAACCACCCGGCCACGAATCTCGCCGTCAATGAATGACACCGCGAAAAGCACGCGGTATTGCCGGCCGAACGAGTCAGTCAGGATCTTTTCGATGAATTGCGGCTGTTTATAGGTCGTTAGCATGTCATTTACACGAGCATTATACCTCGAAAGATGCAGAGTTTCAAGCTTGTGATTCATACTTTAATACCTTTATACCTTAATACTTTTATACTTTCTTAAACTCTCCAACCCTGACCTTCGGCGGACGCATGACGCGTCCGTTCAGCATGTAGCCTTTTTGGACGACAGAAATGACTTTGTGGTGATCAGATTCTTTCTCAACTGGAATATATTCAGCCGCTTCATCGCGATTGTGGTCGAAGAGCTTGCCTGTAGGATCGATCTCTTCCAGGCCAGCTTCATTCAAGGCCTTTTTGAATTGGCTGTAAATATACTCAACGCCGACGCGCCAATTCTTGTCGGTCTTCTCCCAAGCCTCTTTGTTCCCCATCGCCAGTTCGAAGCTTTCGAGGACCGGAATGAGCCCGTCGATCAATCGCTCATTGGCGAACTTAGTGAATTCGAATTTGTCGGCCTCGTCGCGCTGGCGAGCATTGATCAGGTCGGCCTTGGCTCTCTGCCAGCCAGTCAGATATTCATGTCGCTCGGCTTCGGACTTCTTGAGCTTTTCGCGCAGCTTTTTGATGGTCTCAGACGCATTCACTTCATCTAAGACGGACTCATCCGCGCCTTCGGCGTCTATCACGGCGTCATCCGTCTTACCGTAGACATCAATCACGGCATCATCTTTAATCGTCGTCTCGCCTTTTTCAGGGATGATTCGATTGTCGTCAGACTGCTTTTTCATGTCATCAGCATAGCGGAAAAATCAGGTTGGCGCAACAAAATAGAGCCGGGTCGCTGGGTCCCGGCTCGCGTGTTTCATTGCGTGTCCCTAATCGTAGGGCTCTCCGTAATGAAAGCCCGTCTCATCCTGATAACCAAGAGGAGCTTGCCGTTCAAGGAAATCCCGAAAGGCCTTCCGGACCCTCACGGCTACGCCGTGAAGCGCGTCCAGCCAATGCTCAAAAAATGGCCGGACATTAACCACTGAAAGAGCATGCGTTCTCATGCCGAAAACATTAGCTCCACGATGCATCCGCGTCAAGGCCTTAAGGTGCACAACGAAAAGCCGCCCCGATTTTGATCGAAGGCGGCAGTCTCGAAAATATTTTAGCGCTTGGCCCACTGCGGAGACTTGCGGGCTTTCTTGAGGCCGAACTTACGGCGCTCCTTGGCGCGCGCGTCGCGCTTGAGGAAGCCGGCCTTCTTGAGCGCGCCGCGAAGCTGGATGTCGTAGACCGTGAGCGCGCGAGAGATGCCGTGGCGCAGAGCCTCTGATTGCGCGGCGATGCCTCCGCCGGAGACCTTGGCCGAGACCATGAATCTCTCCGCGGCTTTGCCGATGGCGAAGGCTTCAGCCGCGGTCACCTGCAATTCCTTGACTTGGAAATAAGCTTCGAGCGACTTGCCGTTGACTTCGTAGCTGGTCGTCTTGGCAGGGAAAAGGCGCACGCGAGCCACGGCAGTCTTGCGACGGCCGACAGCTTCGAAATACTTTTTAGTTGGGGTTGTTGTTGGTGACATGTGATTGATATTAAATTCCAAAATTCAAATTACAAGTTCCAGAGAAATCACAGAATTCAAATCTCAAAAAACAATCTCTGTCATTTGAAAATTGAGATTTGGAGCTTTTCTGGAATTTGTGATTTGGATTTTGAAATTTCATGTTTATTCTTTGATAATCAGGTTCTTCATGCGCGGATCTCGCAGCTTGTTATTCGGGAGCATGCGATAGACCGCCCTGCGGAAAGCCTCGCCGGAGCCTTTACGGTCGATCAAATGGCCAAGGGTTTCCTTATTCAAGCCGCCGCGGTGGCCGGTGTAAGTCACATAGACCTTAGCATCTTTCTTATGAGCCGTCACGTCAGCCTTGGCGGCGTTGATGATCTCCACCCGGCTTCCGACGACCTTATTCTTGACAAAAGCCGGTGAATCCTTGCCTAGCAAAACCGCCGCGGCTTGGCTGGCCACGCGTCCGATCTTCTTGCCTTGTGCGTCGATGGTGTGTTTCATAAGATTAAGTCAAAATTGCAATTAAAAATGCAAAATCTAAGCGCAACCTTCGTTGTGTTCGACTTTTGACTTTTGAATTGGAATTTTGACTTTTGCATTTTGACTTTTGAATTTATTGAGACTACACAAATTCAATGAGTGACATCGAGCTGCCGTCAAGATCGCGATTAGGCAAGCGGATGATGCGCGTATACCCGCCGGCGCGCTTGGCGTACTTCGGGGCGATCTCATCGAAGAGCTTCTTGGTTTCGGCCGGGCTCATGATGCGCGAATTGACCAAGCGGCGCGAAGCTACGGTATTCACGCGGGCCTTGGTGACCAGCTTCTCGACGAACGGGCGCAATTCCTTGGCCTTGGCCGTGGTGGTCTTGATGCGGCTGTCGCGGATCAGGTTGCGCGCCAAAGAACGCAGCAACGCGTGCCGTTGAGTCTTCTCTCTGCCGAATTTTCTGACGTTTGAATGATGTCTCATAAAATTAAGTTAAAACTCAAAAGTTAAATTAAAAATGCAAAACTGGAACACCAACCGCATTGTGTTCGACTTTTGACTTTTGACTTGTAATTTTGACTTTTGCATTTTGACTTTTGACTTTACTGTTTCAGAGTGATCCCATGCTGAGCAAGGAGCTTTTTAATTTCTTGCATTCCCTTTGCTCCAAGCCCGTCGATATCCATGATGTCAGACTCCTTCTTGCGAGCCAGACCGCCCAAAGTGCGGACATTGCCGTTGGTCAGCGCCTTGACGGTGCGGGACGAAAGCTCCAGAGCGTCGATACGGGTCTTCAGGAGCTCGGCGTCGACATCCTTAAGCGACACGCCGCCTTCCGTCTCCACTTTCTCCTTGCTTCCTGCTTCCCGCTTCTCATTTTTTTCATCTGACTCTTCTTCCGTGAATCCGACCACGGCTCGGAGCTGGTGGATCATCAGACTGATGGACTTCTCGAGGGCTTCGCGCGGCGTGATGGTGCCGTCGGTCTCGATCAACAGGCGTAAGCGATTGAAATCGGTGCGATCCCCGACGCGCATGTTCTCGACCTCATAGTTGGCCTTGCGGATCGGCGTGAAGGCGGCGTCGAGCGTGATGGCGCCGATCTCGACGCGGTCCTTCTGGATGGTCTCTTTTGGAACGTAGCCGAGGCCCTTCTCGACGAAGATCTCGATGTCCAGCTCCGCGCTCTTTTCCGTGAGCGAGGCGATGCGCAGGTCCGGATTGAGGATCTCGGCCTGGCCCGGGGCCTCGATATCGCCGGCAGTAAGCTCCTTTTCGCCCTTGCCTTTGAGGCGGAGCGTCTGCGGCTCGTCGGTCGAGAGGCGGATGCGGACCTTCTTCAGATTGAGCAAGATGGCGATGACGTCCTCCTTGACGCCGGGGATGGCCGAAAATTCATGGTCGGCGCCGATGATCTTGACCCTGGTCACGGCCGCGCCCGGGAGAGACGATAGGATGATGCGCCGGAGCGAATTGCCGAGCGTGTGGCCGTAGCCGGGATAGAGACTGTCTATCTCATAGACGCCGGAAACGCCGTCCTCGCGGACGACCTTGGGCTTCGAAGGAAGGATGATGTCGTGGGTCATGGCAATTGTTTGATTAGGCTGTTATTAAATAAATCTAGCGGGTGTAGAATTCCAAGACGGCGCGGACGTCGAAGAGGAGGTCAGCGGCATCGGCCGTAGGCTCGCCGGAGACCGAGATCTCTTTCTTGGCAGGATCGACGACGAGCCAAGCCGGGGACTTCATCGAAGCCAGCTCCTCGTCCAGCTTCGCGAACAGAGCCTTCTTGCGGCTGCCTTCGCGGATGCCGATCTTCTCGCCGAGGCTGACTCCATAGGAAGGGATGTTCACGATCTTTCCGTCGACGGTGATGTGCCCGTGGGAGACCATCTGCCTGGCCGCCGATCTGGACGGAGCGAAGCCCGCCCTGACGACCACGTTATCCAAACGACCCTCGAGGAAGCGCACCAGGTTCTTGGCATTGTCGCCGGAGGTCTGCAGGGCCTTCTTTACGTAGTTGGTGAATTGCGCCCCGCCCACGCCGTAGCTGTAGCGGGCCTTCTGCTTCTCGAGCATCTGCCGGCCGTACTCGCTCTTGGTGCCGCGCCGCTTGCCCATGCCTTTAGCCTTGGTCTTGGCTTGGGAGCGCATGGCGTACTTCTGCGTCTGCGTCTTACGGAAGACGGCGGCGCCGAGGTAACGAGCTTTCTTGTAGCGTGGTCCGATTTGCATGGTGATAAAATTAAAATGTAAAAATCAAAGATTAAAATGACATATTAAAATGTAAGATCACTTGCTTTGTCATCCCCGCGCAAGCGGGGATCCAGTGTCCATCGGCAATACCCTGGATTCCCGCCTTCGCGGGAATGACAGCGTTCTCCATTTTTGATTTTACATTGTCATTTTTCATTTTGATTTTTGATTTTTAAATTAATCAGACCCTGCGGGGTTTCTTCGGCTGCGGCCCATTGAATGGCACCGGTGTCTCGTCCTTGATCGAATTCAGGGCGAATCCTTTGCTCAAAAAGCCGCGGATGGCTGATTCGCGGCCTGAACCTACACCTTTGACGATGACGTCGATCTCCTTCAAGCCGATCGTTTGGGCTTTCAGCGCGAGAGTCTCGCCGACCTTGGCGGCCGCGAACGGAGTGCCCTTCTTGGCTCCGCGAAAGCCCGCGCCGCCGGCGGAAGCCCACATGAGCGCGTTGCCGGACTTATCGGAGAGCATCAGTTTGGTGTTGTTGTAAGTGGATTGCACGTGCAGGATGCCGGCTTCGACGCGCTTCTTCGACGCGGCCGAAACTACCTTCGGCTTACCGTCGGCGTTCTCTGCTCCTCCAGTTGTTACAATGCGTTTTTTTCCCATGTTATTGATTAGAATTCAAATCTCAAATTACAAGCTCCAGAAAAATCACAAATTCCAAAGTTCAAAACACAATGTCCATCATTTGGAAATTGGAATTTGGAGATTATCTGGGATTTGAAATTTGAATTTTGGAATTTCATGTTATGTTTTCTCTTCCTTGCGTCGGCCTGACCCCATCGTCTTCCTGACATTGCCTCTGACTGTGCGCGAATTGGTCTTGGTGCGCTGGCCACGCGTCGGCATGTGGCGGGCGTGTCGCGAGCCGCGATAGGACTTGATGTCTTTCAGGCGCTTGATGTTGCCGGCGACTTCGCGCTTGAGGTCTCCCTCGATCTTGAAGCTTTCGATCAACTTGCGGATGGCGTTCTCCTGTTCGACCGAGAGCTCCTTCGGCTTCACGGCTCCGGAGACGCCTGTCTTGGCAAGGATCTGATCGGCTCGAGAACGGCCGATGCCGTATATTGCAGTTAGCGCAAATTCCATTCGTTTATTATCAGGCAATGTGATTCCTAGTATTCTCATAGTGATTCAGGATTCAGGATTCAGGATTCAGGAATATGTTGCGATCATTCTTGAATCATGAATCTTGAATCTATATTCTATCCTTGTCGTTGTTTATGCCTCGGATTGGATTTGCAGATCACATACACATAGCCGCCTCGGCGGACGGTGCTGCATTTCGGACATATCTTTTTTACGGAAGCTTTGACTTTCATGATATTAAAACATCGATCACATCCTTCTGACGATCCGCGCCCTGCCTCCGTATTGGTCCTGTTCCAGCTCGACCTTGTCTCCGACGATGACGCGTATCCGGTTCATCCTCATCTTGCCGGCAAGATAGGCCAAGATAGGCTCGGGTGCTCCCTCGACCTGCACTCGAAAAAGCGTGTCCGGCAAGGCTTCTGTGACAGTGCCGAGCATTGTTTTCTTTGAACTGGGTTTGGTATCCATGCGCCTTTTACGACGGCATCTTATAGTAGCAGATGAGGGGTATCGCGGTCAAGAGCCGTTGACGACCTCTACCGAAATCCGCGATGGATCGGTCGGCACGTTGGAAACCCATGGCGGCGAGAGCTCGCCTGTGCTCTTCTGGATATCTATGACCTGGCTGTAGGTCTGCAGGACTTTCTCGGTGTCAGTCAACGGCAATCCGGCCAGCTTTTTCTTGATCTCGGCCTCTGGCACGACGCCTACCAGCTTGATCGGGCCGCTGAACCGAGCTATCAAGACCGACTTCTCCTGCGGGTAGAAATCCTTGGCATTGCTGACTGTGAAAGAGAGAGCCTCCAAGCCGGGCGTGCCATAGGCAAAGCTCCCGAAGCTGGCCACGGAGGCCTGACCGGCCAATTTACTGACAAGATCAGCTCTTTTGAACAAGACGGCATACAGAGTCCCCTGCACGGAAACGATAGCCGAATGCGCCGAGCCTCCGCCGGCCGTGGGAGCCGCGAAATCGGTGACATAAGCTCCATCGTACATGATGGAATCCGCAGACACCGCCGACTTGGCCATTGCCAAAAGCTTGGCGGTCAGTTGTGACTTAAGGATCGCCGTTGTCGAGGCCAGAGCGCTAGGAGCGACGGTCTTCTTAGCCCCGCTCGCGCCGCCATGGATGTCCGAGGCCAGCTTTGCGTAGAAGCCCGCGTATTTGGGGGAGCCTTGATAGCCGACGAATTTGAAATCGGAAGGCGACGAAGCTCGAGCGATGTCGTAACTCTCTCCAGCTTGGTCGGCCACGACTGTCGTGACGATACTGCCCGGCTTGATCGAGCCATTCACGGTCGTATAGCCTGGGACCACCACTGATCCCGTCAAACGATAGATAAGCCCTGAATCGCTAGCGATGCGCGTTCCGGCCACCAGTCTCTGCGGCGTCGCGCTGTAAGCGTCATATATGGTGACTGAGCCTTGGGCTTTAGTCGAGACGGCCGGACCGTCGACGGCCGCGACAGTAGTCGAAGCCGCCAAGTTCCATTTCATGACCTGATACGAGAGGTACCCCGGCGTGGAAGTGCCTGAAGCCACGATCGTTGTATTTACAGTCACCGGCAGAGAGCGAGCCGCGAGCGTGAATGTGGCGCGGGAGAAATATACAGAAGCCGACCAGCCGGCGATCGCCACAACTACGACGATGGCGACAGAGATCAGTGCGAAACGGCCGCCGCGAGACTTGCGTTTGCGTTCTGGCAAGGGTGGCGTCAGTGGCAAACGCCGCAGAGAGACTTTCCGGCCGTCGGAAGGATCTTTGCTCTTCGGTTGCTCGGTCTTCGACTGGGCTTCCCTGATTGAACGGCGGTCGCTGGGGATGATGTCTTGGACGCGGCGAGGCATGTTGGTACTAGTATAGCCGCAAGCGAGGATGCGTGGCAACTCGTTGACACGGCATCCGAGCGCAGCGGATATATGAGCGGAGCGAATACCTCATATTTTCAGACATTTTGCGTGGGGTCGCTCTCCAGGATGCGGATAGCCCGAGCGTACAAGCTTTCGTCGATCTGCTTGACCTCGGCTTTGGCCTGCGGATAGGCTCTCCGAAAGGCCTCGGCGAAGAATTCACGGTGGAAGCGGGCGACGATCACGGTGTCAGGAGACGCGGCAGCGGATACCTTGCCCTGCTCGAGGAGATCGCGCAGCTGCTTGATCCAGCCGTCGCCGACTTTCTCCATGATGGGCGTTGCTTCAGCAGCCTTGCCTTGTTCGAGGCGCTTCTCGGCGTACAAGTCTATGAATGAGCCGGCCGTCTCGATATCAGTCTTGGTCGCCGCCGCCACGGCGCGGACGATCGAACGGATGCCTGTCGGGTACGAGCCGAAGAAGACGCAGGCGCCGCGGGCGACGACCACCACGTCGGAGAGCTCGCCGTGCGCGTGGATGAGGGTGTAGGTGTCGCGCTCCGGCATGGATGCGCGCATCCCCACGTATTGGAGGAGCAATGAGGAATGGAAGGAGACGTGCCTTTTCGAGACGGCTCTCTCGCAGGCTTGCGTGAATCGGGCAAGCGCGCCCGAGCCTGCCACGCCTAGAGCGTAAGATATCTCGAGGTTCCGCACTTCCTTATCCTGCCAGGCGGCTATCGAATATCCGTTCAAGCGCACTTCGAAGACTTTCTCCTCGATGACTTCAGTCGGACCTTCGGCCGAAGTCGAGAGCTTGGCGCGTTCGGTTTCCAGCAATTCACGGACCTTGGCGCGCGTGATCCTGATCGGCCGGCCGAGGTCGATCGAGAGCGTCCGAGCTTGGACCGCGATCCACGGCGAGGACAGGACATAATGCGCATGGTCGATATGATGAGGGAATTTTTCGGCTTTCCTTTCGCGGCGAACCGCGGAGAAGCGAGCCAGAACCGCGTCGACGCTTTCGCTTAAGGCTTTGACCGTGGCTTGCACGAATCTGCCGGTGGCTATGCCGGGCCGGTACGGCACTGGGCGCTCGTCGGAGAAGATCACTTCCGGCGCTTCGCCGGCTTTGAACCAGACGAGCGAACCTCGCACGAGCGTGCTCTGTATTTCAAGCGTCAAGATCAACATGGGGATATTATAACACGTGAAATTCTATATCTTTAACAGTACCCTGCCAATCGCGGCGGACACTTCTTCGTCGGTTCTCATCTGATGACCCCAAATCCTGACGACTTTCCAACCCTTTCGTCTCAAATAAAGAGTCGTATTCCTGTCTCTGCGCCTGTTACGTTCAATCTTATCTTTCCAAAAACGGTTTTTTAAAATCCGTTTCCATCGCGGATATTGCCAACCGTGCCAAAAATCGCTGTCAAGAAAAACGCATGATTTTTGATTGCGGAAAACTATGTCCGGTTTTCCTTTCAAACTCGCCACATTCAGCTTGAACTTGAGTCCAGTTTTTTTCTTCAATCTTAAGACGAACTGCCGCTCAAATTGCGTATTCGAGGATCGAATCCTCGACATTATTTCGCTCCTCTTCTTTTTCGTAAATATGTCCATTATAATCAGTGTTTTTAATAATGCCTTCTCTTATGAAATTGTCCAGAATGGCTCTTGCCAGAGCGTTGGACAAGAAAGTCGGCACGGCGTTGCCAATCTGCAAGTTTCTGTCGCTTCGCGAACCGTAAAACCGATAATCGTCAGGAAAACACTGAAGTCTGGCGCCTTCTCTGGTCGTAAGCGGTCTCGGTGCTTTAGGGTGGATGCATCTCGATGAAGACGGCGTGCTCAGATTTCTGGTAATCGTCGTCGACGGTCTGTTCCACCACAGACGGCAATAAGTATTCGCATATCCGGAAGTCGGTCTTAATTCTTTTGGCAAATCTTCAGGCGTTCCGCCGTCAGGCAGAAGCTCCATTATTTTTACGAGCTTCGGATTATTATTCGGAGAATTGTGATCCATCAACTTGAGTGGTGCGTCTTTCCTCATGATTCTCTGAAACTCGTTAATTGGCTTCGAAGCATATTCGAAACTTTCGTCCCCGGATTTAGTCAGTGGCAAATCACCTATCGCCTCAGCAACTGTTAGATGCGGCTTTAAACATTTTCCATGCGTAGGTAGCGGATATTGAAAACTATCTTTCAACCTTGAGCCAACAAGTATGACACGCTCTCTTATTTGCGGGGCACCGTAATCAGCGGCATTTAGTATCTCGCATCGAACCTCGTAACCAACGGATTCAAACAGATCAATTATGTCTTTAATCAAATTTCCACCATTCATGGAAACAAGTCCTCTAACATTTTCAAACAAGAAAAACCGAGGATTGAACTCTTTTAACAAACGAAAATACTCGTTGAACAACTTACCGCGAGGATCTCCTTCCCTTCTTTTGCCTACTGTAGAATATGCCTGACACGGCGGGCCTCCGACGATTATATCAATCTCTCCCGGTTTTATTCCCAAATCGTCTTTGATTTTTTCTGCGCCAAACTCCTTCACGTCTTCGGCATATACCTTAACCGTCGGATGGTTCAGCTCGTACGCTTTTGCCATATTGGGCAATATCTCGTTAGCCGCAACGATTTCAAAATGCGGATCGTGAGCAAAGCCGTAGCTTAAACCGCCTACGCCGCAGAAAAGGTCGATTACTTTTAATTTTTTATCGTTCATTGTTTTTTACAAATTCATGTCTTCGTATTTGATCGGGGAATCAGTCATTTTCCACAAAAAATGTTTTTGCGAGATGGCGAAAACGACCTGACCTTCCATCTGTTGACGATGTTCCCAGTTCGTATCTTTTTCGTCGATTCCGTCCAATTTTACGAAGGCGGCTTGACCGTTGTACAAATCAAAATGAACGACTATCGTGTGCATTTTCAAACTTTTGAAGACTCTCTCCGCTTCAGTGACTTTATGTTTCTTAATGTCGTTTATGCCCGTAAATCCGGCTTGGATTTCGAGCCTCAGTTTTTCTCCTGAATTCAATTGTAGCTCTAAATCCGCTTTGGGAGTTTTCTTGAATGTCTCTAACTTTTTGAAATCGTCGTCGCCGATCAATATCTTTCTTCGAGTGTCAACGTCAAATATGGTGTCGATGGCTTTTGAGAAAAAACTCTGGACGACGTATCCTCTCATCCAATTAAAGTATACGCTCTCCGGTCTTCTGCCAAGATTATTCAGCTTCGGCAAAATGCCGTTTTTCTTCATAATTGAAAAGGGGCGATCGATGAACTCTTTCTTGAAAACAGTCGGGGTGCCGCTGCGAAGCTCTTTTGCGACTACTTCATTCATGCGGTCGGCCATTTCATACAGACGCTTATTCAAGAGATCCATGTAGCTGAAATCAATGCTCGGAATTACGTCTTTGGCGCCGAAAAAATCCTTGGTGGCACCTTGATTGGTGAAACCTAATTTTTTTCTGTATTCCTTTGAATACGCGTCTTCCGTTTCTTCTGTTATGGACATGAGTAAATTATATCACAAAAGATTGTGTCCAGAGCTTACTCCAACACCGCCTTGATCCTGCGAATACCTTGAGCTACCGCTTCTTCTTTGACGATTTTGAATCTCCACTTCCCTTCCGCGCCAGCCAATTCAAATGTGTTCTTGACATGCGGGCCGCCGCAGAATTCTTTTGAGTAAGCGTTCTTCAGGTCGTCGATGACAGGCGGATTTGAGGCTTGGCCGATAAAATAGATGGAGATTTGGTCGCCGTATTTTTCGCCGAAGAAATGCCGCGCGCCGGTCTTCTCGGCTTCGGCTCTCGGCATGACGATCTGATTCACTGGCAATCTTTCGGCGATCTTCTCATTCACGATGTCTTCGACTTTCTTCTTCTGCTCGTCTGTCATCTTGGCGCCGTACGAGAAGTCGAACCGCAACCGTTCTGCCGTGATGTTCGAGCCTTTCTGTTGTACGCCTTCGCCCAAAACATCGTGAAGAGCTTGGTGCAACAAGTGCGTAGCGGTGTGATATCGGACAACCATAGGATCATTCGCGTCTGCTAATCCACCCTTGAATTTTTGTTCGGCGCCGGAGCGAGATAGCTCTTGATGAGCCTTGAACTTGGAATCAAAATCTTCGGTATCGATTGAAATACCTTTCTCCTTAGCAAGTTCAAGCGTCAATTCAAGAGGAAAGCCGTAGCTCGAGAATAAAGTGAACGCATCGACTCCTTTTTCAAATTCTTTTAAGCCTTGCTTGAGTGTTATGCGGAAATTTACCTCCTCGTCACCAATAATTCCAACAATTGATGCTCCGTTATCAATCGTCATCAACTCTGAATAGACCTTTTGAACTGCATTGACAATGGGTTCCAATGTCGATTTTATTATACCCTCCTGATTCAACTGGAGAATATCTGCATGTCTGACCGCTCT
>CAVYBN010000014.1:0-5783 GCA_963766795.1 Candidatus Parcubacteria bacterium | reverse complement strand
GTGAATGAAGGCGATGTCATCAAGATCAATACCGAGACTGGAGAGTATCGCGAAAGGGTAGGCAAATAAGACAAAAATCGGATAAGGAATCAAAGAATGCGCGGCTGTTTCTGTAAGTTTATTTAGTTTTTATCCCGTAGAGGCGCTGTCACTATCTTCAGAAAATTCTAAGTCAAAACCTAAAAAGTATGGTCATATAATGAAGCGGCATAAGGTTCGTTTGGAAGGCAAAATATTGTACGACGTGAAAAAGGCCCTTCAGTTTTTTTGAAGAAAACTACTGTTGGACATTCCGCATAGTTTCAAAAATTCCGTATCCGGTTAAATTACGGCGTCACTTATTTGTATTTCTATCACCTGACCACCTCCAGTTGCTTTTCCGTCGCGCGCCCGAATTGATCCTTGGCGTCGAGCGTGATCAGGTTCACGCCCGAAAAGACGATCAGGGTCTCCTTGAAGTTCCCAAGCTTGTCTACGGATACCGGATGTCCGTTCACCGAGAGGATATTGACGCGGTCGACTTGACCGATGACGTCGACGGTCGGAGAAGCCACGGTGCTCCCATCCTCCGGATGGAATACGCTGATAGACGGTCCGCGGGCATAATCGAGCGAGCGCCAAGCGCCGTAGCCGACGATGATCAAAGCGGCCAGAATGACGGCGCCGATCTTGAGATTGCGGATGAGTTGGGTGCGGGTCATGGGCATAAAATTAAAAAGTAAAAATCAAAGATTAAAATTACAGATTAAAATTCAAAATTTAAGAAGCTGTCATTCCCGCGAAGGCGGGAATCCAGGATATCACCACAAGCATTGATCGTAATACACTGGACCCCCGCTTTCGCGGGGGTGACAAGGCAGATTAATTTTCAATTTTACATTGTCATTTTCCATTTTGATATTTGCTTTTTCAATTCTCCGTCACCGGCTCAGCCGCTTCCGTCGGCTCGCTTTCAACGGCAGCATCTGATCCTCCCCCCATGACTTCTCTCGGCTTCGAGCCGTTGGCCGGGCCGATGACGCCGCGCCCTTCCAGCATATCCATGAGCTTGGCCGCTCGTGAATATCCGATGCCGAGCTTGCGCTGGATATACGAAGTCGAGGCTTTGCCGGCCGACATGACCGCTTCACGCGCTGGCTCGTACATGTCGTCTTCCTCGTCGAGCGAATCGTCATTCAGAGCTCCGCCCAAGCCACTTGACATCGAATCATACGCGGCGCTCGAACCCGCCTCCGGTGTTGTGAGAGTGATCTCGCCCATGATCTCATCCTTGTATTCGTCGGCTAGATATTTCACGACTTTTTTGACCTCATTCTCGTTGATGTATGCCGACTGCAAGCGGATCGGCTTGGACATGTCGCCGCCCAGATAGAGCATGTCGCCGGCGCCGAGGAGCTTCTCGGCGCCTTGTTGGTCAAGGATAGTCCGTGAATCGATCTGCGAGGCGACTTGGAGGGCGACGCGCGTTGGGATATTGGCTTTGATGAGCCCCGTGATGACGTTCACGCTTGGCCGCTGGGTCGAGATGACCAAATGTAGGCCGACGGCGCGGCTCATCTGCGCCAGCCTCACGATCGATGATTCCAGCTCGCGCGGATAGCTCTGCATGATGTCCGCCAGCTCGTCGATGACGATGACGATGTAAGGCATTGTTTCAGGAAGCTTGGAGCTAGAAGCTTGGAGCTCGGAGTCTCCTAGCTTCTGGCTCCTAGCTTCTAGCTTCCTGTATGCCGCCAACGCCGGTGACAAGACATTCTTATGATATGACTCGATGTCGCGGGCCGCGCTCTTCTCCAATACGTCATAGCGGCGGCTCATCTCTTTGCCGGCCCATTTCAGGGCGAGAATGGCTTTCTTCGGGTCGGTGATGACTGGCGTCAATAGGTGCGGGATCTTGTTATACATCGTGAGCTCGACGCGCTTAGGGTCGATCATGATGAACTTAAGATTTTCAGGCGAATTGCGATATAAAAGGGAAGTGATGAGGGCGTGAATGGCCACGGACTTGCCCGATCCGGTGGCTCCGGCGATGAGCATGTGCGGGGCTTTGGCGAGATTGGCGAAATGGGCTTTGCCCGGGATGTCTTTGCCGAGCGCCACCAAGAGAGGCTTCTCGGACTCTTGATAATCAGGCGAAGAGAGGAGAGTGGCCAAGCCGACTGTAGTTTTGGCGGTGTTGGGCACTTCGATGCCGACCAGCGATTTGCCCGGGATCGGCGCTTCGATGCGGATGGGGTGTGCGGCTAGGGCCAGAGCTAGGTCATTGTTCAGAGCTACGATGCGCGAGAGCTTGACTCCCTCGGCCGGCTTCAGGGCATAGCGCGTGACCGACGGGCCGATCGAGACTTCATCCATCTCCACGGTGATGCCGAAATTCTGGAGGGTGCGCTTGATGATGTTCGCGCTGGCCTTTACGTCGCCGGTCTCCGGCTTGCCGCGGTCTTTCTCCAGAAGGGAAAGCGGCGGGGGCGTGAACGGTTTCGCGTGAGGCACTGCCAGTGAAGAAGAAACGAATCCCGCGTCTTCTTCGCTCCAATCGGTCTTCGCCGGCTTCGGCTTTTTCACGCCAGCCATTTTGTCATCGGCTTTCTGATTTCCGCCGGCGTCAGCCGCCACAGCCGCCACTGCCTTGTCCACGAAGCCGTTTTCAGCTTCATCCATCTCTGTTTTCTTTGCATTCTTCAAACTCCCAGCTTCAAGCTTCCGGCTTCTGAATGTCTGCCAATTGATCCGCCATTCGAACATCATGATGAGCGAGATGATGAAGATCGCGATGAGGACGAGCGCCGTCGCCCAGACATCCACGATCTTGACGAGCGGCATGGCTATCCACGCGCCGACATGACCGCCGAGAAGATTGCCCGGCTGGATGTAAGTCAGGCCGATGAGATATATGAGCCCGAGTCCGGACAGGAAGAATATCAGCCCGCCTACGGCTTTGACCTTGTCGAAGCGCTTCTCAACCTCTCCGCCGACGAAGGCGATGCCGAGCAGAGTAGCTACTATGGGGATCAGGAAGTAGCCGACGCCGAAAGCTTTGGTCAAGAAGTCGAAAGCCCAGCCGCCGATCGGTCCGGCCATGTCTTTGCCACTGCCATAATGGAATGCCGCCAGCAGTGAGACCAGCGCGATCAAGAACGAGAAGATCGCCAGTATGGCGTGCACCGTCTCATTGCCCAAGCTGTTCCAGAAATGGATCTTTTTCCCGAGGTCGTCTTTTTTCTTTTTTGCCATAGTGTCTATTAATGATAGCACAGTCGTGCCCACAGGCGAGAGCGCAGATGTTTCATTTAGTGTCACCTTACGCCTATAAAATGAAAAACCGCCCGAAGGCGGCTTTTCTTCTCTCAACCCTGCATAGGCAGTGCATTTCTGCACTACGAGAATCAGTATGCAACAAGTTTAGCAAGTCTCCGCCAGTTGTCAAGAGATATCTTGAGCCGAGCTGGGGACTCGAACCCCAAAGATTGAGAGTACTGATTCTCTTCTTGCCCATGCGCTCGGCTTGATCAAATCCTATCAGAGAGGTGATTAAGAAACCTATAAGAAAAGTTAAAATAATCGTGAAGAAAAGTTAAAATTTCCTTAATAACTAACGCTTGCATTTGCATCCATACCTCTCTATAATACCCATGTCCGATAAGGGAAAATCGTTGTCTTATAATAAAGGACACATTCTGGAGATAAAAGACATTAAGCCAATTGATAAAAGTCATTATGGATAACAAGAATAACGAAAACACTGGTCCGAATTTCAATGACCCAATAAGCTGGAAATCATTGGGTTTTTTCTCCATGGAGGATTATCTGATCTACATTTTCAAAAAGACAGAAAAAATTACGGCAGCTCTTTATTTGGTTTCCGGTCTTCTCAAGGACGACGAGCCCTTGAAGTGGGAACTGCGCGACCGCGGCATGGATCTGATCTCTTCGTCCTTTACGGCTTCGAGCAATGTCCCCGGCGACAAGAATGTCGTCATCCAATCCCTGTTCACGGCGGCGCTGGAAACCATCTCGCTTTTGAACGTAGCCAGAGTTTCCAACCTTATTTCAGAGATGAACCATGCTCTGCTTGTCCGTGAGATAGACCAGGTCGTCGCCTTGATGCGCGATCGCCTGGCCCAGAGCGCCGAGAACGCCGGCTATGTCCTTTCCGAGGCTTTCTTTAAGACACCGACCTTGTTCGCTTCTGGCTTCAGGCCGGCTTCAAGGACAAATGAATCCGCGCAACATCCGGAGCAATCAAAAAATCCATTGAATCAGGGGATTATTAAAGGACAGCCGCATCAAGGCGAGAAGAAGAATCAGAGGCAGGAGAACATCATCGGTATCCTCAAGGATCAAAGCGACCTGACCATAAAGGACTTCTCGAAAGTCATCCGGGACTGCAGTGAGAAGACCATCCAGCGCGAACTCTGGAATTAGTCAGCAAAGGCGTCATCAAGAAGGAAGGCGAGCGCCGCTGGAGCCGCTATTCATTAAAGTAATATTGGAATCGCCAAAGTGGCAGGGAACAAGCGCCCGTGAAGGACATTGCCAACAAAACGAATACCAGGAATATGGTTACGGGGGGCACCGTCCTGAACGGGCGCTTGTTTCCTGCCTGCAACTTGACTTTCTGGGCTCAAAAGACTAATGTTATCCACATGTGGCCGTTTTGCGCGTTATTTGCCATGGGGTTATAATGCTTTGCAACGAGCGCCCAAGCAGTATCGTATTGTTTGTGCGTTCGTCCCAGAGCTTTAGTATTATAAAGTCTTTGGTAGAACGGACTTTGACAGCTTAATATAAAATAACTTGTTCAAAGTATTCGTTTCGTGTTACCCACAAAATTCTCCGGCCGTGACGTCGATAGTACCGGTCGAGAAAAGTGGAAATGTTTATCAGTCTTACTAAAACGCAATGGCTCTCCGAAATATTATCAAGTAAGAC
The DNA here is from genome assembly GCA_963766795.1 of Candidatus Parcubacteria bacterium. Taxonomy (GTDB): domain Bacteria; phylum Patescibacteriota; class Minisyncoccia; order Phycocordibacterales; family PALSA-1337; genus C7867-002. The sequence continues at coordinate 851 of CAVYBN010000014.1, read as the reverse complement.
CGGAGATCTCATTGTTAATTATAAATTCATAGCTATGAAAAAGTTTCTTATCGCATCCGGCATCGCCACATTGGCTTTCGCCGCGGTTGCAATGGCTCAGGGCTATTCGTTCAGCACCAATTTGACGGTGGGTTCGACCGGCGCTGATGTCACGGCTCTCCAGACTTACCTCATCGGAGCCGGCTACAACATCCCGGCGATCGCGTCGGGTGCTGCCGCCAAGGGTTACTTCGGTTCCCAGACTCAGGCCGCCGTCAAGTTGTTCCAGGCAGCCAAGGGTGTTCCGAACACCGGCTTCGTCGGTCCTCTTACTCGCGGCGTCTTGAATGGCGGTGCTACTAACGTAGCCATCTCTACGCAGGTCTCTTGCCCGGCTGGTTACACCTGCACGGCCAATGTACCTGCTTCTAGCGCTTGCCCCGCAGGTATGACCTGCACGCCGATCGTCGGCACGACAGTTGTCGGCAGCTCCGACTGGCATCACCACTCCGGGAGTTCAAGGTATAATGTCAGTTAGCTCCGGCCCTGTCTCGACATCTGTCGCTTATGCCGGCAACACCAAGGTTCCTATCTTGGATGCCCGCATCCAAGCGCAGTATTCTGACCTCTCTGTACAGAGCATGCAGATCGACCTCGGTTCGAACACGGCGATTTACAACTACGTCTACAACACGATCTACTTGATCGACCCGGCGACCAATACGGTCTTGGGTTCGGAGCCTCTCAATAGCTCCACTGTTGTCCAGAGCGGAAGCGACTATGTCGTCGGCTTGGCTGGTTTCAACTTCATCGTTCCGAAGGGACAGTTCAAGGATCTTGAAGTCGCTGCCGACCTTGATTCAGGCAATTGG
>CAVYBN010000013.1:0-62175 GCA_963766795.1 Candidatus Parcubacteria bacterium | reverse complement strand
GTTGATTGTTTTTTATCGAAGGTCAAGATCATCGATGGTGAAGTCTGCTATATAGAGCATAACGAAAGGCGGGGTACGGATTCACTCGGGTATCCGAAAGGCAAATATGAGTGCGGAGATTTTTATGAAGCCGATAGGCTGAATGATGCCCTGGTATTGACCTACCGGAATAAAAAAGACCGGACAACACGCGTTGTCGATGGCGTAGAAATTAAAATAAATGGCTATGATCCGGATTCCCGCGTCGGCATAGCAATCGGCGATCATCTGTATTATGTCATCCACGGCAAGGATGATGAAGATGATTTTGATTCACCTGGCAAAACACGGAATAATAAGACGGCTATCGCCCGGGATGGGGAGATCTACAATACGATGACGCACGGGCCTGATTATTATAAGATAAAGAAATTAGCTGAGATCGGCGGCAGACTCACTTTCATAGACGAAAGGGGGACGGACTATAAACACGCGCAACAAAAATTATTTTATGGCTCCGAATCCTTCGGCCCATACGACGACATCAAGCTCTGCGAGAATTCGAAGGATAAGCTGGTCTTTTATGCCAAGAAAGGGGATGAGCATATTGTGTATGTGGATGGGGTGGAGAAGAAAATAGAATTTCCCAATTGGCCGAATGCCGTTAAAAACATCAAAACGATGAAGGGAATTTTCATGACTGATGATGGTGTTAAGCTTCACTTAGAAAATCAAAACGGAAAAGAATATATAATCTCACCAGAAGGAAAATCTTCCGTGATTTCTGATGAAATCCGCAATGTTTCTGTTATTAATGGGAAAATATTTTCCTATCCAACAGATCAAGAGCACATGTACTGGTTTCCTCACAGTATAGAAGTGCCAAAGAATCTTGAAAATTCAGAACACGAGGTTGTCGGTTTTCATGACATGGTTTTTATCACAGATGGAAATAAGCAGTACTCTCACTTAAACATGACGGACTTCTACTAAATGGATCAACTAGTAAATTCAACGAAATGTCCTTCGACGGCCCAGTTGAGCTCGTCAACTCCGGCGGGCGGCTGTTCATCATCGAATCATTGCCGGATAAGAAACGGATCTGGGAATATTCAGAGGAATTGGAATTGAATGAGGTGGAGCAGAAGGATTTGGATCTGGCGAATGCGGTGGCCAAGGAGGATCTGCGAATCGATTGAAGATTATTTCCATAAGGTATCACCCAAAGAAATTCTGCCGGTGGTTCCGGTCCAAATGAATATCGACTTCCTTCAATAACTGAAAGCGTAAAAGAAGGCATCAAAGGCGCTCTTGAACAATCGAAAGGCTTCGTGGGTGCGGTCAATCAGACAATAAAAGAGATGCCGGAATTATTCATGGACACTTTGCGGGCGAAAGATGACAAGCCGACGGAATACTTGATGACGCAGATGTTCTACTACATGTTCCCGGAAGCGCAGGCGCAAAAGGGAACGGGCGATTGCGGAGCAGAAAAGGAACAGGAGCAATCCGTGGAATATCTTCGGCGGCGGAGGAGGTGGGGCGAAGGCTGGGGCGAGGCGGCAGGGAAGGAATGATCGATTATGATGCAGGAATGGATCATCTGGCGTCAGTGGATGAAGCTGGCTACTACGAGATGATGAAAGCCGATCGCGAGGTATTGAAATTGCGCGAGCCTTTGCCGCCGTTCAACTTTCATCACGCACGGATTATTCGGCAACTACGCCGGAGGCGGCTGGAAAAAGGTCAATGTGCCTATATCACAGGAGGTCAGCGATCCGGCCAAGGAGACGACCTTCGAATTCGTTGACGAGAAAGCCAGCCAGAACATCAATCTGCCTAAGATAGCGAATGCCAAGATCATCACTGAGCGTTTGAAAGGCATCACCGCCAAGGATAAGGAAGTGCCGGTCGAGATCCTCGAAGAGAACAATCTCGGAGAAGTGCGCATAGACAAAGGCAAGGAGGCCAAGCGCGTCAGCTATTCGATGACATACAGCGAGATGCCGACGACCATGGCCGAGATCACCGCGGATGATTACGGAAGATTCAGGAAGGATTTCGAGAAGAGCTTCGGCGACGTCATGACCCGTCCGATCGGCGATATCGGCGACGAGCTCGACATATTCGTGCGAGGCTTGAGCGGAAAGAGCCCGCGCGAGCAGGTCATCGCCATCCAGGAATTCTGCTACGAATACGGCTATTACAATCTCGACAATACGCCGCGCGACACCGACAGCTTCGAGGAGCGCTTGAGCATCATGGAAGGACGCATGGACGAATTGAAGAGCGCCAAGCCGGAATTGGCCGGCAAGAAATACGCCGGCATCTGCACTGATTTCGCGACATTGACCGCTGGACTATTAAGGAAAGCCGGGTTTGTTTCAGGCATCGCCAGCGGATTCGTGCCGGAGGCCGGCTCGACTTCGGTTAAGACGAGCAGAGCGCATGCGACCGCATTCGTTTTATGGCCAGGATCAAGTGGTAATGCCCTGGATTCCGGCCTTCGCCGGAATGACAAAACAAGCGAGAATGACAGAAGAGGTAATAAGCCGGACATGATAATAGTTGATGGTACGCCTTCATCGATCACGCCCAAAATCGTCGAACAGGAAAAGAAAGCCGCTGGAATGGGCAAAGAGCTTGCCGTTGATGCCGAAAAACAATTAGCCGAACTAGAACGGGTATTGAAAACAATGGATGTCGAAGCTATCAAGAAGCTGTCGAACGGCAAGCTCGAACAGACGCTCAATCACATCCTCTATGGCGTTCAGCAGCCGCATGTCGATGTCATGAGTCGCGTCCTAAATGCTTCAAGGTATGCCGGCTTCGACATCCTGGAAATGGCGCGCGGCAATCTCGAAGACCAGATCGAATTCAGGAAATTCTTGGAAGAGGAGATCTACAAGGAGAAATCGATCTTTCACGAGAATCGCGAACGCCGCGGCGAGGAGCTATTTAAATTGATGTTGGAATTCACGCGGCGTTTCGAGAAAGACCGGAATGTCAAAGGCAAGCAGGAAGCGCTGGATGTCTTGGAAACAGTCTTCGACACCGCCGGGAAATATCTCGATCCCGTCGAGCAGAGAAGCGCGGCCGCGATAGTCACCTATTTGAGAGCAAAGAAAATGAGATAGTGGTATGATTGCGCGAGCATTATCAATCATAATAATCTTAAAATCATGTCATTCGAAAGTGCTCCAAAAAAGGAAGGTAATGAGGCTTTGAAGCAGAATCTGAACTCGCTCGTCGAGATTTTTCAGTTGAACGAAAGGGAAGGCAAGTATGATTCCAATGACAAGAATGTCATTGAGATCGGCCGCATCATCCAGAAACATACGGAGTCTGTGGAAAGCGGTTACAATAGGATCGGGGATCCGGAAGGATTCTTGGAAGACTTACATGTATCATGCGAGCGTGCCCTTGAAGCGGCGGTCGACGATGATGAAAAAGAGAAGATACGAGAGATGTTCGCTCATGTGGATATCTTATAATTTAATCGTTCTAAAAAACCATGAACAACCCATCGAATCTGACGCAAGCATTGGAATCTCTCAAGCGCGAGATCCAGAAAGAGACCGTAGAGCTCCAGCAGAAAGAGACCGAATTGAAGAAAGCCGAGACGGAGAAGCAAGCTCTTGAAACTTCGATTCAAGCCAAAGAGACCGAGATAAAGCAAGCCAAGGAAAAGATCGTGCAGGCCGATAAGAATTGCAAGAAACTGGAATTGGAAGTCAGAGAGCTCAAGAACGAGCAGACCCGCAAGAATCAGGAGTTGCAGAACATCCAAAGAGAATACCAGGACGCCATGAAAGGCATGAAGAAGTAAGTTCGCTCCAATTATAGAATCTATCACCATGGGCCTAAGCCTGGGACACAGCTTTGAACAGACATTGCGGCACGAGCTGCCGCGATCTTTGGAATTGGCGCAAGAGCTCGAGGAAACTGATGATGACGATCTGATCCGTGAGAAGCTCGGTCCGATGTTCCGATCTATTGAGGAGGATCTGGGAGTGAAGCTGGTCTCGGATGTCAGCGAGCTTTATAAAGGCATGCAATCGGAGGATTGTCTGGTCCGCGCGGAGCGCCTTTCACGGGTGCTCGAAACGGTCGAGATGGAATCTCCGATGGAGATCTCCGATGAAGACGAGCGGCATTACGCCAATGCCGTCATCCCGACCGCGGAGGGCATCAAGATCGCTTTGTCCGAAGGCCAGGCTCCAGGCCCGGTGCGCATCATGGTAGGATTCGGCAAGACCATCATCGGATTCAAGGCCGATAATGTTTCAGTCTCTGAAGTAGAATTCGACGAGAGCGATATCAGAGACGCGCAAGAGCGCAAGTTCGTCTGCAGGCACGTGAACGGAGAGCTAACCAAGGAAGATATCAGATATATCGTGATGCGGATCCCTTTTTCATATGTCGCTCCAGGATATCTGACGGATGAAGAGAAGATCAGAAAGCCGCGCTTTGTCTTCAGAGGAACTAAATTATCAAAAGTCTAATCTATATACACCATGATCCCCCTCAATCAAGAACAATGGCTCGGCGAGAAGGCGTACATCTTGATGGCCTCGCGCAAGATGATGCCGGGCGTCATCATGCTGCTCATCTCCGCAATCCTGCTCTCATTGAAAGGCATCATCACCAGCCTTGTTTATAGAGGATTCTCGGCTGGCGGCAATCCGCCAGCTGGCGGAGGATCGGCAATGGCCGCCTCGATCTCAAACGTTGGCACGATCGTGATACTCATATTGTTGATCGTTTCCCTGGTCGTCTTGATCGTCGGCATAATCATCGCGCGATTGGAATACAAGAATCTGACCTACACCTTTGAGGAATTCGACTTGCGCATGAAGAAGGGCATATTGCACCGCACCGAGAACTCCATCCCTTACCGCCAGATCCAGGACGTCGACATCGACCGCACCCCGATGCTCCAGCTCATGGGGCTTTCCAAGCTCTCGATCATCACCGCCGGCCATGAAGAATCCACCGAGCACGAGAAAGTCGAAGTCGTCATCGAACCTATCCAGAAGGAAGTGGCCGAGGACATCCGCCAAATGCTCGAGCGCAAGATCGGCGTGCAGGTCGTGAAGAGCGTGGTTGAAGCCGACACCGAGATGGAATCCGGATCGCCTGATCGACCGGCGCCGTTGCCGTCAAAGCCATCCTAGGCGGACAGCGCCACGACTGACTATTGATTGTCCTCTACCTCCACGCGCCGATGATGGCGCCGCCGATGACCCACGAGACCAGCGTGCCCAAGAGGCTGATCACTGCGAGCTTGACCGGCTTCTTCTGCCACATGACCTCTCCGATCGCGGACGTGAGCGGGAAACCGATCCAAGCCAGGACGGCGATGAAGACGCCGTGGCCGGGCGTGTTGGCTCCGGTAAGCTCGATCAAGAAGGCGATCACGATGAAAGTCACGACCGTGATCACGAACTGGATGACATAGAACATAGCCACGCCGTTCTCTCTGGCGGCGGCCATGTCGGCATCCGACATCTTGACGAGCGCCATCCACTGCTTGCCGAAGATTAGCGGCGAATACCACAGGGCGCCGATGGCGAATGCGGCTACGGAAGCTACGAGGATAGGCCAAATGTATGCTGAAGTCATGGTGATGATGTTATGCTAGTATGTGAGGCATACTACCACCGTATGATTTCAATGCAACCGAATCCATTTTCCCGCCTTTCGTGGTCCGTCATCGTCGTCGCGACTATTTGTCTTACGATTTACATCCTCGATAAGGCCGCTTCGGCCGTGCCGTTCCCGTCGGCGGAGATAGCGAGCACGACGGAGCAAGTCGCAAGTTGACAAGTTGCAAGTTACAAGTTCAGAAAATGGGGGAATCACGGCTTCGACATCATTGACATCCGATTTGAATGCATCCCAATCGGCGGTTTCTTCACAGCTCTCACCCATTAAGGCCGCGAATGATTCGGTTGGGTCGAATTCCAATCGTATTCCATCACCTGTTCCCAATAATTCTAACGGTCCACAATCGTCCTCCTCTTCTTCGTATTCGATTATTCCAATAAAAGCGCCGCTCGGCACTATCAATGCCATGGTTGCCTCCACTTCGGAGCAACAATCTCTAGGTTTGGGACAGCGCGACTCGTTGCCTGCGAATGAAGGCATGCTCTTTCCGTTCGCCGTGCCCGGACAATACGGCTTTTGGATGAAAGACATGCGTTTTTCGCTCGATATGGTCTGGATCTCAGCGGATAAGCGGGTCGTAATGGTCAGCCGCGACGTTTCGCCGGCCAGTTACCCTGAAGTTCTCTATCCGCCAAGCCCGATTATGTATGTTTTAGAGCTCAATCGAGATTCTGCCGTAAGATTCGGCATTGCGACAAGCACGAAACTTGTGTTCTAACACTTATCCCCACTTTTTTTATACTCCGGTACAGCGTAGAATGAGATTAAATTAAATTTTAGCTCGTTGCGTCTGATTTTATCAAAATTTTTAACATTCCGGCGCAGGCCGTGCAGAATAATATGCCCAAGAAGAAGACCGCGGGAGGACCAGCGGGGAAGACAGTCGTCGTCCCCACCATTATCAAGCGAGACGGAAGGATCGTGCCGTTCGACATAGAGAAGATCGCCAATGCCATATTCAAAGGCATGAATTCCGTGCATGAAGGCTCGCTCGATGACGCGCATCTGGTCGCCGGACAGGTATTCGCCGAGCTCATCAGGATCAAGCGCAAGTTCGCGAACTTCGTGCCGACCGTCGAGGGCGTGCAGGACATCGTCGAGGCGGAGCTGATGCGCTCCGACTTCGTCAAGACCGCCAAGCACTACGTCCTCTACCGCGAAGAGCGCTCGCAGATCCGCGCCAAAGGCCTGGAAGTCCCGGAGCACGTCAGGAAGCTCGCCACCGATTCGAAAAAATACTTCAGGAACGCTCTGGGAGAATTCGTCTACTATCGCACTTACTCGCGCTGGATAGATCAAGAGTCCCGCCGCGAGACTTGGATCGAGACCGTCGACCGCTACATCGGATTCATGAAAGAGAACCTCGGCAAGAAACTCACTGATGCCGAGTACAAGGAAGTCCGCGAATCCATCTTGAATCAAGGAGGCCATGCCGTCGATGCGCTTGCTCCAATTCGCCGGCAAGGCCGCGCGCACCACCAATGTCTGCGCTTACAATTGCTCTTACATCGCCCCGGAATCATTCCAAGACTTGGCGGAGATCATGTATATCTCCATGTGCGGCACCGGTGCGGGCTGGTCAGTCGAGAGCGCCAACGCCGAGAAGTTCCCGCAGATCATGCCGCAGACCGGTACGAAATTCGCGATGCACAAGATCGACGATTCCAAGGAGGGCTGGGCCGACGCGCTCGTCGTCGGCATGAAGGCCTGGGCGGCGGGCAAGGATATCGCCTTCGATTATTCCGCGATCCGTCCCGAAGGCACGCGCTTGAAGACCATGGGCGGCAAAGCTTCCGGTCCGGCGCCGCTCCAGCGCTTGCTCGACTTCTCGCGCCAGATCATGCTGGCCCGCCAGGGCAGGCGCCTGCGCCCGATCGACCTGCACGACATCATCTGCATGATCGGCGATTGCGTGGTGGCTGGCGGCGTGCGGAGGAGCGCCATGATCTCGCTCTCCGACCTAGACGATGCTGACATCCGCGATGCCAAGAGAGGCGCTTTCTACATGACTCATCCGCATCGCATGCTGGCCAACAACTCGGCCGTCTATATAAACAAGCCCTCCAACGAAGAATTCCTCAAGGAATGGATGGCCTTGATAGAGAGCCATTCCGGGGAGCGCGGCATATTCAACCGCGGCTCTCTGGCCGCGACCTTGCCGGAGCGCCGCATCAAGGTTCTCAAGGAATACAAAGGCTATTTTGACGCCACAGGCGCTCATATCGTGGGGCCGATCGGCACCAATCCATGCGGCGAGATCATCCTCCAGTCCAAGCAGTTCTGCAATCTCTCCGAAGTGGTCTGTCGCGTCGAAGACACCGAGAAGTCCCTGATGAAGAAGATCCGCGTGGCCGCCATCCTCGGCACTTATCAATCGTCACTGACGAATTTTCCGTACTTGTCCAAGGAATGGAAGGAGCATTGCGAGCGCGAGCGCTTGCTCGGCGTCTCCATGACCGGTCAGTGGGACTCCGAGGTTGTCAGGAAGCCGGAGATCTTGAAGAGATTGAAGGCCGAAGCCATCAAGGTCAATAAGGAGTATGCCAAGCGCTTCGGCATCGCCGAGTCTACCTGCATCACCTGCGTCAAGCCGTCCGGCACGCTCTCGCAGACCGTGGACTGCTCGTCCGGCATGCATCCGCGCCATTCCAAGTATTACATCCGCCGCATCCGCATCTCCGCCACTGACTCCTTGTTCAAGATGCTCAAAGACCAAGGCGTGCCGTTCCATCCCGAGGTCGGCCAGAATCCCGAGAGCGCCACGACATTCGTATTGGAATTCCCGGTCAAGGCTCCCGGCGGCTCGATCTTCAAGAACGACGTCACCGCTTTGGAGCAGCTCGAGCACTGGAAGATGGTCAAGATGAATTACACCGAGCACAATCCTTCCGTGACGGTCTCGGTGGGGAACGACGAGTGGATCACCGTGGCTAACTGGGTCTACTCGAACTGGGACATCGTCGGCGGCCTGTCATTCTTGCCGCGCGAAGACCATATCTACAAGCTCGCGCCCTACGAGACCATCGACGAGAAGACCTTCAAGGAATTGGCGAAGCGTTTGGAACATATCGACTATTCCAAGATCATCACTTACGAGAAGCAGAACGACCTCGACTTGAAGAAAGAGCTGGCGTGCGTTGCCGGAGTCTGTGAAATCGTGTAATCTGTGGGCATGGAGATACGCATTATCACCGATTCTATAACACTCAATGAGGTCAAAGAGCTGGCGAAGCTTTGGTATGTAGAAATGATCAAAGGCGTTGTCGATGTCAAAAGAGAAGTCGTTGCTTTAGGAGGTGAGTTCCACCGAGACGCCAACGATGTCCTTATGGATAATGGATCAAAGCAGAGCGATGTCTGGGGTTTTAACATATGGTTGTTAAAGCCAAAGAAAGACTGGCTGGAGTACAATTCTTTGATAAACATACGCCCTGCGCAAAATAATCGTCTTATGGATATCGAAGATGATTCTTTGCGCCATAGGATCAAACTCATCATTGAACGGATCATAAAGACATGAATGATCACACCCCGACGTTTTACATGGCCAATCTGGGCGTTGAAGTCGCCAGGATTTTCTCTTACAAAGAAAAAAATGACATTGACATGATGAAAAGCACTTACAATCGCGCCAAGAGAATTCTTGTCAAATTGCTTTCTTCAAACAGCCGCGGCGCTCGCGAAGAAAGCAAGATAGCGTCAGACATTATTGACGATCTCGTGAATCCTGCACGGCGCTACGATATCTCTGCCAAATCATTGAGTGATTATTTTATGCCGTTCATGCTCAAGGCGAATGCGGAAGCAGGGATCGTTTAAATAACAAAAAAGCCGCTCGCTTCCGTCTTCGCCGTCCGTCAACTGACGGAGCGAAAGCGGAAGGGGAGCGGGCTTTGTGATTCAAAAGAGGTTGCGGCTTTGCTCGTAGAGCTTCTGGCCATACTCGGCAATTACTTTTTGACCTTTAGAACTGCCGTAATCAATTAACCGCAAATAACCTTGAGGATCAATCGCGTAATTCTTTTCCTCACTTAGAGTATGCGGTTCATCCATGGCATTTTCGGCTTAATGGTACTTTTGTGAGGCTGTGATGATACAATCAGCTTCTAGTAAAGCCATATTTAACAAATATTAATGAATATGCGTAAAAAAAACGATTTCTTGCCCAAATTGCGCTTCCAAAGCGGTAAAAAAGAACGGCCGGTTTAGAGGGATCCAGAGATACAAATGCACCGGCTGTTCCGTTCAATTTCAGATATCAAAGAAAAGAGACCCGTCTCAGATCAGAAAGAAGCTCTGGTTTGATTTTTGTTTTCGATACGCGACCGTCGAGACGCTCACGGAGAAATACCGCAAGTCCGAGAAGTGGGTCCGCAATCAGCTCAAGCTCTACGAGCTTCCGGACGCGAAGCCAGTTCCTCGCGCCATGGTCGCGGTCATGGACGCGAGCAAGGTCGGGAACGAGTGGATCTTCGTGGTACGCGATCCGCATACGAAAGAGAACGTGTACATGGAGACGATCCAATTTGAAAGCACGTTCTGCTACCAGACGGCGCTTCGGGAGCTGAAAGAGAAAGGTTTTACGATCAAAGCCATCGTGGGAGACGGAAAAGTGGCCGTATCGTGGCTTTTCAAGGGAATACCGTCGCAGATGTGCCACTTCCACCAGAAGCAGATCGTCGTGAGACGGATCACGCTCAACCCTCTCTTGCCAGCCGGCGTGGAGCTTCTGGCAATCGTGAATACCTTGACTGCGAGCACTGAAGCGGAATTCACCTTGAAGTTCAAGGAATGGTGCGAAAAGTGGGACGCGTTCTTGAAAGAAAAAAGCTTGAACGAAAAAACCGGAAGATACGCTTACACGCATCGGAAGCTTCGAGGCGCTCGAGACAGCATTAAAAGGCATTTGCCGAACCTGTTCACTTTTGAAAGATACCCGGAACTCCATATCCCGAACACCACGAATTCTCTTGACGGTTCATTCACCAAGATCAAGAACTCGATAGCCATTCACGCCGGGCTCGCGCGCGAACAGAAGATCAAAATGGTCAAAACATTGCTTGGAGGGAAAGTCTAGCCTCACAAAAGTACCATTAAGCCGCATTTTCCTCCGTTACATCCAGTACGAATTTCCAAAGCTTATTATCAGTAGTCTCTGGAGGCTGGTGATATGCAAACGGCTGGATATTTACCAAACCGAAGAAGGAAAAAACTGTTGGCCATAGTAAAGGATTTCCCGAGCTTCTGAAGAACCGGTATTCCCTTAGATTGCAATATATCCCGCGGAATTGCCAACGTAACGATAGAGATTGTTCATCAGTCCATTTCAAGACTCTTATAAATGTAAGTGGAGTATTTGTCTTCCTCGCTTTCCGAGCTATTCCAACCATCCAAACTAATGTTTTAATGGCATGGAGAGGATGTACGTGCGCAATTTTGAGCGCGACGTTAAGACAGGGAATGGCGACGACGAACCGTGTCGTCCCATTGTGGAACGACATTATTTTAGGGTTCATATCTGAATTGAAATTACGCTTCAAATCGCCGCTTGTCAAGCGATTTAAAATGATGTATATTACGAGGAGCTGCACCAGACAACCGCTCCGATGTCGCCGCAAGGCGGCTCTTCGGAGAGGAAAGTCCGAACACCGGCTTTGTGGTGTCGTCCCAGCGATCGCTATCATAAAGCAGCAAGTAGCAGGCAATTCCTGCCAAGGCAATTCCTTGAGATGCGAACAGTGACGGTCGCGCTCGAAAGAGCGAGACCGCCCCGAAGAGCCGCGCAAGCGGCGACATCGGGGCGAATTCGGCTAGAGGCCCGCTTTACTTTTGTAGAGTGAGCCAAGGGCCGAAGTGCAACGGCTAAACTCTTACTTCGGTGCAAGACCGTACCCGTGCTTCGCACGGAAATCCCAAATTCCAAGCACCAAGCTCCAAACGTTCATTGATATCGTTTGGAAATTGGAATTTGGATCTTGGAATTTCCTTGCGGAGCAAGGGGGAGTCGCAAGAGGTGCGCGGCGACGCGCATCCTAGAGATATGGTTGTCATCGCCCGCCTCCTCCCGATGAACATCGGGATACGGCGTGGTGAGACAGAATTCGGCTTATCGTGCGGCTAAACAGACAAGCGCCCTTCACCGGGCGCTTGTTTGCATATATTTTGGTCATGCTATAATCAATGAATATCAATTAACAGCCTAAAACATACTTACATGCCCCCTCTTTCAAAGTCCGAGTACCAACCAAAAGCATCGCAGCCAGCCTTTAATCCTTTTGCCAAAACGACAGACAAGCCGGTACAACAACCGTCAGCCTTCGATGCCAAGCCTACTTTCCAATCGCCTTTCAAGCCAGCCGCGCCGGCGGTTCCGGCAAAGCCAGTATCGAGGCCCGGCTCGCGTCTCGAATCGTGGGCATTCAGCGTCCTCCTGGCCACGCTCGTCCTGGCGCCGCTCTCATTCTGGTCTAGCCAGTATGTCTCGCTCGACACGGAGAAGACCATCGTTATCGCAGTCGGTGTTCTCGCCTCGGCTGTCTTGTACGGCATCGTCGCCTTGAAGGAGAAGAAGCTCACGCTCCCTCCGCGAAGCATCGTTTGGCTCGGCATCTTGATGGCGCTCTCGCTCATCGCCTCGGCATTCGTCTCCGGCCACGCATGGAAATCCATCTTCGGCCAAGGGTTCGAAGAGAGCTCCGCGAGCTTCATCATCCTCATGCTTCTCTCGGCAGCCGTGATCTCCGCGGCGGTCTTCCGCCGTGCCGAGCGCGCCATCGTCATGTACGCCGCCATCGTGCCGCCATTCCTACTCCTGTGGATTTTCCATGCCCTGCGCCTGATCTTCGGCGCGCATCTCTCGCTAGGCATCTTGAACGGCGTTACGGACACGGTATTCGGTTCTTGGTATTCGCTGGCCATCTATTCCATGACAGTCGTCATCCTGGGCCTCTCGGCCGTGATCTTCCTGCCTCTGTCCAGGCGCATCAAGATCGCTTACTGGATCCTGATCGGTCTCTCGGCCGTCGGCGCCTTCATGATCAATTCGGTGCCAGTCTGGCAGACAGCCGCCTTGGTCTTACTCGGACTGACTATATACGCGTCATGGCTTAAACCCCGCCCGGCAGGTTCACGGGTCGTCTCTTTCCTGAAGCGCGTCTCTTGGATACCGTTCGTGGCTTTCCTCGTCGCCGGCCTCTTTGCCTGGAAGGGCAATAGCCTAGCCGGCCCTCTGATCTCCAGATTCAACGCCGGCTACTCGGAGCTGTCATTGCCTTGGCAGATGACTTTGGATGTCGGCACCGGCGCTCTCAAGGACCAGCCTCTCTTCGGCGTCGGACCCAACCGCTTCAGCCAGGCCTTCTTGGCTCATAAGCCCGCGGGCATCGACCAGACCGACGCTTGGTCCGTCGAATTCAACGCCGGCTTCGGATTGATCCCGACTCTGATGGTCGAGCAAGGCATGATCGGCTTCATCCTCTGGATCCTCCTGTTCGTCTATATCGGCATATTGGGCAAGCGGTCGCTTTCTCGCGCGGCCAAGTCGGCTGACCCGTCGGCGCGCTTCGTCGTTACATCCTCGTTCTTCGCGGCGGCGTCAGTTTGGATAGTCTCTCTCGCGTGCGTGCCGTCGGAAGCCGCGTTCTTCCTGGGGCTAGCCATGACCGGCATATGGTTGGGCGCCAGCATGGCCTACGGATATCTCTCTCCTGTGGCCTTGCCGCGCCCCGGCCGCTCCTCCCGTCTCTTGCCGGCTCTCACTGCGGTCCTCACGGCCGTGGCCGCTGTCTGGGGCATCGTCTTCATCAAGGATACCGCCGCTCTGGCTTACTTCGGCAAAGGCCTTCAGGCCCTGACCGTCGCCAATGACCCGGTTGTCGCTGACAACGATTTCCGCATGGCCGCGACCCTGAATCCGATCGATATCTATTGGCAGGGACGAGTCGAAGCCAGCCTGGCGCAGGCCCGCGCGCTCCTCGCCACGCTCAATTCGTCTTCGGACGCGTCAACCTCGCAATCCGTGGCTCTCCGGACCGTGGCTCTGGGCAACCAGGCTTCGCAATACGCCGCCAAAGCCGTCGCCGCTGATCCGACCAACTACTATAACTATGTTTCCGAAGCCCGCGTAGCCGAGCTGGCGGCTTCGCTCAAGATGGCTAACGGCTATCAGGCCGGCGTACAGGCCTATAGCTCGGCCATCTCCCTCAATCCCGGCAACCCGTCCCTCTATCTCTCGCTAGCCCGCCTGCAGGTCTCGCAGAACCAGCTCGACGCGTCCTTGCAGACCATCGGCGCGTCCTTGCAGGTCAAGAATAACTATCTCGACGCGGTCTTCCTCCTGACGCAAGTCGAAGCCGCCAAGGGCAACCTGCCGGACGCCATCACCGCCGCGAAATTCGCCATCGGCCTGAATAACACCAATCCGCTCTTGTACTTCCAGCTCGGCTTACTGCAATACGTGAGCAAAGATTATGCCGACGCGGCCGCGACTCTGGCCCAGGCCGTCAAGCTCCAGCCTGACTATGCCAACGCGCAATACTTCTTGGGCTTGTCCTACGCGCAGCTAAACCGCATCCCGGACGCGTCCGCGCAGTTCGAACGGCTGGCGGTCTCAAATCCTAGCAATCAAGAAGTCGCCATGATCCTCGCCAATCTCCGAGCCGGCAAGTCGCCCTTCGCCGGAGCCACTCCGCCCGCTTCGACCGCGCCGGAGAAGCGTTCCAGCCCTCCGATACCGGAGAAGAAACCCTAAGGGCGCATCGAGCGAGCATAGGCAACAATGGTCAAGCGCATATTTTCCGTCATCGGCAAAGAGATACGCGGTCTGCATGAGGCCGCTTATCTCTTGGCTGTCTTCGCCCTGCTCTCGCTCATCCTGGCTCTGGTCCGCGACAAGCTCCTGGCATTCACCTTCGGCGCCGGGCATCTTCTGGACGTATATTACGCGGCTTTCCGCATCCCGGACTTCCTGTTCGCTTCGATCGGCTCGTTGGTCTCAGCCTCTATTCTCCTGCCATATTTCATAGAGCGCTTCGGCAAGGGCAAGGAAGAGGGAACGAGCTTCTCCGACGCGATGTTCACGCTCTTCTTCGCGTCGATCGCGGTAGTCTCGGGCCTAGTTTGGGCCCTGGCTCCATGGCTCGTGCCTAAGATCATGCCGGGCTTTGCCCACGATCCTTTGTTGCCGGAGCTCGTGCTCTCGATGCGCATCATGCTCTTCTCGCCGATCTTCCTGGGGCTCTCCAATCTCTTTTCCAGCCTGACGCAGATGCGCCATCGATTCCTGGTCTACGCGGCTAGCCCAGTCGTCTACAACCTTGGCATCATCGCCGGCGTATCGCTCTTTTATCCCATCATGGGCATAACCGGCTTGGCGGTCGGCGTAGCTCTGGGCGCGCTCCTGCACATGGGCATCCAGATCCCGTTCATGGCCCACGAGAAGCTGGTGCCGCGCTTCACCCGCAGGATCGACTGGATGAGCGTGAAGAAGATCGCTCTCACCTCGTTTCCGCGCACTTTGACCCTTTCCGCCAATGAATTCGCAGAATTCGTGCTGATCTCGTTCGCCTCGCTCCTCTCCGTCGGCTCGATCTCCGTTTTCAATCTGTCCTGGAACCTGCAGTCAGTGCCGCTCTCGCTCATCGGTGCCAGCTATTCTTCGGCGGTCTTTCCGACCCTTTCGCGGCTGTTCTACGAGAAGAACACCAAAGAATTCCTTGAGAAGATGATCGCCGCCGCGCGTCACATCATCTTCTGGTCGATGCCGCTCTGCGTCCTCTTCATCGTCCTGCGCGCGCAGATCGTCCGCACCGTCTTGGGCGCCGGCAAATTCGACTGGGCCGACACGCGCCTGACTGCCGCCATGCTGGCTCTGTTCGTGGTCTCGACCATCGGCCAGAGCCTGATCGTGCTGTTCGTCCGGGCTTTCTACGCCGAAGGCAAAACCAGCCGGCCGCTCTGGATCAACGGCGTCTCGGCCGTCGTCATCGTCCTTCTGGGCTATGCCGGCGTACACTACTATTACCACGTGGCGATATTCCGCTATTTCATCGAAGACATCCTCAAGGTCGACGGACAGGCCGGCACCAGCGTTCTCATGCTGGCTCTGGCCTATTCGATCGGCACCACTCTGAACGCCATCCTCCACTGGATCGTCTTCGGGCGCGTCTATCCGGGATTCACCAAGCCGGTGGCTTCGACCCTGTTCCACAGCTTCGCCGCCTCGGTCATCATGGGCTATGCCGCGTTCCTATCCTTACGCATCTTTGCCGGCATATTCCCGATGACCAAGATCTGGGGCGTCTTCATGCAAGGATTCGTCTCGGGCCTGATAGGCATCGGCGTGCTTATACTCACTCTCATCATCCTCCAGAACCGCGAATTCGCCGAAGTCTGGCGCGCGTTACACCACAAGATCTGGAAGATACCGGTGCCGCCGGCGGAGACGGGGCATATGTAAAAAAGCGCGCCTTGCCAAAGGGCGCGCTGGGGAAGATGCTCGCGAATCAAGCAGGGACTGCTTCGGCGTAAGCCAGCGGCGTTGGCAGGGTCGTATACCATGCGCTCGGGAGCTTAGTATCGCTTTTTTTGAAAACCATAGGGTTCGGAAACTTTGAGACGCGGTCATCAAGCTTGAATGAACTTGGAGGTGTCTCCACACCGCTCTCGTCGGCCATGATGGCGACCGCATCCTCCTGCATAACCGCCATGCGAAGGCCGTTAACGCGGACGAACACTTCGACGCTTCCGTTGTACCTGCCTTGGCCGTTATGATTGTAATCAATCCAGAGCTTTCTGGCGCGTTCGCACGCTACCTCAAGTTTAACCCCTTCAGCCATGATGGAACGATGGTCAGGCGAGCTGGTTTGAATGTGAGCTTCGTAGACGAGCCCTTTACCAGATTTGAGCGAGGATATCGCCGAGTTGATGAGACCGAGTTGAGAATTATGGTGCACCTGCCTTTGTCGCAATGCTTCCAACGTCTTTTCAAATAATTCACTTGTTTTCATAAGAACTTTTTTGTGTTTTCCTTTCGTTTTAAATCCTACTCGTGAATCGGATGTTGTCAACTGCAATCATCGGTCTTTTGGTAAATCAGCCCCAATCTGCTATATTCAATAGGCTTTTGAATGCCAGACATATCCCAATGGATCCAAAATTCATCCGCAACTTCTCAATAATCGCGCACATCGACCACGGTAAGTCGACGCTGGCTGACCGCATGCTCGAATTGACCGGCACCATCGAAAAAAGGAAGATGCAGGAACAGGTGCTGGATTCGATGGAGCTTGAGCGCGAAAGAGGAATCACTATTAAGATGCAGCCAGTCCGCATGATTTGGAGGCCAAATCATGCGGAAATTCCAAATTCCAAATCTCAATTTCCAAATAAATCACAAATTCCAAATCTCAAACAAGCCGATCAGAGTTTGGAAATTGGTGCTTGGGATTTGGAGCTTTCAAATTCAGAATTCATTCTGAATTTGATAGACACTCCCGGCCACATCGACTTCTCCTATGAAGTCTCGCGATCATTAAAGGCCGTTGAAGGTTCGATTCTTCTTGTTGACGCCACCCAAGGCGTTCAAGCCCAAACATTGACGACGCTAAACATGGCGCGCGAAGCTGGACTGACTATAATCCCGGTCGTTTCAAAGATCGATTCGCCATTGGCGCGCACCGATGAAGTCATCCACGAGGTCGCGCAATTATTGGAATGCGATGCCGCCGAAGTCCTCAAAGTCTCCGGCAAGACCGGCGAAGGCGTGGAGGATCTGCTGAATGAGGTTATCAGAAGGGTGCCGCCGCCCAATGCTTCGGAGGCAGAGTTTTCGAAACCAAATGTCGCTTCTGTGAATTCTGTTGTCATTCCCGCGAAAGCGGGAATCCAGGGTTCTGAAGATGAGGTTAGCGGTAATACCCTGGACCCCCGCTTCCGCGGGGGTGACAAAAATCGCAAAGAGCATGTCCGGACTTTCGAAAGCTCTGACTCCTCCACACCAGGCCAGGCGTTCCGTTCCTTGATCTTCGATTTCCAATACTCCAACCACACCGGCGTAATAGTTTACGTAAGAGTCATGACCGGCTCTGTCAAAAGGCACGACAAGCTCGTCTTCAAGATCGCCGATAAGAGCTTCGAGGCCATCGAGGTCGGCATATTCAAGCCCGACAATACGCCTGTCGAATCATTGAGCGCCGGCGAGATCGGCTACATCGTCACCGGCATCAAAGAGCCGGGCATCGCTTCAGTCGGAGATACCGTTGCTTCGATCAAAGACACATTGCCGCCATTGCCGGGCT
This sequence comes from Candidatus Parcubacteria bacterium, assembly GCA_963766795.1. Classification (GTDB taxonomy): domain Bacteria; phylum Patescibacteriota; class Minisyncoccia; order Phycocordibacterales; family PALSA-1337; genus C7867-002. The sequence goes on along the minus strand of CAVYBN010000013.1, from coordinate 44,230 downwards.
ACAAGACCCCGCGGCCCGTCGTCTGGGCTTCGCTCTACCCGGAATCGCAGGACGATCTGTCATTGCTCCGCCAGGCGCTCGGCCGGCTCAAATTGTCCGACTCATCATTCACTTACGAGGAAGAAGCTTCCGGCACTCTCGGCAAAGGCTATCGTTGCGGCTTTTTGGGAATGTTGCACATGGAAATTGTCACCGAGCGCCTGCGCCGCGAATTCGACCTTGAGCTCATCGTGACCCAGCCTTCCATCACCTACAACGTCGAATTGAAGAGCGGCAAGACGCTGACAGTCTATTCACCGGCGCTTTTTCCTGACGATAATGAGATTAAAGCAGTATCAGAGCCGATTGTTACGATGAAGATCATCACGCCGCCGAAATACTTGGGCGGTCTCATGAAAGCCCTCTACGATCACGAAGCCGAAGTCCTGGCCACTGACAACTTCGGCGACAACAGGAATATGCTGACTTTGCGCATGCCCTTGCGTGAATTGATGCGCAACTTCTTCGACGAGGTCAAGAGCATCTCTTCCGGTTACGCCTCCATCTCATACGACATCACCGAAAATCGGCCAGCCGACGTGGTGCGCATGGACATCCTCATAGCCGACCTGCCGGTGCCGGCTTTCGCCCGCGTGGTCTCGCGCCGCCGCGTGCCCGAGGACGCCGTCGCCATGGTGACCAAGCTACATGAGATATTGCCGCGCGAGCTCTTCACCTTCAAAGTCCAAGCCAAGGCCTTCGGGCGCATCATTTCCTCCGAGACCGTTTCCGGCAAGAAGAAAGACGCCGCGGCCACGCTCTCCGGCGGCGACATCACCCGCAAAATGAAATTGCGCGAGAAGCAGAAAGAAGGCCGCAAGCGCCTCAAGGAGCACGGCATCGTGACCATCCCGCAGGAAGTCTTTGTCAAGATGATGCGGGCGGGGGAGTGAGTCATAATGACGATGATTTGCAAACGTAGCCGATTTGCATTAGTGTTGAGCGGTGAAGCTCAAAGATATCTATAGCCAAATAATATCGCTGGACGACTATACGCCGTCGGAAAAAGTGAATTCTCTTTTTTCAGCTCTCGTTCTTAAGGCCACTGATCCCTCCAGTGAGGAGATGCTTTCAAGAAAGAAATGCGGCTGTTTGCAAAGGGTCTGTTCCCACGCTGAATATGAGATGGAAAAGCATTGGGCGAAGGAGATCATCAGCAGCAATAATGGCATCATCGATTTCCCGTACTATAAGAATTACGTCGATCTGACCAAGCTTGAATGGAATGCGCTGGCTTCGTGCACTTACCATGAACATCACGATGTTTTGTTCGTCGGCAGCGGTCCGTTGCCGATGACGGCTATCATCTTGGCGTTAAACCACAATGTCAGATTGAAATTGATCGATAATGATCCCGTCGCCGTACGGCTTTCCCGTTCCGTGATAAGAATGCTCGGTTTGCAGGATATGATCTCCGTAGCGCAAGCAGACGGAAGCTCGTTCGAAGGCTATGGAGATTTCAACGTCATCTTTGTCGCGGCCTTGGCCGGAACGGACGCCGGTCAGAAGGAAAAGATATTCTCGCGCATCCAAAAAAGCGCATCAGAGGATTGCCACATCATCGCCAGATCGAGCTGGGGCAGAAGGAAGCTCCTGTACCCGCCGTTGCCTAGATCCGTATACTCGCTATTCAAGCCTATTTTAGAGATATCGCCTTACAACGAGATAGTCAATTCCATCGTCGTTTTGAAGAATGCCAATAGAAAAATCGGCTCTGTGTCTTTAAAAGCCTCGCAAAACTAAGGGGACTCTTTCTACTGCCTCAATGCCGGGAAATACAATATGAGCATGCTCACGATCACCAGGATACTGATGACAATGATGCCGATATTGGCGGCTTTGCGGGTCTTCTCGTGAAATAACATGGTGAATCTAGTATACTGAAAGATATGAAGAGCCGCAACTCATTCTCATGGAAGCGTTTATTGGCCTCGCCGGTGACGCTCATCATCGTTCTGGCGGTCTTCGTGGTATTGGCCCGGGCGGCCTGGACTATGGTCAATCGCGCCAAATTAGCTGCCGAGCGTCTAGGTCAGGTTGAGGCGCAATCCGCGAAGCTCCAAGCCAGCCAGAAGAAGCTATCAGATGAGATCACAGGGCTTTCTTCGCCCGGCGGCATCGAAGCCGACCTGCGTGAGAAGTACCACGCTGTCACGCCGGGGGAGTCGGTGGCGGTCATCGTGGACAGCCCATCAGCAGGAGGCCCTGATCCAAATCAAAGCGCATCGGCTTTAAGCGCTTCTTCTACGGCAACAGGCGAGAGCTGGTGGCGCAAGCTCTTGGATTTTTTCGGATTATGATAGGATAAGGCTGCCGGTCGCGCTTTCAGAGCTCCTTTCAATGGATGTCCGTGAATGAGATGTTCGCGAGATTAGTTTAGTGGCAGAACTGGTGCTTCCCAAGCATCGGGCGGGAGTTCGATTCTCCCATCTCGCACAATTGACGATATATCATTATAATGCTAGCGTGCACTTGAATTTTGAACCATTAAACGAAAGGATCTTCCTTGAAAAAATACAAAGATTTGAATGAAGCGGAGAAAGGCAAGCGCGCGAACCGCGTCACCTTGCTCCTCATGCTGATAACAGTAGCTTTGCCGCTTTCATGCATGCTGCTTCAGAAGCTGTTCAAGCTGTTCTGACCAGACCTGAGTTTCCCGTGCGATCATCTGCCGCCAGTTGGATTTCTGGCGGTTTTTGTCGCATAAAAAAGCCGGATCTTATCCGGGTCTCTCTATCTTATATCCTGCCTTACTTTATCCCCAGAGAGTCTCGGAGCTTCGGCTCGTCGAAGCCGACGACGACTTCGCCTCCGACGTCGATGACGGGGACGCCCATCTGCCCGGTCTTGTCGATCATCTCCTTGCGGCGCTCCATGTCAGCCGCGACGTTATACTCCGTATAAGCCACTCCGTTGGCCTTGAAGAAGCTCTTGGCCATATTGCAATAAACGCACGTCGGCGTTGAATATATAGTGATAGGTTTCATGCCCATATTCTACCATGGGAGCTTTTTAAAATGCAATAGTCATGTGATACAATCATATCCACATGTCTTATCTGCGTTTTTTTTCTGCTTTATCTGACGCTCTGGTGGCTTTCGCGGTCGGCGGCGGCTATATCACGCTCTTTTTGATCACAGCCCTTGAAGGCATACCGCTCTTGGGCGTGCTCATTCCCGGCCATGTGGTCATCATCGCCGCCGGTTTCATCGCCGCCGCCGGCATCTTCAATATCTGGATCGTCATGGCCGTGGCCATCGTCGGCGCTATCATCGGCGATTTCTTCAGTTTCTACATCGGCCGGCGCTATGGCATGCCTCTCATACAGCGCTTCCGCTCGGTCTTCTTCATCCGGCAGTCCCATATAGACAAAGCCTCCCGTCTGGTCGAATCTCATACCGGCAAGGCCCTCATCATCGGCCGCTTCAATCCGGTGACGCGCGGCATCATGCCTTTCTTGGTCGGGGCCGGCGGAGTGACTCCGCGATCGTTCTGGCCTTTCAACATCATCGGAGCTTTTCTCTGGGTGGTATGCTCGGTCCTTCTGGGCTATATACTGGGCCTCGGGTATCACGCGGCCGCCGGCATGTTCGGGAAGATGATCGTCGTCGCGGTGATCGCGTCCGTCCTTATCATCTGGGGCTACCGCTTCGTCAACGCGCGCTTCCACATCTTCAGGCGCTATGAATTGTTCGCTCTGGGGCTGAACGTGATCTCCCTCTATGTGCTGGCCAAGATGGTCCAAGATGCCTTTTCGTCCCGTTCGTTCATGGCCGGCTTCGACCTATGGGCGAACGGAAGATCCGCTCTTCTGGCCGCCAGTCCGAACGGGCCGTTCTGGGCTGCGGTTGCTTCTTCCGTAAGCTCGATCGGAGGTTTGGCTACCGTGACCGTGCTCACGGTCGCGGTCGGCATATTCTTAGCCTTTCGCAGAAAATGGCGCTCGGCTGCGGTCCTGCTTTTGTCCGTCGGTTCAGCCGCTCTGTCCGTCGGCTGGATGAAAAGCTTCTTTATGATAGTCCGTCCGGCAAATTCTCTCATTCCGGCATTGGCCGCCGATCCGAGCTTTCCATCAGCGCATGCCGCCTTTGCCGCGGCCTTCGCGATCGCCGTCGTCTATCTGGCCGCGCCGCATATCCGCTCATGGGTCAGGCGCGAATCATTCATGACGCTGTGCGTGCTCGGAGCCATCGCCGTCGGCCTTTCCAGGATCGTCTTGAACGCCCATTGGGCCTCTGATGTCATCGCCGGCTGGGCGCTCGGAGTATTCTGCGCCACGGCGTCGATACTTCTCGTAAAATACGTCGGCGAGTTGCTCATGGGGAAGCGGGAAGTCCTCTCTTGACTTCTAGGCTGTTTTAGTGTAGGATACTCACATTAGCGCTTAATTGGCCTTATTGGGCCGTATATAACATGAATTACCAATCGAACACCATCAAGGCTCTCGGACTCGGCACCGTTCTCACGGCGCTAGTCTTTGCCGCCTTCATGGGCATTTCGCCGGTTCAGGCGCATGCCCAACCCTATTATTATGGCAATAATTATCAGCCGTATCATTATCCGCCGGTGACTTACAGTCAGCCGCAACCCATCGTCTATCAGCAACCTCAACCGATCTATGTCCAGCAACCGCCGCAGGTCATATATCAGCAATCCCAGCCGATCTATGTCCAGCAACCGCAACAGACATATTATGTTCAACAGCCGACTTATACCCAATACCCGGCTTTGTCGGCGTCTTGCTACGCAGAGAGCACTTATGTGCAGACCGGCGTTTCCGTCGAATGGATCGTTTCCGCTTCCGGCGGCAACGGTTCTTACACCTATTCCTGGTCCGGAACTGACGGCTTCTCCTCATACGGTTCCTACAATTCCTACGCGTACATGACTTATTACAATCCCGGCTATAAGACTGCCTCGGTCACGATCTATTCGAATGGCCAGTCCGTCACGGTCAATTGCGATTCGTCCGTCAACGTCTACAGCGCTTACGCCGTCTATCAACAGCCGACCTATGTCCAGCCGGTCGCTTACGTCCAGCCGACTTATTACAGCCAGCCGACTGTCGCTTACGCGCAGTCCAACAATGCCGGCCTCGACATCGGCTGCTATGCCGATCCGACCACGGCTACGCCCAATCAGCCTGTCACTTGGACCGCTGAAGTCACGGGGGGCGTCGCGCCTTACACCTATTCTTGGACCGGTTCCGACGGCCTCTCTGGCTCCGGCAGCTCGGTCACCAAGTATTACGACACGAGCGGCAATAAGAGCGCCATCGTCAACATCACGTCAGCCAATGGCATGACCGGCACCAAGGCTTGCAGCAATTCCTTGGCGGTCCGCTCGGCTTCTTCGAACGTCGCTTACGCGCCTCGCCAGTCTTCGCAGACGACCACGCAGACTACTACGACCACGACTCAACCGGGTCAACAGCAACAGTCCACGGTCACCAATGCCGCCGCCACCTCTCTCTCCATCGGAAGCATCCCTTGGGGCTGGGTCGCGGTCCTGGTCATCCTGATCCTCTTCGCCACGATCATCTATCTCTTGTTCAATCGTCCCAAAATATAAGGCAAGACGGGTGCGGCTCCAAATAATGTCTAAGAATGATAGCCGGCCCAAAGCCGCCAAAAGCCCCTGATCCGCCTCCGTCAGTTGACGGAGGGCGGAAGGGGCTTTTGCGATGTCTGGTTGAATTTCAATCATTTCCTCCCCTTGATCTCCTCCTCGAATCTTTTCAATACTTCTTCAATTGTAAGCTGGCCGACCTGTCCTTTATCTCGCGATTCCAATGTGACTTTGCCAGCGGTGATGTCCTTTTCGCCAATAATAATAAAATATGGGATCTTCGCCGTCTTGGCGTTGCGGATCTTCTTGCCGAATGAATCATTTGAAAGGTCGATCTCCGAGCGGATGAACTGCGCGCGCAAAGCTTCGTGGGCTTTTTTGGCGGCATCGAAATGCGCTTCTGCCACAGGAATCACCTTGACTTGAATTGGCGAGAGCCAGACAGGGAAGTTGCCGGCAGTGTGTTCGATCAATATGGATAGAAAACGCTCGATCGATCCCATGATAGCGGCATGGATCATGACGATACGCTCATCCTTTCCTTCCTCGTTGGTGCAATTCAAATCGAAGCGTTCCGGCATATTCATATCGAGCTGGATCGTCGCGACCTGCCATTGCCTGCCAAGCGAATCGTTGGCCATAAAGTCCAATTTCGGGCCATAGAAAGCTGCTTCGCCGACGCCCTCATAATTATCAGCATTCTTCTCCTTGGCGATCTCACGCAGGATGTCCTCGGCCTTTTTCCACCGATTCTCATCGCCTAAATATTTCTCAGGATGTCTTGGATCGTGAAGAGACAGACGGACTCGCAACTTGAATCCGAAAGTCCCGTAGAAGGCGTGGACGATGTCCCAGATCTTCAAGAATTCTTCTTTGACTTGTGCTTCGCGGCAGAAGACATGCGCATCGTCCTGGGCGAAGGCTCGAACGCGCGACAGTCCGGACAATTCTCCGGTCTGTTCGTCGCGATAGCAGGTTGTGGTATTGGCATAGCGCTGCGGTAGGTCACGATAGCTCCATCTCTTGCGTGCGAATATCTGCGTGTGGTGAGGGCAATTCATCGGTTTCATTGCGAACTCATGGCCTTCGCGCGTGGTTATCTTGAAGAGCTCGTCCTTGAATTTATCCCAATGGCCGCTTTTTTCATAAAGCTCTTTCTTGGTGATATGAGGTATCTCGACTTTCTCATAGCCATATTTTCTCCGCAATTCCCATACATAGTCGTCAAGAAGATTCCTTATCAGCGTTCCTCGCGGCGTCCACAATGGCAATCCGGCTCCGACTAAATCTGAAAATGTGAAAAGGTCGAGCTCGCGGCCAAGTTTCTTATGATCCCTCTTCTCTGCCTCTTTCATCATCGTCTCGTATGCGTCCAATTCCTTCTTGGTATCGAAAGCCAAGCCATAGATGCGCGTGAGCATGGCGTTCTTCTCGTCGCCTCTCCAGTACGCGCCAGCCAAGTGCGAGAGCTTGAATGAATCGGACGCGATGTCTTTGGCTGGCGATTCGCTGTGTCCGCCGCGGCACAAGTCGGTGAAGTTGCCGGCAGTGTAAAGCGTCACCGGCTCTTTCTTAGCAATGATCTCATCAATGAGCTCAAGCTTATAAGGATTGCCTTTGAATAGGTCGCGAGCCTCCTTTTCGTTGACTTCCTTACCGTCAATCGATTTCCAAGACGGCAAAAGCTTGCGCATCCGCTTCTCAATGTCTTTCAAATCAGTTTCGGCGATTGGCTTGGAGAATTCGAAATCATAGTAGAAGCCATTATCAATGGCCGGGCCGATCGTCGGCTTGGCATCGGGATAGAGTTCAAGCACGGCTGCGGCCAATAAGTGAGCGAGGGTGTGGCGCTTGGCTGTGAGCTTTGGGTCGGCGGGGTTCATAACTGATACTTTATCACTTTTTCCACACGATGTGAACTTTACAAGAATCTGATTCGGGGAATATAATAACTGCATGCCTGACAAAGCGGCAGTCCAATCTGGCGCTATTTTTTATACCGGCTTATTCACTAAGTCGAAAATGCTTGTTTCGTGGACGAGGAAAAAGATGGAGATTCTAGAGGTGCATATGCTCAAGGATAAGCTATCGCAAAGCAGGCCGCATGTCAGGATGGGCGAGATCTATTATGCTAATCTGGGATGCAATATAGGGTCTGAAATAGACAAGGAAAGGCCAGTTTTGATATTCCAAAGCGAAAGCAGGTTCGTAAGGCGATCCATGACAGCTATCGTCATACCAATCTCGAATACGGATCCCGGACCATATCGCGTGCCCATGACCCAGACCGATCTTGTCGATGGAAACGGCGTGTCTGGATCGATCATTGTGCAACAGATGCGTTCCATATCCAAAGCCCGGATTTCGAAATATGTCGGGAAGATCTCATTAAAGAAGATGCGGGAGGTCGGCCTTGAGGTCTATAATCTTCTTTATAAAAGTACACCCCTCCTATCAGATGATGAGGAGGGGGACGAACAGACAGTCCCGAAGGACGCTGCGAAGAATGATGCGGAGACCGCAATACAAGTTTAGCTCTTCGATTAGAAAAGTCAAATTAAATCGATAGGATTTTCAGCTGGCAATCCGTCACGTATACTAGTCTTATGGATTTCACCCAAAAAGTCCGTTCCATCGTCCGTCGCATCCCGCGCGGTAAAACGATGACTTATAAGGAAGTCGCCAAGAAGGCAGGAAATGGGAAAGCGGCTCGCGCGGTCGGTTCCATCATGGCCAAGAATTTCGATCCGAAAATACCCTGCCACAGGGTCATTCGAAGCGATGGCACGATAGGGAATTACAATCGGGGAGGGGCGACTATGAAAAAGAAACTATTGATTAGCGAGGGGTGGAGAGGTTGAGAGAGGTTAACGCACTCAAAGTCTTTTTGCACGTTCTAATACGAACCCTTTCTCGCCGTTCCTGGAATTGACCGTAGCTTTGATCGCCAGGCAGGCATCGGGCACCAGCATCTCGCGGAATTCGCGGTAAGTGCGCGGAAAGGCGACCATATCAGCCGTGCCCGAGAAGTCGGAAATGGTCAGGAAGGCCATGGTCTCGTTATTCTTGGTCTGCACCATGCGAATGGCATTCACAATGATTGCCAAGACGACCGCGTCGCCGTCCTTCTTTCCTTCCTTCGCTTTCTTGATGTCCATGTCCTTCTTAGTGATGGTCTCGCGATATTTTTCAAGGGGATGTCCTGAAACATAGAGGCCGAGCAGCTCCTTCTCCCAAGCCAGCTTGTCCTTCATGTCGGCCGGTGGCACGGATGCCAATCGGAGCTGGGGCACGCTCGAAGCGTCGCTCATGCCGCCGAACAACGAATCCTGCCCGGCGAATTGCGCCCCTCTTTCCTTGTTGTATTCCAAGAGCAAGTCGATGTTGGCCAACATCGTTCCGCGGTCCTCGCCGAAGCAATCCACGGCGCCGGACTTGATGAGCGCCTCCAGCGATTTCTTGTTCAAGTTGCGATCCTTGACGCGGTCCAGAAAGTCCGCCAATGACTTGAAATGCCCACCCTTTTTGCGTTCTTCAATTATTGCAGTCGAAACGCCTTGGCCGAAGTTCTTGATGGTCACGAGACCGAATCGGATGCGATGAAAGGGTACAGGGTACAGGGTACAGGGTACAGACGGAGATTTGTTTTTTGTACCAGTCTGATCTTCGGCGGACTGATTTTTAGATCTTTCTGCATCTTGATCCGCAGACCCTGAACCCTGAACCCTGACCCCTGTACCCTGCTCCTTCACGACCGTAAACTGACTGAAGCTCTCATTCACGTCAGGCGGAAGCACCGGCACGCCCATGCGGCGGCATTCGGTGACGATCTCGCCGATCATGTCGGTGTCGCCTGATTCCGCCGACAAGACCGCCGACATGTAGATCTCCGGGAAATTCGCCTTCATGTAAGCCGTCTGGTAAGCTACTTTGCCGTAGCTGGCGGCGTGCGCCTTGTTGAAGCCGTAGCCCTGGAACGGCTCGAAGAGCTTCCAGATCGCTTCGGCTTTCTTCTCCGAGAGCTTGCCGTGCTTTTGCGCGCCTTCGACGAATTTCGCGTGCTGTTTGGCCATCTCTTCCGGTATCTTCTTGCCGACCGCCTTGCGGAACTTGTCCACTTCCGACCAGCTATAGCCAGCTACCTCGATGGCGGTCATCAGGAGGTCGTCCTGATAGACCATCACGCCGTAGGTCGTCTCCAGGAACTTCTTCATGGCCGGATGCGGATAGGTGACCGGCGTGAGGCCGTTCTTGCGCTCTATGTACTCGTTGATGTTGTCCATCGGGCCCGGGCGGTAGAGTGCGATCATCAGGTTGATGTCGTGAATGGTCGTCGGCTTCAAGTCGACAAGATAGCGCGTCATGCCGGAGCCATTCAATTGGAACAAGCCGATCGTCTCGCCCTTGGCCAGCATCTCGAAAGTCTTCTTGTCGTCCAAGGGGACCGTGTCGATGTCTACGGCGATGTTCTCGATCTTCTTGACGCGCTCGACCGCGTCGGCCAATATTGCCAGGTTGCGGATGCCCAGGAAATCGAGCTTGAGGAGTCCGGCTTCCTCGATGGCATACATGTCGTACTGCGTGATGATCTTGCCCTCTCCTTTGGGATCGAATTGGAGCGGCGTGTATTCCACCAACGGCCCTGGCGCGATGACCACGCCGGCGGCGTGCACCGAGATGTGGCGGGCACAGCCCTCGATCTTTCTGGCCATGTCGATGATGGTCTTGGCTTGCGGCTCATTGTTGTACATGGATTTCAGCTCGGGCACCAGCTCCATGGCGTGATCCAAAGTCATGGGGAATCCTTGCGAGCCCATGGGGATGAGCTTGGCGATCTTGTCGCCGTCGTCGAATGAGAAGCCCATGGCGCGAGCCACGTCCCTGACCGAGCCGCGCGCCAGCATCGTGCCGAATGTCCCGATCTGGGCCACGTGGTCGGCGCCGTACCTCTCGCGCGCGTAGGTGATCATCTCGTCGCGGCGGTTGTCGGCGATGTCCATGTCTATATCCGGCGCGGACGGGCGGTCGGGATTGAGGAAGCGCTCGAACGGCAGGTTGAAATAGATCGGATCGACGTTGACGATGCCGGTCAGATACGACACGAATGAGCCGGCGGCCGAACCGCGAGTGGTGGTGATGATGCCTTTCTCGTGGGCGTGGCGAAGGAGATCGGAGACAACCAAGAAGTACGGCGCATAGCCTTTGTTTTTGATGACCTCTAGCTCGTAGTCGGCGCGCTTGGCGAGCTCCGGCGTCTTCACGATGCCGCGCCGCGCATAGCCTTCTTCCGTGAATCGTTTCAATTCATCGTCATAGCTCTTGCCGTTCGCCACGATGTAGCTCGGGAATACCCATGTGCCGAGCTTCAATTCCAGGTTGCATGCGTCGGCGATCTTGCGCGTATTCTCGAGCGCTTCCGGTAAGTCCTTGAATAGCTCTTCGGCTTTGTCGCTTGAAATGAACGAGAAATCATCCTCATCGCTGTCTGAATTCCTGTCAGAGCCGTCCGTATGCGAATTGACGCGCAGCAATGTCTCGCGAGCGGCTCTATCTTCCGGATGGATATAGTAGACGTCGTGCGCGGCCATGAGCGGAATGCCGTGCCTATGGCCGAAATCTATCAGAGTCTTCATCGCCGCCTCGTGTCCGTCGATCTCCGGATGGCGGGTTATTTCCAGAAAGAAACGATTTACCGGCATCGGGCGAGGAAGCTCCTCCTCGGTCGCCGGCGTCGGCGTCTGCTGACGCCGCGCCTGCTTCTCGGCCTCCTCGGCCTCCGAAAGCCGCCCTCGGGGAACTTCCTCGCCCTCCGCCTTAAATATCTTTTTGTAGAATTCCGCGACTTCAACAGCTTTTTCCTGTGTGCGGCCCTTTAATGATTGCGCTATTTCTCCGGAGAATGACGGCATGATGCAGATCAATCCCTCATTGTATTTTTCCAGCAATTCACGGTCGATGCGCGGGCGGTAGTAGAAGCCTTCGAAGTTCGAGTAAGTCACCAATTTCAACAAGTTCTTATAGCCGGTCAGGTTCGTCGCCAAGAGCACTAATCGCGAGCGGCGATTATCAATGCCAGCTTGCTGATCTTTGCGTGAACGCGCGGCGACATAAAAATCAACGCCAATTATTGGTTTGATCTCTTTCTTCTTGCAGGCCTTATAGAAATCGATGGCACCGTAGAGGTTGCCGTTGTCAGTCAATGCCAGGCTGTCCATGCCGAGCTTCTTGGCTTCGGCTACTAGCTCATCTATCTTCGGCAGGGCGGATAGCAGGGAATAGTGGGAGTGCGCGTGGAGGTGGACGAAACGATTCATGGGCTAAGTGTAATTGAAACCACGATTGATTGGAAGATTGACATGAATCGATCCGCATACCATTACGACACCGAATTTCGCGCGCGTCAGTATTGATTTTTTTCTTGCAAGTGGGAAAATTAAGGCATGGAAGCGAATATGAAAATAGTTTTGTTTAGAAACAGGGAGATTCGCAGAGACATTCTTGGCAATGAATGGTGGTTTTCGGTCGTGGATATAATTGAAGCATTGACAGACAGTGAAAGACCGAGCGCATATTGGACTGCAATGAAAGCTAGGGTTAAAAGCGATGACGGAATTGAGTTGTCTACAATTTGTAGACAACTGAAATTAGAGTCTTCTGACGGTAAAAGATACGATACAGATTGTGCCAATCTCGAAGGGCTCTTTCGTATTATCCAATCTATTCCATCGCCAAAGGTTGAGCCTTTCAAGCGCTGGTTGGCGCGAGTCGGTTATGAGAGAGTCCAGGAGATTGATGATCCCGAATTAGCCACGAAGCGCACCCGGATGCTTTATAAGCTCAAAGGATATCCAGATTCATGGATCGAGAAGAGAATGCGCGGTATTGCCATCAGGGAAGAATTGACCGATGAATGGAAGAATCGTGGAGCTCGAGAAGCCAGAGATTTTGAGATACTGACTGCGGAAATCTCCAAGGCCACATTCGGTGTCACTCCGGCGGAGTATAAGAATCTAAAAGGATTGAAGCGCGAGAATCTTCGTGATCACATGGATGATTTCGAGCTGATCTTCAACATGCTCGGCGAACGCGCCACGACCGAGATTCACAGAAATGAAGACTCGCAAGGGATCTCTAAATTAAAAGAGGATGCCGAGATCGGAGGCGACATTGCCGGAACTGCTCGCAAGCAATTGGAGAAAAAGCTTGGGAGGTCATTGGTATCTACGGAGAACTTCAATCAGAGAAGGCTCAAAGCAAAATGAATTACTCGCTAAAGGGTGGGTTCAAATTGAACACCCTCTTAAGAGTGCTATCATTCAAAGGGTGGGGACAAATTGTCACCCCCCTTTCGACATATGGCATCCAGTCATAAAAGTAAAGTTTTTCTCATCGGCATCGACGAAGCTGGCCGTGGGCCGTTGGCTGGACCGATTTCCGTCGGCGCTTTTGCCGTGAAGTCGAAGGGTTCCCTGAAGCTATTCAAAGGCGTCAAGGATTCGAAACAATTGTCAGAGAAGCAAAGGGAAAAATGGTTCGCGATCATTAGAACGCACTCAAAAAAGGGAACTGTTAGCTATGCCGTCTCTTTTTCAAATGCGGCAACGATTGACACGAAAGGTTTGACACGAGCGACGCGTATGGCAATGGGGCGTTCTCTCAAAAGGCTTGAAGCTAATGGATTTGCGCCGATCGATTCGCGGGTGTTACTCGACGGTTCGCTGTATGCGCCTTCAAAGTATGTGAATCAAACCACGATCATCGACGGTGATGCTAAAGAACCGATAATAGCGCTGGCCTCGATCTGTGCCAAAGTCCTGCGCGACCGCAAGATGAAGCGCCTGGCCAAACTCTACCCGCAATACGGCTTCGAGATCCACAAAGGCTATGGCACCAAGGCGCATTACAAAGCCATCAGGAAACATGGGATTTCGGAGCTACACAGAGCCACCTTTTTGAAGGGCATTAAAATCACCCGAAAATAGTTGACAAATAGGCGTTAGGTGTGCTATACTATGCACAGTTAAATAAGGGTACTTTGACATTGGTTCGCTGTTCGTGAGCGTAGCTCCTTGGGTATCTCCATTTAACAATTCACGAGGTATCCAAAAAGCTACGCATCACATTGAGGTAGTAAGCCACACTGAAGCTTCGAGGGACTTATCCCGTCAGTACGGTAGCGCTACCGATCGTGCCTAAGAAACACGGAACAGCGCACTCCATTGCAAATGAAAGCGAACATTATATTCAAATCAGATCTGTTCATTCCAAAGATGCTCCCCCACCAGGAAGCTGAAGAATCGGATGACATCTTCGGTGACAATGTCGGTCCCACCAAACACGATGTCTACGGCGATGTCCTGTGTCTGTCATCGAATCACGGGTCGACGTACTTCTGGGAATGGCGGGATGAAGGCGATCATTACATCGTCCCGGCAGACTCACGGGCCTTCTACGAAGGCGCGCGCAATGCCCTTAATGCGGTCTGGGGAATAACATTCCCGAGTTGTGAAGTGACCCAAGTGCAGTCAACAATCGGTCATTTTGAGACCCTTTATGATTATGAGCAAGCACGTCGGCTTGTTCTACCATTCATGAAGAATGTCGAGCGCTTTCTTGCGGCGCAACACAATTCCAGCGATTCTTCCGGCGGCTGTCTTTGTCGTGGATCGGACAAGAACGGGTGAATCAGGCAGGGAGTTGGCTCAAGAGAGCCACTGCCGCAATCTCCACTGTGATTGATCTGGAAAATTGTGGCAATCCCATCGGTATTGACGGTGGCAGGGGCTGGATCGCATAACGATCAACAACGGCCTTCTCTTGCAGTATGATGCAAGCTCGCCGAAAGGCAATGTAGACAACAGCGGTCTCGCGTGTGCGAGAATCCGTTGGGCGGAGCGAGCTGATCGCTCGCTCCGCCTCCGTCCATCAGATCAGTTCTTTTCATGGGTTAGTATTCCCTTACAAAAATGCAAAGCGAAAGCCCGCCTTAAAACAGCGGGTTTTGTCTTTTATGAAATGATTTGTGCCCGGGGTGAGAATCGAACTCACACGGGAATTGCTTCCCACCTGATTTTAAGTCAGGGCTGGCTACCAATTTCAGCACCCGGGCGAGCGAGTGACTGGAGGCCATGGTGGGATTTGCACCCACGCATAACGGTTTTGCAGACCGTCGCGTTGCTATCTTCGCCACATGGCCGTTTGTGCAAGCGGAAGAATTCCTCGAATATCTTATGCTTGCGTTCTAAATAATCGCCTTTTTTGACGCCTTTGTAAAGCTCCCTATACAGTCTTATTGAATCATTTGTTCCATATCTTAGCTGATAAGCCGTTCTACCTCTAATAGTCTTCTGGTGCTTAGTTTCAATATTCTTATCGAGCAATTGAGATAATTGGTCCAAGAAGGCTTTACTTCCTGAAGTAAAAATCGTGCTGAGCTTTCTCGGGCGTATCAGTCCATTCTTGCGGGTGATCTTTTCAAGGTATACGCACCCATCGCCGTCAAAATAGCCTCTGACAAAATCCATAAAATATCTTGACGGTATTTCAGGCATGGTCACTGTAAGAGATTTACGTGGACGCAGGCCGAGATGAAAGAGCGAATCGTATAGTGCATGGCTACCAATTCTTAATGTGTATGTCTTGTTCCCATGTTCCCATTGGGATGCACGCTCAATAATCCTATGGCTTGAACCTAGCCATGCTTGTATTCTCTTTATCGAATCAATATCAATGCTTGTGACCGAAACATATTTTGCGCGCATGTAGGGAAGATCCATCACATTCCCATCGGCATATAGATAGCCCAACACATATGCCATCCGCGGCTTAATGGTACTTTTGTGAGGCTAGACTTTCCCTCCAAGCAATGTTTTGACCATTTTGATCTTCTGTTCGCGCGCGAGCCCGGCGTGAATGGCTATCGAGTTCTTGATCTTGGTGAATGAACCGTCAAGAGAATTCGTGGTGTTCGGGATATGGAGTTCCGGGTATCTTTCAAAAGTGAACAGGTTCGGCAAATGCCTTTTAATGCTGTCTCGAGCGCCTCGAAGCTTCCGATGCGTGTAAGCGTATCTTCCGGTTTTTTCGTTCAAGCTTTTTTCTTTCAAGAACGCGTCCCACTTTTCGCACCATTCCTTGAACTTCAAGGTGAATTCCGCTTCAGTGCTCGCAGTCAAGGTATTCACGATTGCCAGAAGCTCCACGCCGGCTGGCAAGAGAGGGTTGAGCGTGATCGGCTTAATGGTGTTTTCTGAGGCTGGACTTTCCCTCCAAGCGATGTTTTGACCATTTTAATCTTCTGTCGCGCGGAGCCCGGCGTGAATGGCTATCGAGTTCTTAATCTTCGTGAATGAACCATCAAGAGAATTCGTGGTGTTCGGGATATGGAGTTCCGGGTATCTTTCAAAAGTGAACAGGTTCGGCAAATGCCTTTTAATGCTGTCTCGAGCGCCTCGAAGCTTCCGATGCGTGTAAGCGTCTCTTCCGGTTTTTTCGTTCAAGCTTTTTTCTTTCAAGAACCGTCCCACTTTTCGCACCATTCCTTGAACTTCAAGGTGAATTCCGCTTCAGTGCTCGCAGTCAAGGTATTCACGATTGCCAGAAGCTCCACGCCGGCTGGCAAGAGAGGGTTGAGCGTGATCCGTCTCACGACGATCTGCTTCTGGTGGAAGTGGCACATCTGCGACGGTATTCCCTTGAAAAGCCACGATACGGCCACTTTTCCGTCTCCCACGATGGCTTTGATCGTAAAACCTTTCTCTTTCAGCTCCCGAAGCGCCGTCTGGTAGCAGAACGTGCTTTCAAATTGGATCGTCTCCATGTACACGTTCTCTTTCGTATGCGGATCGCGTACCACGAAGATCCACTCGTTCCCGACCTTGCTCGCGTCCATGACCGCGACCATGGCGCGAGGAACTGGCTTCGCGTCCGGAAGCTCGTAGAGCTTGAGCTGATTGCGGACCCACTTCTCGGACTTGCGGTATTTCTCCGTGAGCGTCTCGACGGTCGCATATCGAAAACAAAAATCAAACCAGAGCTTCTTTCTGATCTGAGACGGGTCTCTTTTCTTTGATATCTGAAATTGAACGGAACAGCCGGTGCATTTGTATCTCTGGATCCCTCTAAACCGGCCGTTCTTTTTTACCGCTTTGGAAGCGCAATTTGGGCAAGAAATCGTTTTTTTTACGCATATTCATTAATATTTGTTAAATATGGCTTTACTAGAAGCTGATTGTATCATCACAGCCTCACAAAAGTACCATTAAGC
The DNA here is from genome assembly GCA_963766795.1 of Candidatus Parcubacteria bacterium. Taxonomy (GTDB): domain Bacteria; phylum Patescibacteriota; class Minisyncoccia; order Phycocordibacterales; family PALSA-1337; genus C7867-002. The sequence continues at coordinate 27,357 of CAVYBN010000013.1, read as the reverse complement.
CCCATCCGCGAGTTCCACGAATTAAAAAACGCCTCATCGACGTCATATTTGATACCCATGTATAAATTATATGCTTCTTAGATTCCGATTACAACGGGCTTTTTCCGATTTCGTCCATGCGCTGTCTGTTCTTCTCGCCCTTATCTATCGCCACCTCGAAATACGGCACGCGCATCAATCTGGCCTTCTCCATGACATGCTCGCGGAAAGCCGTCAATTGCCTATGAATGAAATTGACGGCTGATCCCTCTTGCGATTCAGGAAGCACAGTAATCAAGATGATCGCCTTGGCGCCTCTGGATTCTATGGCGACATCCGTGATAGTGATCAATGAAGTCCGGTTGGATTCGCGCGAAAAATACTCCGCGGCGAATGAACGGATAAGTTCTCTTAATTTTAAGTCTTTTTGATTCATTCCATTAATATATTACTACTGTGTCATTCCCGCGAAAGCGGGAATCCAGGATATTACCGCTAACGGCATTGGTAGTATGACCCTGGACCCCAGCTTTCGCTGGGGTGACACATAGGCAAACTCCGATGTTTGTGATTCGCATGTTCATTCTTTTCAATCATCCTGACCGCCTCGATCTTATCTCCCTCCGCGATCTCGGCTTTTGAATCGATCATCGTGCCGAATTCGTAGCCTTCGTTGACCTCACCGACGCGCTTCTTCTGCTGCTGGAGCTCGCGGATGGTGCCGCGGCCGATCTCCCGCTGCTCGCGGCGCATGATGCGGACGGAAGCGCCCGTCTCGAGCATGCCTTCCTGGACTTTGCCGCCGACGACCTGCTTGTCTTTGTCTTTGGAGAAGACCGCCATGATCTTGGCGCGGCCGATCATCACTTCGACATATTCCTTGGGCACTTTGGCTAGCAATGATTCGCGGACGAATTCCGTGAGCTCATATATGACCTTGAACGACCTCACGTTCAAAGGCACGGGCGAGCGCTCGATCAAGGCGGCGGCCTTCTTGTCAGGCTCCTCATTGAAGCCGAGGACGACGATAGATGGGTCGCTTTGCGCCAATTTGATGTCGTTCTCGTCGATCTCCCCGATGCCCTCGGAAACGATCTTAAGTCGGACTTTGGCTGCCTGATCGGCTGGCAATCCTTTCTTGAGCTTAGCCAATTCGAACTTCACGCCTTCCAAGGAACCGATGACGTCAGCCTTGATTATCAATGGCAGCGTGGCTACGCCTGTTTCCTCGCGCTTGTACCCGAATTGGTCAGCGGCCAACTCGCCTTTTTCCTTTTTGTGGACTGAAATCGCTCGGCGCGGATTTCAATGCCTGTTTCTCGACGCGATTTTCGCTGGATAATTTTTCAGCGTCGCGCTTACCGCCGACGGTTGAGAATGCGGCGCCGCAAGCCGGCATCTCATTCCAGCTGACGATGATGACCGGCATTGAAGCGTAGCCTCTCGATCTTCTCGCCCTTGAAATTCTCAATGAATCTGACCGGAGCATAAGCGGATCCAGCGACCACGAAAGTTCCTGGCTTTAATGTAGCCGTTTTTTATTAGAAGAGTCGCGGAAATGCCTTTGCGTGTGTCAAGCTCTGATTCCACGACTAAGCCTGAAGCCGGCGCGGTCGGGTCCGTCTTCAAGTCCGCTAATTCAGCTGACAGGATGACGAGGTCGAGCAATTCATTCACGCCAGTGCCTTTCAATGCCGAGATGGCGACGCAAGGAATATCGCCGCCCCAGCCTTCGACGTATATCTCATTCTCGCTCAAGCTAGTCTTGGTGCGGTCCACGTCGGCGTTGGGCTTGTCTATCTTATTGATGGCCACGATGAATGGGATCTTGGCGGCCTTGATCTCCTTCATGGCTTCGAGGGTCTGCGGCTTGACGCCATCTTCGCCCGAGACGACCAGGATAGCGATGTCAGCTGCCAGCGCGCCGCGCTCGCGGATCGAGCAGAAGGCTTCATGTCCGGGCGTGTCCAAGAATGTCAGTGTGTGTTTTGTTCCGTCAGTCGCGGTGTGCTCTACCTCGTAGGCGCCGACATGCTGGGTGATGCCGCCAGCCTCGCCGGCCACCACTTCGGTCTTTCTTATGTAGTCCAGAAGGGAAGATTTGCCATGGTCGATATGGCCCATCACTACTATGACAGGGGAACGACGGACCAGGTTGTTGCTGGGTTTATTAGGCATGGTAAAGAGATATTACTATATCAGAAAAATAATCAATTGGCTAGTATACCAAAATTCAAATTACAGAATTCAAATTCCAGAAAAGCTCCAAAGTTCAAAAATCAAACTGATTTTTTTGATATTTATCTGGAGCTTGTTATTTGAATTTTGAGATTTTTCTTCGCTCCCTCCACCGCCTCCTTTTCTTCGTCTGACAATGTATGCTCGCTCGCGCTCTTCTTCAAAGGCTTTCCAAATATGCTGACATGTTCGCGAGAGTAAAGGCTGGAGATGAGCACGCCATCGCCTTCTTCGTTGAGGAATGCCGTGGCGAAGCTCTGGTCGCCGCCGGAGCCGGTGCCTTTGAAGGGATTGAAGCGCACGGTATACACTGATTGCACGCTCTTACGCAAACGCTTCTCGACGGTGGTCAGATAGTCTTCCATCTCTTTGCGGAATTTGTCGAGATCCTGGATGCCGGTCCAGACCATGTTCAAGGACTCGCTGACATTGTGCGCGTCCACGTCAACGATGAAACGCTTCATTTTCAGCCACATCCAGATAACGAGTCCGAGCAGGATCAAAGTCGCCAATGTAAGGACGATGAAGCCGAGGAGAAGGGGATTTAAGATCAGTGAATTGATCATTGTGCCAATTATACTCCATTAAATATCATTAGGAAACATTTTTTGAGGCTTGTGAGCTTGTGCGGTCGAGATTTTTTGCTACAATTCACTCATTATCAAGATAATCTACGCTCGCTATCCTGCCTAACGAGCTGAATATCCATGACAACACAAATAACTTTGGATGATTTAGCGATCATGATCAATAAGGGATTCAAGGAACAAGACAAAAGCTTGTCGGAGTTCAAACGCGATGTCGAGTCTCGTTTTAAAGAACAAGGCGAGAATCTATTGGAATTCAAGAATGAAATGCATGAGTTTAGAGAGGAATTCAATTCTTTGAGCAGGGTTGTATACAGCGACCACGGCCGTCGTTTGCGGAAGATAGAGAACAAGCTGGCAATCGCATGACGGCTAGACGCATTTACCTGGATTACGCCTCACTGACTCCTATTGACGCTCGTGTCCAGCGCGAGATGGAGCTCTATTCAAGGGCTGAATATGCTAATCCCTCCTCGCTTTACAAAGAAGGCGTGGCGGCCAAGAAGGCGATCGAATCGGCTCGCAAGAGAGTCGGCGGTTTTTTGAACGCGCACGGAGATGAGATCACATTCACAAGCGGCGGGACTGAAGCGAATAATTTGGCATTGGAAGGCGCTTGCCGCGCGGCGGGGCGCAATGGGATAGAGAAGCCGCACCTGATCATTTCGGCCATCGAACATTCATCCATTATGGAAACGGCGAATATGCTGGAGAAACATGGCGTCGAAGTCACACGATTAGGCGTCGATTCACAAGGGCTAATCTCATTGGACGAGCTAAAGAAGGCAATCAAACAGTCTACTTATTTGATTTCTATAATGACAGTGAATAATGAGATCGGGACGATCCAGCCGATTCGCGAGATAGCAAAGGTGATAAGACATTGGAAGAAGGGTACAGGGTACAGGGGACGGGGTACAGAAAAACTCAAAACTCAAAATTCAAAACTCAAAATTGAACCGCACCCTGCACCCTGCACCCTGAACCCTGAACCCTACCCCCTGCTTCACACCGACGCTTCGCAAGCCGCCCTTTTCAATGATTTGAACGTCGAACAATTAGGAGTCGGTTTGCTTACCACTGATTCCAGTAAAGTTTATGGGCCTAGGGGAATCGGCGCATTATTCGTCAGACGCGGCACTCCGATCGAGCCGATCATTCACGGCGGCGGACAGGAAAGAGGTTTGCGTTCAGGCACTGAAAACGTGCCGGCCATCATGGGATTCGCCAAAGCTTTGGAGATCGCTTCCATTGTTCGCGACAAGGAAGTGAAGCGAATCGCTCAATTAAAGGAACATTTCATTAAAGGTCTTTTGAAGATCAGACTGGACTTGAAAGTGAACCCGGCTCCGATTGAAATGCTTGCCGGCGAGCGAACATCCCTCCGCGTCACTTTTGAAAAGTGTCGAAAATCTCGACACTTTGTCAAAGTCACCAAAAGGATTGTCTGCCGCCTCTACAAAAAATATTCGCGCTGCATCTAACTTAACCGTTTCCCAATCGCCCCATATCCTAAATGTCTCCATTCCCGGCATCGAAAACGAAGTCTTCGTCCTGCGACTGGATGCCGTGGGCGTGGCCTGCTCCACCAAGAGCTCATGCCTACGAGATGCCGAAGAATCCTATGTTTTGAAGGCTATCGGCGCTGACAGTCAAGACTTCAGTGAGATTCTCATTTGGACGACAAACAAAAAAGAGCGATTTGGATAAGGCTTTGGCGCTTCTTGCAAAAAATGCCTTACTTTGGTCGGATTTGATCCCATCTTACCTATGTTAATGATCCGCCTTCAGCGCGTCGGACGAAAGCACGAGCCCACCTTCCGGGTGGTTTTGACGGATTCCAAGAACGGCCCGAAGAGCGGCAAATACTTGAAGAATCTCGGCTGGTACGACACCCGACGTAAGAATACCCTCGATCAGATGGATACCGAGGAGATCAAGCGCTGGATCTCGCAGGGCGCACAGACTTCCGTGACGCTCCACAATTTCCTGGTCCACAATAAGGTCATCACCGGCAAGAAGATCAACGCTCTGCCGAAGAAGAGGCCGATCAAGAAAGCAGAAGAGGCCAAGAATGAGGAAGCTCCGAAGGCTGAAGCGAAATTGTAGCTGAAGCCGTTGAAGCTGCCGCACCTGCCGCCGAAGTTGCTCCAGTCCCGGCGGAGAAAGCCGCCGCCTAATCCTGCATTTGAATACAATTTTTGTGCGCATCTCGGTTCGCTTTTTACGCACCTTAACATACAAATATGAAATCTCAAACTGATTATTCAGCGTTTGAAGCATTGGACATTCGTGTGGGGAAGATCATCAAAGTGGAAGATTCGTTATCAAAGAAACCAACCTATAGATTGACTGTCGATTTTGGCTCTGAGATTGGAACGAAAGTGTCGTGTGGCGCATATCGTAATTATTCAAGGGATGAGTTGATGGAAAAACAAGTGATCGGCGTGGTTAACTTTCCTTCAAAGAAGATGGGTCCAGAGATATCGGAAGTCCTTATCTTGGGCGTTTCTAACGAGAAAGGCGAGACGATATACCTCACCCCGCAATCAGTGGTTGCGCTCGGACAAAAAATCTTCTAAACTGTGCGCAGTACAGCGAACTGTACAGCTTATAAGCTAGCTACGAACTACCATGCAAGCAGACCAGCAGTTTCTCGAGTACGTCGTCAAAGCATTAGTGGACAATCCGGAGCAAGTCAAAACCACCCGCACGGTGGACGAGATGGGCGTGCTCATCACCCTCGACGTCGGCGCAGCCGACATGGGCAAGATCATCGGTCGCCAGGGCAATACCGCCAAATCGATCCGCACCCTCTTGCGCGTCGTCGGCATGAAGAATAACAGCCGCGTCAACCTGAAGATCAACGAGCCAGTCGGTGGTCTCCGCTCGCCGGAGCGCATGGCTTCCGCCGGAATGTCAGCTTCACCTGCTCCCGCGGCTTATGCTTCGCCCGCGCCGTTCGTGTCTCCTTCAGTCTCGTCGGCTTCGAAGAGCGTGGATGAGGCCATGGCGGATCTGAAGTTGGAGTAATTGAATGATTGTTTTGTCATTCCCGCGCAAGCGGGAATCTAGTGTATTACTGATATAGGTTTGACCCTGGATCCCCGCCTTCGCGGGGATGACAGAGTTATTTGAGATTTGTGATTTAGATTTGAAAAACGCCAGATGCACTGTCTGGTTTTTTTCATGCACCATGCAACATTAAGTGTTAGTATTACAATGACATGAAGACAAAGATCAGCATAGGGATCCTCGCCGTTTTTCTAGTCGGTGCTGGTATCATCATGCTCGCAAATCGCGGCGGTTCGCAGGCAAGCACCTATTCGACAGCAAGCCAATCGACGCAGGCCTCGAACAGTTCGGCCCCGATTGATTCAAGTGCTTCGGCGACAGTGCCGACACCTGTTGATTCAAATGCGGTTGTTCCGGCTACAACGTCTGTCTCTCCACCAAATTCTACCTCTAAAACTTCACCGACTTCAAATGCTCCAAAGTCATACACATTGGCACAAGTCGCGCAGCACAACAACGCCTCAAGCTGCTGGTCTGCCATCAATGGAAAAGTTTACGACTTGACCTCATGGATCAATCTGCATCCGGGCGGTCAGCAAGCGATTTTGAGCATCTGCGGCATAGACGGCTCGACGGCTTTCAACGACCAGCATGGCGGACAAAGGCGACCGGCGAATGAGTTGTCAGGATTCGCCATTGGCACGCTCGTTCAATGATTGGCAAACATTATCATTATCGGCACAGATCTTAATCGCTTCCCGGCAATGAACCGCTTTCTTATTCGAATACAACCGTTGGCGCCAATCATCATTCGCCTTGGAATGGGCGTGGTCTTTCTTTTCTTCAGTTATTACCAATTCTCCGACCCTTCCGTCTGGACCGGTTATGTTCCACATGCGGTCGTGGCGATCTTAGGCGGAAATGCCGCCATGCTCGTCTTGTTGAATGCGTGGTTCGAACTGATTTTCGGCCTATCCTTGCTCGCCGGTTTTCAAACGCGGATCGTTTCATTGCTATTGGCTCTCCACCTGTTCGGGATCTCGGCGACGATCGGAATATCCCCATTGGGGATCCGCGATCTGGGTCTGGCGGTGGCGACGCTCTCGATCGTCTTCGCTGGGCCAGATTCGATTTCGCTCGACAGGAAGTTTGCCAAGAAGGAACCGATTGAAGTAGGTGATGAAGAGACAGAAAAGCCAATTTCAATGCCGATTCGAAGGATTTAGAGCGTTGTGCTAGCATTGTTTCTATGCTTACCTTCCACGTCATAACCCTATTCCCGGAATCGCTTGATTCCTATCTGAACGCATCCATCGTCAAGCGCGCGCAGGAGAAGAGGCTAGTCGCGATCAAATGCTACAATCCGCGCGATTTCACCGTCGCTTCAAAAGGGAAGAAGCCGACTTATGCTGACAGGCGCGTTGACGACCGGCCGTATGGCGGCGGGCCGGGAATGGTCATTGAAGCGATGCCGGTCATTAAAGCTGTCGAAAAAGCGGTCAAAGAAGCTGGAAATCGGAATTCAAAAGTCAAAAATCAAAAGTCAAAATTGCAAGTCAAAAGTCAAAATTTGAAGTCAGCCTCTTCCGCCAAGGCTTCGGCGGCCAAGAAAGTCAAAATAATATTCTTCAATCCTTCTGGCAAGCAGTTTTCCAATTCATTGGCTGATTCTTATAAGAAATACACGGACATTATTCTTATCTGCGGACGCTATGAAGGCATCGACGCGCGCATTAAAAAAGCGTTCCCAATGGTTGACATGTCAGTCGGCCCTTACACGCTGACCGGAGGCGAATTGCCTGCGATGATCATGATCGACTCGATCACTCGTCGCTTGCCAGGCGTTCTCGGGCACGATTCCTCAATAGAAGAGTCGCGTGTGGCTAGCCCCGACGTCTACACGCGGCCGGAATCATTCGAATACAAAGGCAAGGAGTACCGCGTGCCGAAGATCCTCTTGAGCGGACATCACGCCAAGATGGATGAGTGGAAGATGAAGAAACAGAAGAGATAGCCGTCGGCAAACCCTCTGAATAAGCCGTTTTTTCGCTGATTTCCACAGATTGTCCACAATCGAGCTTGCCAAGCTTGACTTCACTGTGCTTGTTTGCTAGGCTGTTCCCAACTTCGCAGATTGAGTTCTGCAGCGCCCGCCGAAGCCGAAAGGCGAAGGAGGGCCATAGCGGAGGATTAGAAAGGCTCAAAATTAATCCTTGCCTACCCATCAATCACGGTAATCTTCAACCGTTACTGCTCTCGTTGTCGTTGAGCGGCTTTTTTGTGATTTTGAATTTTATTCTGACGAGCGAGGACGCGTGAATGTCTTAAATTCACAGCGTCCGAGTCGAAGTCAGAACAAGAGCGAAGCGATTATTAATTTACAAATACTATGACCACCATAAACTCGGTCCGTCCCAAGAAATATTTCTCGCGTTACCAGGAGCCGCTTTGCGAAATGCCGCATCTGGTGGAGTCTCAGCTCGTCTCTTTCGCCGAGCTTCTCGAGAAGGGCCTGCCGAACCTCCTCAAGGAATTCTCGCCGATCAAGGACTACGCCGACAAGAAGTTCGAGCTCTCGATCGGCGGCCTCGAGCTCATCCGCCCGAAATTCGACGAGCACTACGCCAAGGAGAACAAACTGAACTACGAGGGCCAGATCAAGGTCACGGTGACCCTGAAGAACAAGTCACTCGAATATCGTCAAGGACCAGGAGATGTTCCTGGCGGATTTCCCGCTGATGACCGACCACGGCACCTTCATCGTGAACGGCGTCGAGCGCATCATCGTCTCCGCAATTGGCGCGCTCCTTCGGCATCTTCTTCACGGCGACGGAGGTCAAGGGCAAGAACTATTTTGGCGCCAAGATCATCCCGGCTCGCGGCGTGTGGATGGAGATCGAGACCGACGCCGACGGCACCGTCTACTGCCGCATCGACCGCAAGCGCAAATTCCCGGTGACTTCGCTCCTGCGGATCCTCGGCGCCGACACCAACGGGAAGATCCTTGACCTATTCAAGGACAAGCCGGAAGCCCGGAAGACCATAGAGCTCACTCTGACCAAGGACCACGCCAAGACAGTCGAAGACGCCTATGTGGAGATATACAAGCGCCTGCGCGACGGCGATCTGGCCACGGCCGAGAACGCCCGCTCCTTCATCCAAGCCATCCTGCACCGCGACCGCTATGACATCTCGCCGGTCGGACGCTTCCGTTTCAATAAGCGCTTCGAGAAGGGCATGGACGAGAAGTCTCTGGAGCGCCGCACCCTCGACCTCGACGACGTGGCTACGGCTGTCGCTTATATAGTGACCTTGAACACCACTCCGGACATGCAGGCCGACGACATCGACCACCTCGGCAGCCGCCGCGTGCGCTACGTCGGCGAGCTCCTCGAGCAGAGAATCCGCCTCGGCCTCTCGCAGATGAAGCGCAATATCCAGGACAAGATGTCCACGATCGAGCCGGATATCACGCTTGCCGGTCTCATTCATATACCCGCGACCCCTCCAGGCCCGCATCAAGGAATTCTATCACCACCAACCAGCTTTCCCAGTTCATGGATCAGGGAAACGCCCTGTCCGAAGTCGAGCATCTGCGCACGCTGACCGCCCTCGGTCCCGGCGGTCTTTCCCGCGAGCGCGCCGGCTTCGAAGTCCGCGACGTCCATCCTTCCCACTACGGCCGCCTCTGTCCCATCCACACGCCTGAAGGCCCGAACATCGGCTTGGTCTTGCGTCTGACCATGTACGCGCGCATCAACGATTTCGGCATGATCGAGACGCCGTACGCCAAGGTCAAGGACGGCGTCGTGACCAAGGAGATCGTCTACCTGAACGCCAACGAAGAGGAGAATTACCGCATCGCCCACGCCGCCACGCCGCGCGACGCCGAAGGCCGCATCAAAGGCGACGAAGTCGAAGTGCGCCAGAACGGCAAGCCGGGCCTGGCCAAGCCCGCGGACGTCGACTACATCGACGTCGACACCAATCAGGCTTTCTCCATCGCCACCTCGCTCATCCCGTTCCTGAACCATGACGACGCCAACCGCGCGCTTGATGGGTTCGAACATGCAGAAGCAGGCTACGCCTTGTCTGGTGCCGGAAGCCCCGTTCGTGGCGACAGGCATAGAGAAGAAAGCCGTCCTCGACACCGGCCGCGTGGTCGTCGCTCCGGAAGACGGCGAGATCACGCATGTCGACGCCAAGAAGATCGTCTTCGTCGGCAAGAAGACCGGCAAGAAGCGCGAATATACGCTGGTCCTTTTCCAGCGCACCAACGGCTTCACCGCATTCCACCAGCGCCCGATCGTCTCGGTCGGCGACAAGGTCAAGAAAGGCGACATCCTGGCCGACACCTCGACTTCCGACCACGGCGAGATCGCCCTCGGCCACAACGCTCTGGTGGCTTTCATGTCCTGGTCCGGCAGCAACTACGAGGATGCCATCATCCTCTCCGAGCGCGTGGTCAAGAATTCCAAATGGAGCTCGATCCACATCGAAGAATTCACGGTCAACGTCCGCGACACCAAGCTCGGCCCCGAAGTCACGACCTGCGACATCCCCAACGTCGGCGAAGCCAAACTGCAAGAATCTCACGAAGAAGGCATCGTCCGGATCGGCGCCGAAGTGCGACCCGGCGACATTTTGGTCGGCAAAATCTCGCCGAAAGGCGAGACCCAGCTTACTCCGGAAGAGCGCCTGCTGCGCTCCATCTTCGGCGAAAAAGCGCGCGATGTTAAGGACACTTCGAAGAGGATGGAGAACGGCAAGCGCGGCCGCGTCATCTCGGTCAAGACTTTCTCGCGCGAGCGCGGCGACAAGCTCGAGAGCCGGCATCATCAAGAAGATCTACATCGAAGTCGCCGAGGTCCGCAACGTCTCGGTCGGCGACAAGATGGCCGGACGCCACGGCAACAAGGGCGTCATCTCCAAGATCCTTCCGGAAGAGGACATGCCGTATATGGAAGACGGCACGCCCATCGACGTCATTCTGACTCCGCTCGGCGTTCCTTCCCGCATGAACCTCGGACAGATCCTCGAATTGCACCTCGGCCTTGGCCGCCAACTCGCTCGGCTATCAAGCCATCGTCCCGCCATTCACCGGCGCCACCGACACCGAGATCAAGGAGGAACTGGTCAAAGCCGGCTTCGACGCTTCCGGCAAGATGAAGCTCCGCGACGGCCGCACCGGCGAGCATTTCGACCAGCCCGTCGCTGTCGGATACATGTACATCATGAAGCTCCATCACATGGTCGAAGACAAGATCCACATGCGCTCGATCGGCCCGTACTCGCTCATCACCCAGCAGCCGCTCGGCGGCAAGGCGCAAGGCGGCGGCCAGCGCTTCGGAGAGATGGAAGTCTGGGCTCTCCTCGGCCACGGCGCCGCGCACACTCTGCGCGAGATCCTGACGGTCAAGTCCGACGACATCGTCGGCCGCTCGCAGACCTTCGACTCGATCGTCAAGGGCGAGAAGCTCAAAGCTCCCGAACCTGCCGGCTTCGTTCAACGTGCTTCTGAAGACGCTTCGCGGCTTGTCATTGAATGTCGAATTGGTCAGCAGGCCGAAGGCGGCGGTGGCGGATGAGGAATGATCAGTAAATGAAAATGACAAATCAAAATTTAAAAATAAAGAATAATCCTCAAAAACAAGCGGCTCTGGAAGGCGCTAGGAACAAGACTGGTTTTTCAGGCTTTACCTTCAAGCGGAGCGTTGGAGATAAGTACCGGAAGGAGATCGCTGAAGTTGACCGGATCAAGTATGGAACAGTCGAAGATTCTTTCTTTGACGGCGCCGTTCTGTCTCATGTGGCGCCGGCTGACGCGAAGACTTTCCCAGTGATGTTCAACAGGAAGAATTTCAGGAAGATCGTCAGAGATCACGGATATTTCAATTCAGCGGACATAGTCGTGACGGCCAATGAATTTGAGAATGGGATATTCCTGAAAGGCGTTGAAGGGAATCCTGACAAGATAAATCTTTTCAAGGATACTGAAGGCGGATGTTTCGTCATCGGAGCGAACCGGTTCAACGGATATGGAGTCGTTACTTTCTTTGAACAGTACGATGCCGACCAGAAACGGCAATACCTCGCCACCATAAGGAAGCGAGGCATGCCTTTTCGAGCCTTGGAGGGCGGCGGGTCCTCATCCATCGCCTCCGGTGAAGTTGATCCCGGAGGCCGTGTGCCAGCGAGCCTTCCTGGCGTCAAGGCTTATGGAGAATAGTATAGTCCAAATTTTACCATTGTCAATGGCTATTTATTAACTATTATTTTAATCACCATGAACCCATCAACCTCAAATAAGCTCCTCATCCCCGCGGTCATCGTCATCGTGGCTTTGATATTGGTCGGCGGCGTCTACTGGATCCATTACAGTCAGACCGTGAATCAGCCGCAAGCCATTAACATGCAGAATGTTGTCACGACGCCAGCGCCAGTTCATTCTTCACAGGCTCCTATTAACGCTAGTTCAACGCCGGTGAATGGTTCAGTCGCTAGCTCAACGGCGACTTCGACGGCTGGTTGGAAGACATATACGAATAGCCAGTACGGATTCTCATTCCAATATCCAACAAGCTATCAGGCTCAAAATCCAGATAGTAATCTCATGAAGCTTCCTAACAAAACTGATGTAGTCGAACTTTATGGATCTCCTGACAATATTTTTGTCACCTACGCTTCTGGCTCTGTTCTTAATGGCAACGCAAAGCAAGAGATAGATAACATATATTATGACACTACAAAAAATCAGTGGACGAGAACAACGATAGTATCGATTGGAAATGGCCGTCAAAATACTGACACAACCGCAATAACACCTTCTTATGGCAGTAGCGGATTGGCTTACTTTTCTGATGACTCGGGAATATCTGTATCTAGAATTATTCCGTTATCACATAGTTCTTTTGTGATTATAGGGATTGCTGATAATAGTCCTGAAGATGAGAGTGTTCTTAGCAGCATTGCCGCGACTTTCACCATTACCAACTAACCGGCTATTTTCACTGTACATTTTGCAGTTATAACTATTAACTTTAATACCTATGCAACCCACCATCACAACCAAGAAGTCCACGGATCCGGTCAATTTCGACGTCGTGCGATTGTCGCTGGCCTCGCCCGACAAGATCATCGAGTGGTCGTATGGCGAGATCACCAAGCCGGAGACGATCAATTACCGCACGCAGAGGTCGGAGAAGAGCGGCCTCTTCGACGAGAGGATCTTTGGTCCGGATCGCGACTATGAATGTTATTGCGGCAAATATCGCGGCATCCGCTATAAGGGCATCGTCTGCGAAAAATGCGGGGTCGAGATCACCCGATCGATCGTTCGCCGTGAACGAATGGGACACATCGAGCTGGCCACGCCGGTCTCTCATATCTGGTTCTTGCGCTCGCGTGCCTTCGCGCATCGGTCTCATTCTCGGCATGACCACATCCGATCTCGAGAAGGTCGTCTACTTCGCCGGCTACATGGTCACCAAAGTCGACGACGCCGGCAAGGCCCGATTCCTGAAAGAGCTCGACGCCGAATACAAGAGCAAGGTCAAGACCGCCAACGATGACAAGACCAAGGAGGCTTTGAAGGAGCTTGCTCGCTCTCGCGCCAGGAAGGAGATCGAATCCATATCTCTCGGCTTCGTCATGGACGAGGTGACCTATCACAAATACGCCGTGAAATACGGCGCGTTCTTCGAAGCCTCGATCGGCGCCGAAGCCATATTCGAGCTTCTGAAGAAGATCGACCTGGCCAAGCTCAAGATCGAATTGGAGAAAGCCATCGAAGACGCCGGTTCGGCCGACCGCGAGAAGCTGGCCAAGCGACTGTCTCTGGTCAAGCAGATGATCAAGGCCAAGGTCCGGCCGGAATGGATGTTCCTCATACGGATCCCGGTCATTCCGCCAGGGCTTCGCCCGATGGTCGCATCTCGATGGCGGCCGCTACGCGACTTCCGACGTGAATGATCTCTACCGTCGCGTCATCAATCGCAATAATCGCCTGCTCAAACTGAAGGAGATCAAAGCTCCGGAAGTCATCCTGCGCAACGAGAAGCGCATCCTCCAGGAAGCCGTTGATGCTCTCATCGATAATTCCATCCGCCATTCCTCGTCAGCCGGCGCCGCCGCCTTGGCTCGCGAGAAGCGTGCTCTCAAATCGTTGTCAGACAGCTTGAAATCCAAGCGCGGCCTGTTCCGCCAGAACCTGCTCGGCAAGCGCGTCGACTATTCCGGCCGTTCGGTCATCGTCGTCGGCCCTGAATTGAAGCTCGACGAATGCGGTTTGCCGAAGCACATGGCTCTCGAATTGTTCCGGCCTTTCGTCATTTCAGGCCTTCTCAAGAGGGAATTGGCATACAACATCCGCGGCGCCAATCGCCTCATCGACGACGGCGCCAAGGAAGTCTGGGAGATTCTCGAAGAGGTCATCGCCGGCAAATACGTGCTCTTGAACCGCGCGCCGACCTTGCACCGCCTCGGCATCCAGGCCTTCAAGCCGATCTTGATCGAAGGCAACGCCATCCAAGTGCACCCGCTGGTCTGCTCGGCTTTCAACGCCGACTTCGACGGAGACCAGATGGCCGTCCACGTGCCATTGTCCGAAGAAGCCCAGCTCGAAGCCAAGGAGATCATGGCCGCCGACAAGAATATCTTGAAGCCCGGCAACAACGATCCGACCGTCGTGGCCAAGATGCTGGACATCGCCCTCGGATGCTTCTGGGTGACGAAGAGAAAGGAACAGGGTACAGGGGACAGGGTACAGGGTACAGTTGGAGACAAGAAGCCAGAAGAGAAACAGGAGCAATCAAGCAGTTCTCCAAATTCCAAATTCCAAATTCCAAATTCCAAATTCTTCGAATCTCCCGATGCGGCGGTCTTGGCATATAACTTCAAGGCCGTGGATCTCCGCGAGCCTGTCAAGATCCTGGCACCGGACAACAAGAAATACGCGGCTTTCAAGGGCGGCATGTTCGAGACGACCGTCGGACGCATCCTCTTCAACGACATGCTGCCGGATGACTACCGTTTCATCAACGGGGAAGTCGGAATAAAATCGCTCCGCCAGATCATGGACGACATGATCACCCTATTGGGCGCCAATAAGGTCGCTCCCATCTTGGATCGCATCAAGACCTTCGGATTCAGCTACGCCACTTATTCCGGCACGACTTGGGGCATAGACGACATCATGATCCCGGCCGGGAAGGGAGCGATCGTCGACAAGGCCAGGTCGCAGGCCAACATCGTCAGCCAGCAATTCAGCGAAGGATTGCTGACCGAGGAAGAGCGCATCAGGAAGCACGTGGAGATCTGGCAGAGGGCCAAGGGCGAAGTCGAGAAGATCATCCCTCAATCCCTCGACAAGATGGGCTCGGTCTACGACATGGTCACCTCCGGCGCCCGCGGCTCGCTCTCGCAGATCACCCAGATGGTCGGCATGAAGGGCCTGATCGCCTCGGTTTCCGGCACCGTCGAATTCCCGATCACCTCATGCTCGAAGGAGGGCCTGACCCCTATCGAATATTTCATCACCACTCACGGGTCGCGCAAAGGCCTTTCCGACACCGCGCTTAACACCGCCAAAGCCGGCTACCTGACCCGCAAGCTCTTCGTGGTCGCCCAGGACGTGGTCGTCTCCGAAGAAGACTGCGGCACCAAGGATTCCATCATCGTCCGCCGACAGACGGCTTCCGGCATGAACATCCCGCTCGGGAAGAATATCCGCGGGCGCGTCATCGCCGAAGATATCAAGGGAGCGGACGGCAAGGTCCTCTTCAAGAAAGGGCATATGCTCTCCAAGGCCGATGCGCAGGCCGCCGAGGAAGCCGGCGTTTCGGAAGTCCGCGTGCGCTCGCCATTGTCATGCAAGACCGTTCGCGGCGTCTGCGCGCAGTGCTACGGCCTGGATCTCGGAAAGAACGACCTAGTCGCGCTCGGCGAAGCCGTAGGCACCGTGGCCGCCCAAGCTATCGGCGAGCCCGGCACCCAGCTCACCATGCGCACTTTCCACGCCGGCGGAGCCGCTTCGCAGGGCGGAGACATCACCATGGGTCTGCCGCGCGTCGAGGAAGTCTTCGAGAAGCGCCGCCCCAAGATCCCGGCAGTCGTCGCCACCGTGAATGGAGTCATCTCCGAAGTCAAGGACATGGGCAAGGAGAAGTCCATCAAGCTCATGCCTGATATAGAGGACAAAGCCAAGACTGTGAAGAAAGGCGAGACTGAAGCCATCGAATACGTCTTCCCGTATCGCCGCGCCACTCTGGTGCGCGCCGGCGACCGCGTCAAGAAAGGCGACCTCCTCACGGACGGATCGGCTGACATCGACGAGGTCTTCGAATACGGCGGGGAAGAGCGCGCCAAGGACTATGTCATCACCGAAGTCGGAAAGATCTACGAGCTTCAGGGCGAGACCGTCTCGAGGAAGCACATCGAGATCATCGTCAAGCAGATGTTCAGCCGTCGCCGCATCACCGACGGAGGCGACACCCAGCTCACTGAAGGCATGGTCGTCGACGATATCCAGCTGGCGTCCGAGAATGCCCTGATCAAGGAATCCGGCGGCGCTCCGGCCAAGGGCGACAAGCTGGTCATGGGCATCACCGACACCTCGCTGTCCAGGAAGTCATTCCTGTCGGCCGCTTCGTTCCAGCACACCACCCGCGTTCTCATCGCCAACGCCGTCCGCGGCGCCGACGACGACCTGACTGGCCTCATGGAGAACGTCATCATCGGCCGCCTCGTTCCGGCCGGCTCCGGTTTCCCCGGCTCGCCCAAGAAGGCGATGGTGGATGCATTGTCTGCGAACCGACCAGCGATCGAGGATTGAAAGATCGGGATCCGCCAGCCGGTGGAGACGATTAATAGATCAGATCTCAAAGCCCAAAACGCCCAAAACTCAAATCCCAAGAAAAATCAAATTTGGTGATCCATTATCAGAATAATTAATAAACTTTCATGCTAATAACAATCGCACTTATCCTGCTAGTTCTCTGGTTTCTGGGAATCATCGGCTTGTACACGATCGGGTGGTTCATTCACGTCTTGCTCGTAGTCGCGATCGTCCTATTCCTTATCAGAGTCATCCAAGGCAAGAATCCGCTCAAGTAATCGATTTTCATCATAACGGAGGTCCGACCTCCGTGCAAAAAGAGCCGGCTTACCGGAAGGGAAGGCGGCTCTTTTTGTGTTAGGCAAAGCGATGAGATTCAATGCGTGTCAATATTGCTTAATTTTCTTTGGGTGCTACACTATCATCAAGTTTGGGATTTCCCACGTCCGCCCGCTTGTGATGAGCGGGCGATTTATTATGATAGAGAAGCATTACGAATGACGCGCGAAGCCTTTCAAATTCCCGCCAATCCATAGTAGAGATCATTTTATCCATCCTCTTATAATCGACATACCGTGCTTGTGCCATGATGGCCGTCCCATTTTCATTTTGAGGCATCGGAAAATACCATGAGCCTTTCTTAATCTTGCTTGTGAGCGGCACACCGATAAATGATTTTTCATCAAGTTTAATCAATATGACCATCGGTCTTGTAAAATGTAGGCCCTTTCCGTTGATCTCCGTTCCGACATTCTCGCCCAAACTGCACCACCAGATCTCACCTTCATTAAAGTGCGGTAATACAGCCTCGCCATTCTCAAGCGAGATCTTCATCGATATCCACTCCAATAATCTTTTGGTTTTTTCGATCATGATTTATCCGATTAAAAAACTGCTCGCCGACGCGAGAGCAGTCTTTTTCTCCCTCGTGAGAGGGCACGCCCGAAGGCGTTTACGATGTAAGTTTAACTGATGAAACATCTCTGTCAATCTTGACTCGCTCTGTTAAGCGATGCCTTGAACGACCTTCCCACCACTATCCCGATCACGCTGCCGATGATGGCGCCGGCCACGAATTCGGAGAACCAGTGGA
The DNA here is from genome assembly GCA_963766795.1 of Candidatus Parcubacteria bacterium. Taxonomy (GTDB): domain Bacteria; phylum Patescibacteriota; class Minisyncoccia; order Phycocordibacterales; family PALSA-1337; genus C7867-002. The sequence goes on along the minus strand of CAVYBN010000013.1, from coordinate 9,611 downwards.
TGGTCATGGAGACGCCGAGGCCGATATAGAGCGCGTAGAGCAGAGCGAAGAAAGCCAGCTTTTTGTTCTTGGGATAGAGCATGATGAGGCAGACTGCCATGGCGAAGGCGATGGTGGTGTGCGTCGAAGGCCAGCCCCAGAAGACGCCACCGTTGAACCAGCCGAACTGGAATCCGTGGCTGGAATCGACGATTAGAGGGACGGCAGAGCTTGATGGCATTCCGAACATGCCTGAAAGCGGCGGCGGGATGCGGCCGGTGAATGCTTTGTAAGTTCCGGAAATCAAAGCGCCAAGAATGGCGGCTTGGCCGAGCGCCCAAGCGGTCATTGCTAGCCGTGACTTCTTCCATACCTTTCCAACGATTAAGATCAGGATTGGTACAAGGATTGGGAGCGTGCTACCGAAGATGACGGCGGGAAATGCGATCAAAAGCAAGCTTGGATTCCTTGTCGCCAAATAATAGGACCAATCGAAGCCGCCGGTGACGATTACGATCGTCAAAACGATCGCTAATAAATGCCAGAGCAAGTTCCGGCCTTTGAAGATGTCGATTGTGTTCTTGATGAGACCGTTGAATAGAGAAAGCATTGATTGCAATAGTAGCATTTATCACTGCTTCCTGCTTCCTATTTCCTGCGTTATACTTCCACCATGAACCGCTCCAATGTCGAGGAAATAAAGGCCCGTCTGCCCATTGAAGAGCTGGTCGGCCAGTACGTCAAATTGGAAAAGTCCGGCAAGTCGCTCAAGGCCAAATGCCCGTTCCACAACGAGAAAACAGCTTCATTCTTCGTGTCGCCGGATCGTGGCGGATACTACTGTTTCGGCTGCGGCGCCAAGGGAGACATCTTCTCATTCGTCGAGCAATTCGAGGGGCTCGATTTCAAGGGCGCTTTGAAAGTGCTGGCTGAAAAGGCCGGCGTGCGGTTAGTCTTCGACCAGAAAGCAGACAGCGAAAGGGATCGGCTATTCGCGATAATGGAAGAAGCCGCGAAATATTTCGAGGCACAGTTGGCGGCTTCGAACCAGAATGCTCGCGAAGCCTTTGAATACGTGAAGAAGCGCGGTATGACGGATAAGACGCGCGCGGAATTCCGGATCGGCCTCGCGCCGGAAGGATGGCGCAACTTGTACGATTATTTGAAAGCAAAGAAGTATCCAAATGATCTGATCGAGAAGGCTGGTCTTGCAAAACGCGCAGAGGACAATACGGGCAACTATTATGATCGTTTTCGAGGGCGAATCATGTTCCCGTTGAACGACTCGAGCGGACGGGTGATCGCCTTTTCCGGGCGCATCCTCAAAGATGACGGCAATTCTGCTAAGTACCTGAATAGTCCGGACACGCCGTTGTTCGACAAATCTTCCGTGCTTTACGGCCTTGATAAAGCCAAAGGCTTCATTCGCAGGCTGGATTATTCAATTCTCGTCGAAGGACAGATGGATCTGATCATGTCGCATCAGGCTGGCGTCAAGAATACCGTGGCGGCTTCAGGGACTGCTTTAACTGACGCTGAATCCGACAAGAATGGCGTCATAAATAATCTAGGCCTGCTCCGCCGTTTGTCCCAAAATGTCATCATCGCATTCGACGCCGACGCGGCCGGTCGCAAGGCTGCTATGCGTGCGGCTGGCATCGCATTGTCGTTGGGAATGGACGTCAAGGTCGCCGACATCACTGGTGGCAAGGATCCTGCTGATCTGGTGCTGGCGAATCCGGAAGATTGGAAGAATGTCCTGCGTGCCGCTAAGCCGGTTGTGGAGTTCGAATTGAATAATGTCTTGCGCGAGACGGCTGATCCGCGAAAGATCCCGAGGATATTGCGCGAGCGTGTCTTCCCGTTCATCATCGCCATCGAGAGCTCGACTGACAAAGCCTATTCCGTGAAGCTGGTGGCTGACAAGACCAATCTGCCGGAATCGGCCGTTTGGGACGATGTTAGGGCGGTTGAGAAGAAGATGCTGGCGGAAAGAGGAGCTAGTTCTGCGACTGCCAGAGCGGGCGATGCCTCTCGCGGAGCAGCAATTCTGCCGAATGGCAGAGCTGCGGAGCGAGGAGGATCGCCCGCGACAGGCGAGATTGAAGCGCAACGCGCAGGTTCGCTCCCGACAAGCCGGGAGACTGTCAACAATCGCATCGATCTCGTAGAGCGCCGCATGTTCGGCCTGTTGGATCTAATGGAAAAAGGGAAGTTGCAGGCCGCCGCAGATTACCGCGCGCGCGTCGTTAAGATTGCCGGCGATTCATATGCCGAACGAGCCGAGCGCATCAAACCGCTCTTGGCGGACGTATCATTCGAGGCGGAAGCCATCTATGGCGGCGAGCCTGACCGTTGGCCTATCCACATGGACGAGCTCATCGCCAATTTCGGGGAGGATATCGTCAATGCCGAGCTAATCCAAACCATGGGCGAATTACGCGCGGCCGAACGCGCCGGCGACCAGGCGCGCGTGGCGGAATTAGCCAAGAAGTGCCAAGCATTGTCTGTCAGAAAGGCGGAAGTCGCGAAAGGGAAGCGGGGGCGTTGATTGCGATCCATCCATAAGCACAAAACCCGCCGAAGCGGGTCTTGTCCTAAAATCTCGCAAGTTCTATTGTTCTCAACCTCTTCTCGCTAGTAATGGGAATTATAGACCTCTGATTTGTATTGTCAAGTAATTTCATTATGGTGGACCCGACGGGAGTCGAACCCGCGAGACTTCAGCTAGCGAGAAGAAGTTGGAGAAACCGCTCCACGGGCCCACTCGGAAGACCTAAATCTTCCGTAGGCACAACGATACCAGAGGTGACATTAAGAAACCTATAAGAAAAGTTAAAATTTTCATGAAGAAATGTTAAAATAATCGTGAAGAAAAGTTAAAGGAATCTTAATGTCGGGTTTCGGGTAAAAGAATACCGGCGGCCAACTGTTAAGTCGGTCGCCGGGAAACTCGAATGCTATCCATAATGACACACTCACCGTATCGGATGCGTTTTGACCAAGTTTGATGGAGGTATCACCCAACCGGTGTCTACTCCCAACTCGAGCAGTTTCTCATTGATCTCAACGAGCGATTTCTTGCCGAAGTATTGGATCTTGAGCATCTCATCAACTGTCTTCGCACGGACCTGTCCGACTGTCTGAAGATGCCCATTAGCAAGACCATTATAGGCTCGAACCGAGAGACCCAGATCCCCGATTTTGATCGAATCCACATCGGTGATCCCATTGTACCCTTCGATCCGCGCTGTGACCTTGGCGGGTTTCTTGATGCTCACTTGAACCTCTATCACCTCGCCGAGTTTGAGGATGTTTTTCTCCTCGGCCCAAGCGGCGATTAATCGTTCCAATTCGGTCACTCTGGTCTGCAAGTCTGTTTTCATTGGCTCTCTCCTTATCTGATTGTTTTACTGGCTTGTAGCCAGCGTTGTGCATTTGGTACTAGGATAGCATATTAAACATTATCTGTCAACCCATTTGCATAATCCAGCCAATGCCGTACAATAAGCCACGCTACTAACAGCTAAAACTCCTCATGAGCAAACACAAAAAAGCAGCTCGTCCTGCGGCGCATTCTCGCCGTTCTGTTCGGCGTGTTTCGTCTGCAAAGAAACGCTCGGCCGTTAGGGCTTCTTTGAAGTCGCGAACAAGCCATTCAAGCGCGAGGCATCAGAATAAAACCTCTGCCAGAGCGGCTCATAAATCGATTAGCGTCTCCAAAAATCGTGGCAAATCCTTCGGCAAGACGCGTCCGCCAGCTGGCGGATCCAAGAGTCACGGCAACCACGGTAACAAGGCCGCCGTTAATCCAAAGAATCCCAATTCAAAGACCCGCCAGCTGGCGGGCGGCAAGAGCTTCGAGATCAAGGCGGCGGCTCTGATCGTCAAAGGGCGCGACCGCGGCTTCGTGACTTACGACGAGATCCTCAAGGAATTCCCGCAGATCGAGAATGACATCAATTTTCTCGACGAGCTCTACGGCAAATTCGCCACGGCCGGCGTGGACGTGCTCGAAGGCGGCGGCCTGCTCGAAGTCGAGGAGCTCAAGGAGAAGGAGAAGAAGGCGCCTCACTATTCGCGCGGCGGCGCCGACAGCGCCTATGATTCCATCCAGATGTATCTGAAGGAGATCGGACAGTATCCGCTCATCAACGCCAGCATGGAGAAGGAATTGGCCAAGCGCATCCAGAACGGCGATCTCGAAGCCAAGAACCTTCTCGCCAAAGCCAACCTGCGCCTGGTCGTTTCGATCGCCAAGAAATACGTCGGCCGCTCGTCCGATCTGACTTTGCTCGACCTGATTCAAGAAGGGAACCTGGGCCTGTTCCGCGCGGTGGATAAATTCGATTGGACAAAAGGCTATAAATTCTCGACATACGCGACCTGGTGGATCCGCCAGGCCATCACCCGCGCTTTGGCCGACCAGAGCCGCACTATCCGCGTGCCGGTGCATATGGTTGAGACGATCGCCAAGTACAAGCAGATGGTCCGCCGCTTGACGCAAGACCTCGGCCGCGAGCCTCTTCCGGACGAGATCGCCACGGAGATGGGCATTGGATGTGGAGAAGATCTACCAGATCGAGAAGATCGAGCAGGACGTCGTTTCCCTCGAACAGCCGGTTGGCGACGACAGCGACGACTGCAAGTCCACCTTGCAGGACTTCATTGCTGACGACAAGATCCTCTCGCCTGACCAGGAATCATCCCGCCGCATCCTGCGCGACCAGGTCAACATGATCTTGAATGATCTTTCCGAGAAGGAGCGCAAGATCCTGGAGATGCGCCACGGCCTCATGACGGCATCACCCACACTCTCGAAGAAGTCGGCCGCGAATTCGGCGTCACCCGCGAGCGCATCCGCCAGATCGAAGCCAAGGCGCACGAGAAGATCCGCCAGCACGAGAAGATCAATCAGCTGAAGAACTATTAGGGTCGAGGTAGCAGGGTATTTTCCAATCTTGAAGTCACAGCCAGTTAAAATACGGCTCAACCAGTAGGGGTCATTTTTCGATTTGTGACTTCAAGATGGAGAGCGCATGTCCTCCAGCGCACTTTTGAAAAATGACGAAATTTTCGTCACTTTGTGGAAGTGACAGAAGGGGGAGGTGCCGCTCTGCTCACCGAGGTTAATTAAAAGTCAGGTAAAAGAAAACTGCGGCTGCTCCGAGAGCAAACCGCAGTTAACGATTCGGGGTATCGTGCTTCACACGAGCGAGGCCGCAGGTTCGAAGAATTCCCCACGACTTTCCCCCCATGTTTGCCGTCCGGAATAGCCCCATAACTCGAACTTCTTTGTCCCACACCTCGTGCAGTGGGAAAATTGGAGTTTGTATTTTCTCTGGCCCATGTTTTCCCAACCCCATCCGTCGCCAGTCCATGAATGCTCTCCAGAAGGGCATACCGGCTCTTTCCGTTCCCAATTTTTTATCTTTTCTTCATTAATTGTCATAATTTTCTTTTTCCTTTCAATCGATGATTGAGGCTCATCGAGAAACCTCTATTTCAATGGGTAAGGGCGTATTTTGCCCCGACCTAACGAGCGTACACATTTGGTGTAAACCCATCTCAAATCTACCTTTAAGCATAGCATACTACCATATTTCTGTCAACACCCGCCAGAATGGCTCAAAATCGAGGCGGTTTACCGCTAGGTCGGACCTCGATGTCCACTTGCGATTTGCACGCTTGTGTGGTACTTTGGCATAAACTGCGGGTACGAGGTACGTGCCTTGAGCACATTGACATCCTTTTCTAGGAGGTCTTGGCAGTAAAACCAGAGGAGATATATGAAGATGAAGTTGTCAGTAATGGCCGCGGGCATTTGTGCCGCGGGTTTGGTGGTGTTTGTCTCAAGGTCATGTGCGAATCGACATCACTTATAACATCGGCTTCAACGGCGGCGGCAGTGTCGCTTCCGGTCAGATCGTCGTTGACAATGGAGTCGCCATTGGGGGTTTCTTGATGTCACGGCCGGATTCGCCCAGGGGGATTACAACCTCTACACTTGGAGCGGGGGTGGGATATCCAGCGTTCGCGTCGCCGGCACCGACTTGATCGTGGATAACCTGGTCACGCCCGGCGGCAATCCCGTTCTGGACGTCTACGGGTTGGCCTTTGTGAGCGCTACATTAGTTGGTGGGTATCCCGCCGAAGGCATCGACTTGTCGCTGAACTATGGGACGATCTATAACCTTGGCGGATTCGGGATCGGCGGGTATTACAACCCGAACGCTAACGGCAACGTGTCATTGACGCCGGTCCCAGATGGCGGCTCGACGCTTGCTTTAGCCGGAATCAGCCTGCTTGGCCTCGCGGCCTTGCGGCGCAGATTCGGTGTCTGATCGCCGCGCTCTCTGTTTCTCACCGCACCTTGTCCTTCCGAGATCTCTCGGTAAGCTCGGTGCGGCCTTTTCTTTTTCTTGAATCCATGTTAGTCTTTGACGCAGAGTTTGACCTGTGGTTTGACTCTATATTCTCGAGAATATTCTCCAAAAATCAACGGGGGAGAAGGGGTTAAATGACAGAAAAGCATTAGTACTAATGAAAATGAAATATGTCGGTATCATCGGGGCCGCCTGCGTGGCGGCCGTAATCAGTCTTGCATCTACAAATGCTCATGCGCAATACTCTGACAACTTCAACGGCCCGCTCGACCCCGGTTGGGTCACTGACCGCTATGCGCCTAACAGCGTGACGACAGTGGGCGGCACTATGAACTTGAATATCAGTACGGCTGACAGCCAAGCCAACCGGCCTCCGGCCTACTCCGACGGGTTTTATAACTACCAAGGAGTCCAGCACGCCGTCACCGGTATTGCGGGAGATTGGACGGCCACGGAGCAGATCGACGTCACGGCACAAATGCTCTCAGGGTTCGCGAACGGCGGATTTTGGCTACGGACGGGCAACGGTGCCAATGAAAGCACTGCTGACTACGATATCCTGGCGTTCAGGAATCCAGATGGCAACGGCGACGCAAGCGCTGGCTTCTATGCCTGGAATGACGTGCTTGGCACTTGGAACTTTGCCGGCGCGGCCACATTGGGATGGCATACGCTGAGCATGGAGTATACCGGAAGCGCCGTTATCTCGAAAGTCGATGGGACTACCGTTTATGACAATACCGGGCTGGGGAATCCGGCGTACGACGGCGAGGTAACAACGGTCTTTAATGAGGCTTACAATTATGGGGATCGCAATTACAGTGTCTCCTTTGACAACCTCAATGTCTCCGCCCCCGACGGCGGAGCGACGATCGGCCTCTTGGCGATCTCTGCCGCACCCCTCGCCTTCTTCATGAAGCGTCGCAAGGCCTAGCCTGCTCAGCCGACCTGTTCTTTGTCTACTGCGCGCCGCACCTTGCCTTTCCGGGATCTCTCGGAAGGCTCGGTGCGGCTTTTTCATACTGCCCATAATTAAAGGCTTGCCGTATAATAGTCGCATGCCCAAACCTGACGAAGCCGCATTCCAATCCTCCTACGCCCGCCTGAACTGCGCTCAAAAAGAAGCCGTGGATTCCATCGACGGTCCGGTCATGGTCATCGCCGGGCCTGGCACTGGCAAGACAACCATTCTGACTCTTAGGATTGCAAATATTTTAAAACAGACTGACACTCCGCCGCACGGGATCCTAGCCATCACTTACACGGATTCTGGAGTCAAAAGCATGCGCGACAAGCTTCATGGCATCATCGGCAACCGCGCGCACGAGGTGGCCATACACACTTTCCACAGCTTCGCGTCAGCCATGATCGCCGAATATCAGGATCATTTCCTGCACTTGGAGGGCTTGCGGCACATGAATGAAGTCGAGCAAGAATCATTGATCAGATCAATCATTGTTCAGCCAAGATTCATTGAGATTAGACCAATCGGCAAACCTGATGCCTACATCCCCGCGATTATGAGCTCGATCGATGCCGCCAAGCGCGAAGCTCTGACGCCGGAAATGGTGCGCCAACATGCCGCCATTGAAATACAACACATCAAGAGCGACGAAGATTCGAAGTCTACCCGCGGCGTCTCCAAAGGAAAATTGAAAGCCGAAGCGCAGGATAGAATCGAGAAGTGCGAGAAGACGCTCTTATTCGCCGACGTCTACGAAGAATATGAGAAGAAGAAGCGCGAGAACAAGCGCATGGATTTCAACGACCTCATCATTGAACTGCTTGTGGCGCTTAGGAATGATCAGCTGCTTTTAAGGTTGATCCAAGAACGATTCCTGTACTTGTTGGTCGACGAGCATCAAGACACTAACGATGCGCAGAATTTCATCATTGGAATGATTGCCGAATTCTTCGAGACGCCGAATATCTTCATCGTTGGCGATGAGAAGCAGGCAATCTACAGATTCCAAGGCGCATCCGTCGAGAATTTCCTTCTACTGCAAAAACGCTGGCCGTCGATGAAAGTGATCTCTTTGGATACCAATTATCGTTCGCATCAGTCGATCCTTGATGCCAGCTTTTCAATGATCGAGAATAACTATGAAGGTGACGAACATAAGGATCTTCGGATTGAATTGAAGTCTGGAGCTGTCATCCCCGCAAGCCCTGCGAAGCGTAAGCGAAGCAGGGCGCAAGCGGGGATCCAGGATCACAATACATTGAAGGGTGATGAGACCCTGGATTCCCGCCGGAGTTTACCCTCGGCGAAAGCCGGGGGCGGGAATGACACAGCTGTCGAGATCGTCACTGGCGAGAATGTGGCTGCGATCGAGGCGTATTTGGTCAAGGAATTGAAGGCAATCGTTGGTGGAAGCACGGCAGAGAGCAATCATTCAAATAAGTCGGGAGCGATTGGAACGCGTGGCCAAGCGAATCCTGTTCATGATGCTGATGGCAATCGAACCGCGCCGACTTCAACGGTTGCGATCATTACAAGAAGAAACCGCGATTTGGAACGCGTGCTTCGCTTACTGGAATCGAACGGGATTCCTGTTTCGTCAGAACGAAGCGTAGACATCTTTCATCATCCGATAGGCGTGGCTTTCTTCGATTTGATCGAGTACTTGAATGATCCGTCAAAGACTGATTCATTGGCAAGGACGCTGGCGGCTGGCATGTGGCAATTGAAGTTCGAGGAATCGGCGGCAATGATCAAAGCTCTGCGAAGCGGTAAGACGGCTGATCTCGACAAGAAGATCCCGGCCTTGCTTCACCTTCAAAGAAAGATGTTGAATGACGGCGCAGTTGGATTCTTGATCCATGTCGCCGAAGGATCTGGATTCACAGGCTTGGTGGCGCGAGACCCGGCTTACATCCACGTCTGGCGCGGGATCGTGGCGTTAGGCGAATCGTTGGCCAGAGAAGGGAACGTGAATAACCCGAGCGAGCTCATCAAGGCGATGTCGGCATATCGATTATCAGCCGAAACGAAGACGGTGAAGGTGTCGGTCGGCGCGCCGGATCTGCCGATCCAAGCCATGACGGCGCACGGCTCGAAAGGGTTGGAATTCGATTATGTCTTCATGCCTTACGCCACCGAAGAGGCTTGGGTCGGCCGACCGCGCGGATCGTCGTTCGTATTGCCGGAGAAGAAAGCAGCCGATCACGACATCCGCGACACGCGCAGGCTGTTCTACGTCGCCCTGACGCGCGCCAAGAAGCACGCGGTTATTTTGACGGCTT
>CAVYBN010000012.1:0-67334 GCA_963766795.1 Candidatus Parcubacteria bacterium | reverse complement strand
CACGCACTTGAATACGCCATCTTCGATCATGGAGAGCATGCCTTCCTTCTTGGCTTGGATCTCGATCTCGCCGGAAGTCGCGTCCTTCATGATCAGGTCTTTGATGGACTGGCTCATCTTGAGGACCTCGTGGATGCCGACGCGGCCCTTGAAGCCGTCGTCATCGCCGGAAGGATGGGCTTTCCAGAATTGGATCTTGTTCCAAGCCTCATCGGGCTTGACGATCTTCTCGGCTTTGAGCGCCGCCAAGACCGCGTTCAGGTCGACGATCTCTCCGAGCTTGGCGAATTCGGCCTTCGACAGAGAATACGCGACCTTGCTCTCAGTCAGCTGGCGCACTAGGCGCTGGCCGATGACGATGTCGAGGGTCGAGACCAGGAGGAAAGACTCCACTTTCATGTCCAAAAGGCGCGGGATGGCGCCGGCGGCGCTGTTGGTATGCAGAGTCGAGAGCACCAAGTGGCCGGTCAGGGCGGCATTGACCGCCAAAGCCGCCGTCTCGTTGTCGCGGATCTCTCCCACCATGATGATGTCAGGGTCTTGGCGGACCAGCGTGCGTATGCCCTGCGCGAATGAGAAGCCGATCTCCGGACGGACGTTGGTCTGATTGATGCGGGCCATCTGATATTCGATCGGGTCCTCGATGGTCGAGATGTTTACGTCGGGCGTATTCAGGATGTCGAGCATGGTATAGAGGCTGGTGGTCTTGCCGGAGCCGGTCGGGCCGGTCGTGAGGATCATGCCGGTGGTCTGATTCAGGGCCTTATGGATGCGCTCCAATGATTCGCCGTGGAAGTGCAGGAATTCGAGAGTGAAACCGGATATGCTCTCGCGCAAGAGACGCATGACCAGCTTTTCGCCGTAGTAAGTCGGCAGGATCGAGACGCGGAACGAGACTTTCTCGCCGTTCATGTCCACCTTGAATCGGCCGTCCTGCGGCAAGCGCTTCTCGTCGAGCTTGAGGTTGGACAAGACCTTGATCCTGGCCGAGATCGAGGAGCCGGCCGCCGCCGGCAGGACCATGGCGTCATGGAGGAGGCCGTCTATGCGGTAGCGGACCAGGACCTGACCTTCCATCGGCTCGATGTGGATGTCGGAAGCGTTCTGCAAGATGGCGTGCTTGATGAGCGTATCCACGATGCGCACCACCGGCAGGTCGGCAGCGATCTTCTTCAGGTCTTCTTCGGTCACAGCCTCGCCTTTCTCGTCGGAGATCATCTTCAAGCTCTCGGTCTCCTTCTGGATGATGTCGCCGAATTCAGCCTTGAGGGATTTCTGGTACTGGAGGAGCACGTCCTTGATCGAGTCGGCGTCGGTCAGGCGCGGCATGATCTTCAGATTGACCTTCTTCTTGATGAATTCGATGGCCGAGAGGTCGTCCACGTCGAGCATGGCCACTTCCAGCGAGACCTCGGTCTTCTTGAAAGCCACGATGCTGTGCGAGCGAGCGATCGGCTCGGGTATGAGCGAGAGGGTCTCGAACGGTATCTTCTTGCCTTTCAAGTCCACGAATGGGATGCCGAGGACATAGGCCTGCATGCGGCGCAGATTGTCCGGCGTGATCTTGCCGGCCTTGACCAGAATGTCGCCGAGGCGCTTGTTGGTCTTGTCGGCGTCTTTCTTGGCGCTCTCGAGCTCGTCCTTGGTGACGAGCCCAGAGTCGAGGATGAATTTGTAGAGCTGTGTGTCTTCGACGAGCATATTGCTAATCATTATAGCAAACAATCAGTCGTCGTAGTGATGGGCTTTCGGTGAGACGTCCAAAGGCTTCTGGGGCAGGAGCTTCGGCTTAATGGGTTTCAATAATTCTTCGGATAATTCATCCAGAGTCGGTTTTTCGTCGCCGTGAAAATTACGCTTGCTGACCACCCTATTACCAGTCTGCTTTTCAATGTCCTTGGCGCGATTCACGGCTAATTCTGGGTCCTGAATTTCATTGATCCTCTCAATGGCTATGTGCGCTAGCCAAATCTTCAATGGTTCTGCTTTCGGGGATGGAATAGATTGGATGATCCTGAAGACAGTCTCAAGATCAGCGGCATCGGTAAGACGCTTTTTACCGTCTTTTGTGATCATTTTCAAAGCGTTACATTTTGTAACGGTTTCATTTGAGCCTTCATCTATGAGACGCTTCTTGAAAACACGCCAATAGACTTGCGGGTTATCGCTTTGAGTTAAGGCAGCAACAATATCGACAACGGCGAAATACCACCGTTCATTGTGCCATTCTTTGCGGATTTCCTGCTGTTCGAACAAGGCGATACCTTTGTTTGTATTCAAATCTTCTGTCATCACCAATAATTATAACGCCTAAAAGATTCTTGTGAACTTCCGGCGCATTATTTTCTGGGTTGTAGTGAGAATTTCAATCTAGCGACCCGCCGATCTTTGTTTTGTAATTAATTTCAGGCCGTGACATTTTGTCACGACCTCACCATAAACAGAAACCCGCGACCATTTTCAGATCGCGGGGCTAAATCCGTGAAAGTTTTGAGCTTGCGCTCCGGTTTCTTTCGATCGAGTGGGTTTACCACTATTATGGGTCAACTCAAGTTGGGAAACTGATTGCACCGGTAATGAAAGCCCGAGGGCAGCTTTCCTTTGACCAGAGCAGTCGCGATGTCTTTAACCATATCGCAATCCAACTTGAAGTGGTTGTGATTATGCCACCCCCAACGAAATCCGTCACGAGAGTAGTTTTGCTCGATATGAACATCCGAGACCTCCGTTACAGGTACCATTACGACATCGCCGTCAACGGTCTTGAAGGGAGTGACCAGATTCGCTGTGCAAGTTGCGCATCCGTACCAATCGCCTTCAGGACCCTTGAGCCTGTGCAGTTTGACCGTCCAGGCAATTTCGGTACCCTTCGGAAGCTTGATGAAACCCTCGATCATTTGGATGGCAAACCCTTCGATCTGGTCGGCCAATTCCATGACCTGTTCCATAAGTTTCGACGCGAGTTCATTATCGTTGAATGTCTTTTCAATTACCAGTTTCATAACTGTCTCCTATCTTGAGGTGTTCATGGGTACACCTTAAAACCCCTAGTTTTGAAGACCCATACTTTTAAGGACCTTCTGATGCAAGTATAGCATATCATAGTCTATCTGTCAACCCTTGCCAAAATGCCCCTATTTAGCTATATTCTTCGAGTGATCAGTTCGCTCTTGGGCGAATCGTTTGTCAAAAGGGCTTATATTCGCGTCATTCGCATGATTCGCGTATTCGCATCGCGGCTTACAACTTAATAACAGCAGAATAATAATCAAATATCATGTTCGATCTCAAAACGATAAATTCAGTGGTGCAACAGCTCGAAGAAGAGCGCGGGATTCCGCGCGAGAAGACATTGGAGGCCATCGCCATGGCTTTCGCGACTGCTTATAAGAAAGAGTATGGCAAGAAAGGCCAGATCGTGCGCGCTTCGTTCGATCAGAACACCGGCGCGGTGGAGTTCTGGCAGGTCAAGATCGTGGTCGAGCGCGACCAGGTCATCATGGAAGGAGACGAGGAGATGGACCACAAGGAGCTCAAGGACGCCAACGTGGAAGACATCAAGATCCGCTACAACCCCGAACAGCACATGCTCATCGAGGACGCCCGCCGCATCAAGAAGGGCGCGGCGGTCGGCGACGAATTGACGTTCCCGCTGGAGATGAAGGCCGACTTCGGCCGCATCGCCGCGCAGACCGCCAAGCAGATCATCATCCAGAAGATCCGCGAAGCCGAGAAGGTCTCGGTCATGGGCGAATACGGCGAGAAGGAGGGCGAGGTCGTGGCCGGCAGGTCGAGCGCGTCGAGCGCGGCATCGTCTACATCGACATGGGCCGCGCCGTCGGCGTCATCCCCTACGAAGAGCAGATCCCGAGCGAGCGCTGGAAGACCGGCGACCGCATCCGCGCCTATCTCTACGCCGTCGAAGAGACCCCTCGCGGCATCGTACTCAAATTGTCGCGCGCGCATCCGAAATTCCTGGCCAAACTCTTCGAGACCGAAGCGCCGGAGATCGCCGCCGGCACCGTCGAGATCAAGGCCATCGCCCGCGAAGCCGGCTCGCGCTCCAAGGTCGCCGTCGTCTCGCATGACCCGCACATCGACCCCATCGGCTCCATGGTCGGACAGCGCGGCGTCAGGGTTTCGACTGTGACTTCCGAGCTTTCCGGAGAGAAGATCGACATCGTCGAATGGAACGAGGACCCGGCGCTCTTCATCGAGGAAGCCTTATCCCCCGCCGAGGTCGTCTCGCTCGAGCTCATCGATGAACAGCATCGCGCCATCGTCACCGTCACCCCTGACGAGCAATCTCTGGCCATCGGCAAAGGCGGCCAGAACGTCCGCCTCGCCGCCAAATTGACCGGCTGGAAGATCGACATCAAGTCGTCAGGCGGAGAGGAATTGGATGAAGAGGAACCTGAAGATGAAGATGAGGCTGAAGTAGTCGCTGAAGTCGTCGAGGAGAAGGCTGAAAAGAAGGCGGAAGAAAAAGTTGAGGAAAAAGCCGATGAATCGAAGGCCGCGGAAAAATCAGACGAGCCGAAGATCGAAGCCGGTAAAACCGAAGAAACCAAAGCTGAAGCGCCAAAGGAAAAGAAAAAGGCTGTGAAGAAGGTTTCAAAAAAGTAATAGATAAAAAGAAGAATCGTTCGCAGTAATAAGAGAGATTATGGTCCGACAAGGAGTATGGCTGGCGGGTCTTTAAACAATGAAGATGCGGTATTTCGTATGCATTCATTATCAGCACACACAGCCTTGTATGCGTCCAATTCTGCCTCTACGGTCTTAGTCGTATCAGTCGTGCACCATTGATATGAATGGTAAGAGGCTTCGCCAAGAGTATCCTCCAATAGAAATGCCTTTCTCGCTTTTATCGAAGCGTATGACCTATCCAATTCAATAGAATCTGGCACTGTTTGGGACAGTTTTGCGAATTCATTGGTCATCGTGGCGATACAGTCATCGACCCGTTCCGGTGAAACGCCGGCGTGTATCATGAGTGCACCCGCGGCACGGCCGTGATAGCTATTGCCAGCGATAGAATATGCCATTGATTGGCGTTCTCTGATCTCATAGCTCAATCGTCCAGAAGTAGGAGCGCAGAGGATATATCTCAAGACATCGACCGCATAGCGGCGGATATCCCCAGTGGGAAATGCTTGAAAACCTGCGGATATCACTGTCTGTTTTGCGCCATTCAAGTGCATCGTAACAGGATTCGCGAGAGGCGTTGCCTTTATATCAGGAACGGACATGGTCTGGCCGGGAGGCAATGCTCCGAAATATGTCTGTATCAAACTCTCGATGTTGGAACTCTTGAGATCACCGCAGACGACGAGCACGGAATTATTTCCGCAATGGGTGACTTGGGCATACGCCACGACAGTTTCCCATCGTAATGATCTTATATCATCGACATCGCCGGTATTGAATGAACCTAAACGTGTTCCTGGAAAGACCACGGAGTATACAGCCCTTTGAGAGAGCCTCTCCGGATCAGATTTAAAACGCGAGATCTCTTGTTCTATTATCCCCTTCTGCTTCGTGATGCTTTCTTTGCTGATAAGAGATTCGCAGACGATCTGGGACAGATATTCAAGCGCGAAAGATTCATCCCCCTTGAGGACTTTTACGTAATATTCGATCGTGTCCTTGTTCGTAACCGCGTTCTTTATTCCGCCATGGAGGTCTATCACATCCGATAATTTGCGTTCATTGGGATATCTCCTTGATCCGTCCATTGCGACATGTTCTAGAAAATGAGCTACACCCGTTTCATGCGCATGCTCATATATGCTGCCCGCCCGCACACGGAAGCTCATGGCGACACTGCGACAGCCTGGCCTATCACACAAAATGACAGTGAGGCCGTTGGAAAGGTTGGATGTTTTCATAATAAGAATGTTTTATAAAATATAGGGGCAATCGAATGAACGACTACCCCTACAATCGGTTACAGGCGTATTACACGCCTTCGCCGGTGCTTCCATCACCGCCACCGGGAGAACTCGAATCTCCTTCATATGACGGGCAACCCTCTTCGTCCCCCTTGCAGATTATCCTGTCTTGGAACTTGTTCATAAGGTACCTCATGTACAATAGACATTGTCGTAACGGGCCTCTGCTCCTGGCAGATCGGTCCTCCCTCAAAGAGGTATTCAATTCGGGATCCTGGCGTCGAAATCGTCTATCCGGTCATCGCCGTTTCCTTTTTCAGGGCGGGATTTTTGGACAGTCGAGGTCTTCGGCCTAGGATCGTAAATGGTGTCAGTGTTCATAAGGAGCCGCTTTTCTCAATGTGCTTTTTTGGTAGCGCCAATCACAGTTAGCGCTATCTATGAGTATCATAGACGAGCACGAAACAATTGTCAACTATAGTTAGCGCCAATTATGGGGATAACTCGCTTCGCTCGTTTCCTCGACGGCGCTCGGACGCTGTAAAAGCAAGCTTTTACGCGCTCCTCGCTTGTCGGTATAACTAAAAAGCCTCAATAGGCTTTGGGATACGGCCGATATACTGGTTTAAAAATCTATGAGATCCCTGACTTGCAGCTTGAGCGCGTCAGCAAATCGGATCAGGTTGTGGATAGTTATGTTCTTCTCCCCGCGCTCCACCATGCCCACGTATGTCCGGTGAACGCCGGCCAACGCGCCGAATTCTTCCTGCGATATGCCCAGCTTCTCGCGCTCGCGCCGTATCTTCGCGCCGATCGATTGCTGGTAATGTTTCTGGAGGTTGACCATGTGTATACCCTATCTTATCAGGTTGACCATTTTAGGGCTACACGCTGAACCAATTATCGTTTTTGCCAATTCTGGACCAAACCGTTGACATGTTCAAGCGTGATTTTGCGTTCATCTTGCATTTGCTCTACGAGGATGCCGGTCTGAATCCGAAACTCATCTTTTAGTTCATCAAAGCGGCGGTCAATAGAATTTAACCGTTTTTCCACATCGGTAAAATGTCCTTCGATGCTTGCAAAATGATCTTCCGCACGATCACGGAAATCATACATCTCTCCTTTAAATTCGTTGAATTCGCCCTTGGTCACATAGTCCAAGAGCTGGCTTCTAGTTGCGTATGTAGTATTTGTTCTCATTTGAATCGAGAGGCGATCAAGGCGGTGTGCGATGGCAGTCGCACCGACATTTTACCACTTTAAAAAGTTTTGCAATCTGTCGCGCGCCGATATTTTGTTTCGTAATGATCTTGAAAATGAAAATCCCCTTCGGCCGATTTGCCGAAGGGGCGGAGATTTTTCGAACGCGTCCGAGGCGTTACCAATTCTGTGAGCTTTGATGAAAAGCTCAACTGACAGCCTGTCGTCGCCAGCATAGCGCTCCATCGCAATCTCTTTGAGCCAGGCGTCAGATTTGAGTGCTTGCGCTATAGGTACCAGGCTCTCCACCAACTTCCAACTTTCATCCTTTGTACAGAAGTGAGAACCAATTCCGAATGCCCCACCGACGCGGATGTCGTTATGAATTTGAGCTGACCATTGGCCAAGGACATAATTGCATTCCTTTCCAAAATCAGACTCATCATCATGAACGTATACCGTCCGTACCCAGTGATCAAGCGAAGCGATGCCTTTTCGCAAGACTTCTAAATGGAGTTTCGTCACAGCTCCTCCTGCCCGACCGAGGCGAGTGTACATGAGCCAACTGTTAGTATACAGCTCTTCCCACTGTTCGAAAGTGAGAGGGTCTGATTGTTCCAATAGTCTTTTGCCCTGGGTTTCAAACCAGAGCATCAGTGTTCGTAGGAACTCGAAGAATCCGAAGATGATCGGTGTGGTGAACTCGCACCTCAACGAATCCGGATGAATCTTCTTGAAATCAGGCATATCGGTGCCTGCCGCCGTTTTGTCATTTGTTTTCAATGGAACCTTTCTTTCATGGGGGTTTCTATCGGCATAATTGCCTCCAGACTGCCCATGTTCAAAACTAGGATAGCATACCAATAATTTTCTGTCAACCCTGCCAATTCCCTGAGAAAACCTGCTATATTCTCGCTTATTGCTTCAATAATAGTCATTAATAACCGCAAGTGCCCTAAAATTTTGCACTTTGCACTGTAAACTTTTAACTTGAAATGTCCCACTATATCTGGTTCGCTCTCGTCTGTTCCGTGATCGCCATCGCTTACGGCGCATGGCTGGCCTCCTCTATCATGAAGAAGCCTGCCGGCAACGACCGCATGAAGGAGATCGCGGCCGCCATACAGGCCGGCGCTAAGGCTTATCTGAATCGCCAGTACCGAACGATCGCGATAATTGCTGTCATTCTATTTATCATCCTCTGGATATTCCTCGGGATCACGATCGCGCTTGGCTTCATCTTGGGCGCGATTCTCTCGGCTTTGGCCGGCTTCATCGGCATGAATGTCTCGGTGCGCACGAATGTCCGCACGGCTGAAGCGGCTCGACAAGGATTGGCACCGGCACTTTCGCTCGCATTCAAAGGCGGCTCTGTGACCGGGCTTCTCGTTGTCGGTCTTGGCATCTGCTTGGCGTCACCGTCTTCTACTCAATCACAAAAGACGTGAGCTCGTTAATCGGTCTGGCCTTTGGCGCTTCGCTCATTTCCGTCTTCGCTCGTCTTGGCGGCGGCATATTCACCAAAGCCGCTGACGTCGGTACTGATCTCGTCGGAAAAGTCGAAGCTGGAATCCCCGAAGATGATCCGCGAAATCCCGGTGTCATCGCTGATAATGTCGGAGATAACGTCGGCGATTGCGCGGGAATGGCTGCCGATCTATTTGAAACCTATGCTGTCACGACCATCGCCGCCATGATGCTCGGCACCGCGCTCTTCCCGGGCTTCAACGGCGCGTTGATTTACCCGCTTGCTCTTGGAGGTATCGCAATCATCGCTTCGATCATCGGGACTTGGTTCGTGAAGATGGGAAATTCAAAGAATATCATGGGTGCTATGTATAAAGGACTGGCTGTTGCCGGAATCTTGGCGGCTATCGCATTCTATCCAGTCACTCGCTCTATAATGGGAACAATTCCAATGTATGGAGCTGGTCACATTTATTTGGCGACTCTGATCGGATTGCTCGTGACAGCCGCGCTCGTCGTCATCACCGAATATTTCACCTCGACGAAATACAAGCCGGTACAGTCGATCGCCAATGCTTCGCTCTCTGGCCATGGCACGAATATCATTCAAGGCCTTGCGATCTCGATGAAGTCCACGGCATGGCCCTTGATCACGATCGTCGTCGGCATCCTTCTGGCTTATGCGCTCGGCGGCCTCTACGGCATCGCTGTGGCAGCCATGTCCATGCTCTCGATGGCTGGGATCATCGTGGCCATCGACGCTTACGGTCCGATCACCGATAACGCCGGCGGCATCGCCGAGATGGCAGAACTGCCCAAGGAAGTCCGTGACGTCACCGATCCTCTCGACGCCGTCGGCAATACCACCAAGGCTGTCACCAAAGGGCTATGCCATCGGCTCGGCCGGCTTGGCCGCACTCGTCTTGTTCGCTTCGTACACGCAAGCCACGCACGGCCTCGCCTTCAATTTGAGCGATCCGCGCGTCATCGTCGGCCTGTTCATCGGCGGCCTGCTTCCCTATTACTTCGCGGCTCTGTCCATGGAAGCCGTCGGCAAAGCCGCCGGCAAGGTCGTTGATGAAGTCCGTCGCCAATTCCGCGAGATCAAAGGCATCATGCAAGGCACGGCCAAGCCTGACTACGCGCGCTGTGTAGACATCGTCACTTCAGCAGCCATCAAGGAGATGATCGTGCCAGCATTGATTCCAGTGCTAGCGCCAATAATTGTCGGCTTTGTTCTCGGACCTGTCGCCCTTGGCGGTTTGCTTGTCGGTTCGATCGTAACTGGCCTATTCGTCGCGATATCAATGACATCCGGCGGCGGTGCTTGGGATAATGCCAAGAAATTCATCGAGCAAGGCGCTCACGGCGGCAAAGGCTCCGACGCCCACAAGGCGGCCGTCACCGGCGACACTGTCGGCGATCCTTACAAGGACACCGCGGGGCCTGCCATCAATCCGATGATCAAGATCCTGAACATCGTGGCGCTCCTCATTGTCACCTTCGTTATGGCGTGGCATTTGTTCTAAAGTCACCCTCCTTCGCAGGGCTTCGGAGGGCGAAGCAAGTTGCAAGTGAAAAGTTACAAGTCGAAAAAGAGCCAGCGAAGAGCCGGTTCTTTTTGGTTTGACAAATCATTGATTGGGAGTAATTTGGATGGCAGAAAGGTTACCCATGAAAATCAAAATGCATGCCCAGCTTTATCCGCCACGTGTTTGTTGTCGCGACGGCACAGAAGCAATCTATTCTATGACATCCGAAGTGGAAATGACGCACAGACTGTTACATTCTATTGTCGGCATACGTCCGTTTCTGATCGATGGTACCTCGTTCACCATCAAAGGTTATGGTTACAATGGTGACGAAGATACCACTATTGAAGTTTCCGGCTATATGGAAGAGTATAATCTTCGGCAAGGATACTCGGAAATGCTTCATAAACAAGGCTGGACACTCGATGAGAAGTTGGCAAGACAGTACCACTTGGAAATATTGCTGCCGCCAGATCTCTTCACATCAAAACCGGAAGCATCGAGCCCTCCTCAAACGCCGCTCAGTGATGGCAAATCGCCTCCTTACTTTGAAAAGGAACCTACCTGTCCGAGATGCGGGCATGTGGGCGTACGAGCCGGCGCCTGCTTCAGATGCCCCAACTGTGGCGAGTCATTCAACTGCAGTTGATTTGTCGGACACATTCTTTCACCCCACGCCTCGCTCTCGAGGCTGGGGCTTTTTATTTTAATTATTTTAATCAACAGTTTTTCTTCGCGTCAAAAGACTTTATGCTATATAGAGGACTATATATCAACGGCGCTCGGACATTGAACAAATGGGTTTGTTCATGTCCTCGCTTGTTGCTATACTGAATCCCATCATGAAAAAACATTCTTTCCTTTTAAGTTCAGCTCTGCTAGTAACATTAGCAGTGCCGGCTTTGATCTATGCGCAGGACAATCAAAGCGCGCCAGCGCCACAACCTAAGCCGAACACCATCACTGGCCATTTGCAGTCCGAATATCAGGCCGGCATGCAGAATCTCCAGAATAACCGCGATTACCGCAATACCCTCATACCGCAAGAACATTACGGCTCGAGCTCGCCGTCATACGCGAGCGGCACACCGCCATTCCGAGCAGGCCAGACCGGCGTCCTTCCTCCGAATGCACAAGGCCGCGGTCCCGGCATAATGCCACCATCGGCACGCAGTCCAGTCATGATGCCTGCGCTCATGAAAAGATTCGCCACTTCGACGATGTTCGCTTCTTCGACATTGATCCAACAGATGACGGCTAACCACGAGCGCGAGCAGAGCCTTCGCGCCGACGCCTTTGCTTTTCTGCAGGACAATCTAGTACAGCAATCGAATCAATCTTTGACTAACCTTCAGCAGATCCGGGCTCGCATCGCCTCATTGATCCAGACCGAGACGGCCAAAGGCATAGACATGAGCAAAGCGACTACCCTTCTCGCGACGGCAGACAAGGACATCTCGACTGCTATGCAAGCCGTGCAGGCCTTGGCAGCATACGTGCCGTCGACAGGCTCCACGACCATCACCGCTTCGACCACCATTGATCTCAGACAGGCCCGACAATTAGGATCCGCCGCTATACAATCAATCAATGCAGCTCGCATGGCGCTTGATCAGGTTGTGAGCGCGATCATTCAGGCCCTGGGAGTGCCTCCGATAGGCAGTTCGACCGAAGCAGTCCTGCCATCTTCGCACTAAAGCCAACCTTCCAATCAATGAGCGCTATCGTTTTAATAAAAAACATAACAAATAACCACATGGAACCGCAGAACCAGCCCATCGCGAATGATCAGCCGATAATGCCGCCGACGATGCCGGTGACAATGCCTCCGACGATGCCGCCAGCGGTTCCGCCTACGCCGATCGTGATCCCTTCAATGAAAGGCCCCGGCCAGAATGGCGAGAAGAAGGTCGGCCCTATCATCGCCACGCTGGTGATCGTGCTCATCCTCATAATCGCCGCTCTGTATCTCTTCGCGTCGCGCATCAATCAGCCGGCTATTCCCGACGACAACGCCGTCTCAGCGGGAAATCTCGACGGAGCTGCGATCGTGAACAACGATTCACAGGCTTCGGCGGCGGTCCAGCCGACGACCGGCACCTCGACCGATATCCAGTCGCTCCAGAACGACCTCAACAGCTCCACCAACGGTCTGGACAATCAGAATTTCTAACAGTTTCAAGTTAACTGAAGTTGCAAGTTACAAGTTAACAAGTAATCACATCATCACTTGTAGTCTTTAACTTGCTAACTTGCGGCTTTTTCTATAGACTCTTTTCCATGACCGAAATCAAAAAGCTCGACAAGTCCCGCGTGGAGATCAGCGGTTCGATTCCGGCCGAGGTTTGGGAGAAGTTCCGCGCCCAAGCATTGAAGAGCATCAATCAGTCGATCTCGATCGACGGCTTCCGCAAAGGCAATATCCCCGAGAATATCCTGATATCCAAAGTCGGCGAGATGGCCATCCTCGAAGAGATGGCCGAATTGGCTTTGCCGAAGGCTTATGTGGACATATTGATAGACAACAAGATCGACGCCATCGGCAAGCCGGAGATCCACGTGACAAAGCTCGCCAAAGGCAATCCCGCTCGAATTCAAAGCCGTGACCGCCGTCGTCCCAGAAGTGAAGCTACCGGATTACCGCAAGCTCGCGACGATTGAAGTCGGTAAGAATAAGCCCGGTGAAGAAAAAACCACCGATAAAGAAATCGAAGAAGCTATTCTGCGCATTCGAAAGACGCACGCCTCGCATGAAGGACATGACCATTCGAAGATGAGCGCCGAAGAGCACGCCAAAGCCGTCGAAGCCGCTATGCCGGAGCTGACCGACGAGTTAGTCAAGAAGCTCGGCGATTTCAAAGATGTCGCTGATTTCAAATCCAAGCTCTCCGTCATGATCGCTGAGAATAAAAAAGATGAGGCCAAGGAGAAGACCCGCATCCGCATCGCCGATGCCATCGCCGAGAAAACCGGCGTCGAATTGCCTGACATCATGGTCGAGAGCGAGCTACATCGCACCGAAGCGCAGTTCAGCGCCGACATCGAACGCATGGGCGTAAAGCTCGACGATTATCTGAAGCATGCCAAGAAATCCATCGATGATGTCCGCAAGGAGTGGCGGCCGCTTGCCGAGAAGAAGGCCAAGCTCCAATTGGTCCTGAATGAGATCGCCAAGGCCGAGAAGATCGAGCCGTCAAAAGAAGAAGTCGAGGCCGAAGTCTCCCACATTCTCGAGCACTACAAAGACGCCGACCGCGAGAGCGCCGCCATCTATGCAGAGACCGTGCTCACGAATGAGAAGGTATTCCAGTTTTTGGAATCTGCTAACTGAAAATAGCACCTTGTCTAGAGGAGCACCTTGGAAAGGGCGGCAATGACAGCTGTTTCAGCCCTAAGGACTTGAGGTCCTAGACAACGAACTGTAATTTCATTCTTGTGAAACATATCGATTTCTTCCGGCGACCAGCCGCCTTCCGGTCCGATGAAGATGGCGATCGGGTCGGATTCATTGAGGTCGGACCTCGATAAATACTCACCCTCGGTATGGAAAGCAATTATTTTGACATTTGAATTTCGTGCTTCGGATTTGTCTCGGATTTCGGATTTAGGATTTAGGATTTTCTCACCAGTTTTCTCAACGCTTCCAAATCCACGCTTGATCGCTTCGATCGCTTCCTTCAAAGAAATGATCGGATAAATCTTCGGCACATCTCCTCTGCCCGACTGCTCGCTTGCTTCAATGCTGATCTTAATCAGTCGCTCCCGATTCAAGGCCTTCTTCTCGCTGTGATCAGCAATGATTGGAATGATATCCGTCACTCCAAGCTCGGTCGCCTTCTCCACGATGAATTCAAAGTTGTCCTTTTTAATAACCGCCGCAAACAAATAAGTCTTTCTTGTGGGCATAAATCGGCTTCGCATTGATTCGCGTACATCAAAGACGGCCTGGTCGGTTCCAATGAATCGGTTTATTACTACCTTATAATCGGAGCCTGATCCATCGAATAGAATCGCTTCTTCGCCGACTTTCAATCGCAAGACATGACGAAGCTGATTCACAAGCTCAGGCGAATGAATAGTCAACTCGGTTCGGTCGCCGACAAGCTCGTCAATGTGGAAGCGGTGGAGGCGCATAGAGATAATTTCTAATTGACCTAAGTCCTAATTTCTAAACAAGTTCCAAGCACCAAATCTCAAATATTGCCATTTTTGAAATTTGACTTTTGAAGCTTTTCTGGAATTTGATTTTTGGGATTTGGGATTTATTAGAAATTAGGTCAATTAGAACTTAGAAATTTACCTCTATTTCTTAGTAGCCATCACCTGGTCAACTATCCCGTATTTCTTGGCCTCCTCGGCATCCATGAAGAAATCGCGGTCGACGTCCTTCTCGATCTTCGAAAGAGATTGCCCGGTATTCTTGGCCAGCATCTTGTTCAGGATCGCGCGCGTCTTCAGGATGTGCTTGGCGCTGATCTCGATGTCGGAAGCCTGACCCTCGGCGCCGCCGAGCGGCTGATGGATCATGACTTCGGCGTTCGGCAGAGCGAAGCGCTTCCCTTTCGTTCCGGCAGACAGGACCAGAGCAGCCCCGGAAGCGGCGATGCCGACGCAGACCGTCGAGACGTCGTTCTTGATGTGCTGCATCGTGTCCACGATGGCCAAGGTCGCGCTGACCGAGCCTCCGGGCGAATTGATGTACATGTTGATCTCTTTCTTCGAATCCTCGGATTGCAAGAAAAGAAGCTGAGCGATCACCAGGTTGGCGATGTGGTCGTCGATCTGGCCGCCCAAGAATATGATGTTGTCCTTGAGAAGGCGCGAGTATATGTCGTACGCGCGCTCGCCGAAGCTGGATTTTTCGATGACGGTGGGGATGAGCATGGTGGGTTCGTGAATTAATTTAATTGTATACAATGAATATAACATACAAAATCAAATTAATCCAGCTTGACAATCAAGTTTAACTTAAGATAA
The DNA here is from genome assembly GCA_963766795.1 of Candidatus Parcubacteria bacterium. GTDB lineage: Bacteria > Patescibacteriota > Minisyncoccia > Phycocordibacterales > PALSA-1337 > C7867-002. The sequence goes on along the minus strand of CAVYBN010000012.1, from coordinate 52,261 downwards.
ACTTACCGCATGATAACCAAAACAACACAACCAAATATCATTGGCCTCAAAGAATTGCGTCTGAATATAGAGAAATACATCAAGATGATCGAAAAAGGGCACTCTTTTGTAGTCATGAGGAAATCTGATCCAGTATTCAAATTGGAACCAGTCGACAAATGGGGCGATGAGGGGACTTGGGAGACGGTGGCCGACTTCAGGTCTCTACCTGAAGGTGGCGTGCCCATAGACATATTCATTGAGAAGCTAAAAGCCGCGACAAAATGAATAAAGTCGATAAATTCATCAAAAAATGCCGGCCGAAAGAACGAATTTCCCTCTTGGAAGATCTCGAACGCATACGCCACAACGACTTGGCGGGCTTCGATATAAAGAAATTAAAGGGCTATGACAACTATTTCAGGATCCGCAAAGGCCGGGTCAGGATAATCTTCAGCTTGGACATAAATGGCTTGCCGGTGATAAAAGAGATTGGGTATAGGAGCGACAATACATATTAAAACCCCGCGCGATCGCTCGTGCGGGGCTGGAGTTTGACGCTGTATCTCCAAAGCGTTTGGCAGACCTACTGCCGTGTGAGAAGCCGTGTGAAAATCTCCCACATGCCCAAAAGGAACATGGCTAGGAACAAGAAACGCCCACCGGGATACATTTTCCGTTTTTCCTTATTCAGGAAAAGACTTAGGGCTACCATTCCTGCGGAGATGGTTGCGACTACCACATAACAAGTCGGTGTCTTCATAAATCCTTCAATTTCGATACAGAGGAACATTTTCAATGGCGCTCCAGACCATAAACATTTTGAAAGATAATGTATAACTTCTTGGCAGATCTACTTCCACCCCCGGCTCCGCCGATATTCTTCTTTCTTGCATTCCTTATGAAACCTCTAAAAGGATCTGCAAACCCACAACACCCACGGAAGATATATCCACCGAATATCAAGACTGGAAGCCATTCTTCTCCGGTCGGTCCATCATAGACAACAAGACAAGGAGTATGAAGGAATAACACAGCGACGGAAGCATTGTGCCTGCAAATCGCCGTTTCATCATCTTCCAAAAATCGCATCGCTACAGATCACTAACCAGACTCCTCACACATGTTGCAAAGTGACCATCCCCCAAAATGCCAATGTATCAATGTTCATATTTCTTCCTTTTTTTGTTGTTTGTTTTTTGATGTTCTTTCTGCCATAAGTATAACAGATTGGATAGCTATTGTCAATAGTAAGCGTCAATAAAATTGCTTAAATAGTTATATTTAGCATAATATTTAGGTATATCAACATATTTTTGTGGAAAGATGTTGACACATAATTAGTTTGGGTCTATACTCACACCATGAAAGACACAAATGCCCAGATCAAGCTAAATCTACAGTCATTTGGCTTCAGTGAAAAAGAAGCGACTGTCTACATCGCGCTTTTGGAGCTTGGAAGAGGCACGGTCACGCAAATCAGCGGAAAGGCGGGGATTAACCGGACGACTGGCTATGATATTTTGAGTTCCCTTGCAAACAAAGGACTGGTCACAATTTCCGGAAAAGAACCGAAATCGGAATATGCCGCGGAGCCGCCGGAGGCGATTGCCGCTTATCTGAAAAAAGAAGTTGAAAAGATAACAGGATACATAAAAAAGTCAGAGGAGATCATTCCGGATCTTACATTGCTTCATGCGTATAAAAATCGACCAAAGATCCGCTTCTACGAAGGAAAAGAAGGATTGCAACATGTCTATGAAGACACGCTTACGAGCTCGGAAACAATTCTTGCGTATGCTTCCGTGGAAGATGTCCATAATACTTTACCTAATTATTTTCCTAATTATTACAAGCGTCGCGCAAAGAGAGATATTCATATTCGAGCGATTTTTCCCCGCACCGATGCGGCGTCAGAGCTTGTAAAACATAATGAGGAAGAAAAACGCGAGACGGCTTTGATTCCGGCTGATGTTTTTAATTTCTCGCCAGAGATCAACATCTATGACGACAAAGTGATGATCGCTTCATGGCGGGAAAAGCTCGGCATCATCATCGAAAGCGCCGAAATCGCTGATGCCATGAAGAAGATCTACGAATTGGCTTGGAATGAGGCTAAAAGGCTCGACAAAGAATTGAAATCAGACCAAAAGATCGAGAATCCTCCGCAAAACATAGCTGGCCAATGATTTCTTGCTGGAACTATTCACTTTTAACTCCAACTAATCACTTTTCACTGTAAACTGTAAACTTTTCAACCAAAACTTGCGCTCAAACCCTCCTTTATTGTATGATACCCGTGTTACCACTTTAATTTTGATCTTGCTTTTCCGGAATACGGCTAACATTATGACGCTTCCACATTATTCAAACGGCATCGCATCCAACGGCAGAATAGGCCTGGCAGAGTTTCATATTATTCATCCCTAGTCCTCGAAAGGCGGGTACGCACCGCATATGTCATTAAAACTAGTCGCGCTCTTCCTCTCCATCGCCGGAGTGGCGGGAGTCGCCATCGGATATTACCTCCGATACCTAATCACCCTCGGCAAGAAAGGCTCGATGGAGCTCGAGGTCAAAGAGATGCTCCTCTCGGCGAAAGAAGAGGCCAAAAAGATCACAGCCGACGCCGAGAAGAAGACCGGCGACCTTTTGACCGCGGCCAATGCCGAGATCAAGGAAAAAGAGCATAAAGCCAGTCAGACCGAAGACCGCCTGATCCATAAGGAATCCATTCTCGACAAGCGCCAAGGCGACATAGACAAGGAAGTCGAGCTCATAAAACAGCGCGCCAACGAGATCCGCGCCATCAGGGACAAGGCCGACAAGCTCGAGGATGACCGCCTGAAAGCGCTCGAGAAAGTCGCCAACCTGTCCGCCGAAGACGCCAAGAAAGAGATCATCGCCCAGCTGGAGAAGCAGAACGAGCAGGATTTCATGATCCGCATGAAGAAGCTCGAGACATCAGGGCGAGGAGATGCTCGAGGACAAAGCCAAGGACATCTTGGCCGTCTCCATCCAGCGCCTGGCTTCATCCGTGGCCTCGGACTTCATGTCATCCACCGTCGAGATCCCCAGCGACGACGTCAAAGGCAAGATCATCGGCAAGGAAGGCCGCAATATCAAGGCCTTCGAACGCGCCACCGGCGTGGAAGTCCTCGTCGACGATACGCCTGGCGCCATCACAATATCCTCGTTCGACCCGGTCCGCCGCCATGTGGCCGGCATCGCCCTCCGCGAGCTCATAAAGGACGGCCGCGTCCAGCCCGCCAGGATCGAGCAAGTCGTCGAGAAAGCCCGCCAGGACGTCAACAAGACCATCAAGGAAAAGGGCGAGCAAGCCGCCTATGAATGCGGCGTGCTTGGGCTCGATCCGCGCATATCGCTCATCCTCGGCCGATTGCATTTCCGCACCAGCTATGGCCAGAACGTGCTCCAGCACTCCATAGAGATGGCTCACATCGCCGGCATGATCGCCGAAGAGCTCGGTGCCAATGTCCAAGTCGCCAAAGCCGGTGCGCTCCTTCACGACATCGGCAAGGCCCTCGACCATGAAGTCGCCGGCACGCACGTCGAGATCGGCCGCCGCATCCTGCAGAAATTCGGCGCTCCCGAAGAGGTCATCAAAGCCATGCAGGCCCACCATGAGGAATATCCGTACGAGACCGTCGAGTCGCGCATCGTCCAGACGGCAGACTCCATTTCCGGCGCACGCCCCGGCGCACGCCGAGACAACGTCGAGAATTACCTCAAGCGCTTGGGCGACCTCGAGGCCACCGCCAATTCATTCCCGGGCATCGAGAAGTCCTATGCCTTGCAAGCCGGCCGCGAGATCCGCATCTTCGTCAAGCCCGAGGCGGTGAACGACATCGAAGCCAAGAATCTGGCGCGCAACATCGCCGAGAAGATCGAGAAAGACCTGAAGTACCCGGGTGAGATCAAGGTGACGGTCATCAGGGAGACCAGGACTATAGAGTTCGCGAGGTGATCTGAGAATACGCCAATCTCAAGAATAACAGCGTATCTTGTTTGAGCGTCTTCCTTATGGCTTGAAATCTCTCCGTGGTCAACAAATAATTCAGATCCTGGTCTATGATCGTGGAAGTGACTCTGTCTTCCACGAATTTGACGGTCAGCTTCAGATATTCGGCAGGCTTCATGCCGGTGTGCTCTTCCAGAACCGCGTCGTCGAAATCGAATCCCTTCGAGAAAAAGTAGCAGATGTCATACACATCTCTTCCTGCCACGATCTTGCGCTTCTCGTACCTGTCCAAAAGAGCCGCTAGTTTGTTAGCGAACATGGTCTCTTTTGTCTGGCAGATGATGGTCCGGTCTATCTCCATGAATCTTTTCGGCTCGTACTTGTTGGATTTCAGAGTCGGGAAATGCGAATCTATCTTTATGGTATTTCTTTTATCGGGAGCATTCTCATATTTAAGGAAATACTGGATGGCTTTCTTGCTATTGTCGTCGATCTTCAAACCAAGCTTAAGGAATATTTTCTCCAATAACGGACGGATGCCGTCTATCTCATCCGGGTCGCCGACATAATCGAAATCCAGATCCGTAGAAAAGCGATCCAGGTATCCGAGCATGGCGGCGCAGGTCCCGCCTTTGAAGCGGAAATTCTTGGCTATCACGGCGTCGTCGAACATGGCCGACAAGATCTGGTGTAGCAGAGCGAGGTGCAGACTGTCTCCTTTTTTAGGCGTGATCATCATGATTTTTGCGGGTATCCTATGTCTTTCTGCATCTTCCGGACTTTCTTCCAATCTATAGCCCGGTCATTGTCGAAATAATAGAAAGGATCGAAATAAAGCAGATCGGCGACTGCCCTCTCAACAGTGGCGCGCAAGACGCCGTCTTTCTCGTATATGCCGGCATCATTATACAGGAAAATGTCTTTCATTTGCCTTGAAATAAAAGAATGGCCGGCAACAGTGAATCTTTTCGACTTGCCGCTAACGAAAGTCGTATGCTGGATATTCTGCATGATGATCCCCTCGTCGCGCAAGACCGTCTCGGTGCTGACATAGCAATGTGAATGGATAACCTTTGCTCCAAGAATCTCCGGGGATACGGTTTTCGGATCGACGATAGAATATATCCCGGGTTTTATCCGATTAAGGATCCCGCTCTGGGAATACCTTTTGAGCATCGTGTATAGAGTATTCTTGTTGGTGATCCCCCAGATCACGGCCAAATCGGTATCGCGAAATACCACATCGCCAGTCTGTATCAAAGACGCCACGCGATGTAGGTGTGAAGGCGTTTTATGCGGTTTTATATCATTTTTTGTGTTCATAATCTCTGTACATAACTGTACAGACAATCGTAGCATAATCGAATCTATTTTGCAAGGCAGAAAAATGTTTCAAGTATGCTATAATATGGCCATGAATAAGCATTGGTCAGTCAATGAGGCAGAGCTCGCCAAGAATCCAGAGGCGCACGCTATCTGGAGGCTTGAACAGCGCATCAATTGGGGTATTGGCGAGAAGATCATGAACAAGGCGGAATTGCTCAAGTTTTGGAACCGCCTGAATATCGATCCGTGGAAACGCAAGGCCTTGGCTCTCGCTCTGTTTGCTTAAAACGATGCCGTCAATCCTTTCAAGGAATCAAAAAGGTCTGCTCTCCATCCTTGCCAAAGAAAAGCTCGTAACCGATAGTTTCTATCTGACGGGCGGCACCGCCCTGGCAGAATTTTATTTGCGTCATCGTCTGTCGGAAGATCTGGATTTCTTTTCCGAAAATGAATTCGACCCGCAAGCGATCTCTGCATTGTTCAAAAAGCTTCAGAAGACCGCCGGCATAAAGAAGGTTTCTTACGAACAAAGCTTCAATCGGAACCTGTTCTTTCTTGAACTGGAAAATGATTCCATCAAGACGGAATTCACGTATTTCCCTTTTACTAGGATAGATTTGAAACAAAAATTCGGCGCTTTATCCGTCGACAGTCTTCTCGACATAGCCGTGAACAAAGCGTTCACCATATATCAAAAGCCGCGCTCGCGCGATTTCATCGATCTGTATTGCATCTTGAAAGAAAAGAAAGACTGGACAATGGATGAACTAGTCGAGAAAGCCCAGATAAAATTCGACCACTACATCGATCCCCTTCAATTGGCGGCCCAATTCGTCAAATGCGGAGGGTTGAAAGACTACCCGACCATGATCAAGAAGATCGACGAGAAAGATTGGCAATCGTTCTTCATAAGCGAAGCCAAGCGTCTTTCCGCGCGCGATGTAAAATAATACGAATCTACAAATATGAGTAAGGGCGCCCTCTTGCGAGAGCGCCTGGAAATTGGTTTACTCGTGCCAAATCATAGCCGAACCAGTGCGGCTTTTCACGTTAAATTCAGCCACAAGATGGTAACCTGTGTGTCTACCGAACCATTTGTTATCAACACACAAATCAGCATAGCCTTGAAAGCGAAACAACCCTTCTTCCGGGTTAAGAATGCTGACCGCGCTGATGCTGACAGTAGCAGGTGTAAAACTGCGCGTTGACAGACCAATGTCGTTGTCTAACCCTGGCCGTTGCAGAAGCGTCATCTTGACCTTCTGCTGACGAAACAAGGAGATTATCAAGTCTAATTCGCCGGGTCCACTCATTATGCTAAGTGGTCTTTTTGTTCTGTCTCTTACATGCATAAACAAACTTTCTCAATGAACTTGGTGTATAAATAGGAGCATACACCTGACTCCCTGATCCACTTTTAGGACGACTTGGTCATACAACCAAGGATTTCTAAGGAAATAGAAGCATATATAATTAAACATTGCAACTCCCCTGCAAAAATGTCGCAATCCACAGCCATGTTGACCCGGCATTGCATAAAATACGGCTTAAAGTACAATTAATGCCGTACTATTAATAAAAGTAATAACAAAAACATGGAAAAGAAAAATTCCGCATTCATGAAGCCTATGACCGTGAGCGCCGATCTGGCGGCCGTGGTAGGCAATGGCCCTATGCCCCGTTCAGAGGTAGTGAGCAAGCTTTGGGTCTACATAAAGGCCAACAACCTTCAAGACGCCAAGGATAAGCGCGTGATCAATCCTGACGAGAAGCTCGGAAAGGTCTTGGGCAGCGCGCCCATGAATATGATGAAAATGGGCGGGGCAGTATCGAAGCACCTCTCATAATTGCGACACTAAAAGCCTGAATAAGCCAATCCACAGCCTTGTTGGCGTGGCATTGCTTAAAATATGGCTTACTATATAATATCTTGGTATGTTCGTTACCTCGTCGCGTCGGCGCCGAGACATTAATAGCATTAATAATGCAAAAATGAACAAAGCAGCAATCGCAGATGCAGTTCATGGTGTCCTCGGCGGAACCAAGGTTCAAGCCGAACAAGCGGTCGAAACAGTGATTAACAGCATCGTCGACGCGCTCAAGAAGGGCGAGGAAGTCTCTATCGCCGGCCTCGGCATCTTCTCGGTCAAGCAACGTGCCGCTCGCGAAGCCCGCAACCCGCGCACTGGCGAGGCCATCAAGGTCCCGGCCATGAAGGTCCCGAAGTTCCGCGCCGCGAAGGCCCTCAAGGATGCGGTGAAATAAAGGCCTACGGCCTTTGTTCTGGCTTCGACTCGGATGTCGTGTCTGCAAGCAGACACGCATCATCGCTCGCCAGAATAGCCTGTTATTTCTGTCCGAAACGCAAAAGCCGCCCTGAGTTCAATCGAAAGGCGGTTTTTGTTTGTGCGGGACGGGAGAATCGAACTCCCACCAGAAGATTGGAAATCTTCTGTTCTACCATTAAACTAGTCCCGCGAATCTTGTCGGAGCGCCGGGATTCGAACCCGGAGTCACCTGTACCCAAAACAGGTATGTTAGCCGTTACACCACGCTCCGGTTCCCTATTCGCGCCCGCTCATACTATCACAAGATGACATCTTTTATCCATTTTACTCTGGCTCGACGCGTATTCGCATTCATGTAGACACAGAGGACATGGAAGTGGAATTCTGTGTCGAATCCCCTCTTTGTTTCAGCCAAGAACGTTTCGATCATCCGTCTGATGTGAAGCCTCTTATAAGCATGCACATTCTCTTCTGGTTCGTGGTGGTTTGCAGGATGATTTGAATCAGCCCAATGATTAGCGCCGGTCAAAGAATCGAGGCTCTTTACGATCACGCTTTTGACTTCAAAGAAGTGAAGGATCCCTTCTTTTTGAGCGATGATATCGATCTCTCCCCATTTCTTCTGATAATTACGGACAATGACCATAAATCCTTGTCTTTCAAGATATACACAGGCAATGCTCTCGCCTGCATTGCCCTTGGCCCTTTTGTGCTTAAAAAACGGCCTATTTAAATGTGAAACTGTACATCTTGAGAACATATCGTTATCGTATTAAAGACTATTAAAGACGCTGATAAGCCATTATTTCTGTCTTTTATCACCCTGATTCACAACCTTATCCACAGTTATCAACACCCACTCCATATTTCAAGCCGTTTATTAAGGAAATCAAAAAATACTGCTAAAAAGACAATGTTTTTATGGCTTTTATGTATTAATGCTGGTAAACGAAGCTCTGCTAACTGGTGCGGGTAGGGAGAATCGAACTCCCACCTCGTCCTTGGCAAGGACGCGTCCTACCACTAAACGATACCCGCATGATCAATTCAAGATTGAACATCGAAGATTCAAAATTGAAAAGTGCTACGAGTATAGCGTATCAGGTTCAAATTTTCAATTTTCAATCCTCAATTTTCAATGTCATTTGTGCGCCCGGAGGGACTCGAACCCCCAACCCCTTGGTTCGAAGCCAAGTGCTCTATCCTTTGAGCTACGGGCGCATGTGCATCACCATAATACTTTATTAAAAGCTTTTGCCAAGCTTTCATGAGTCTAAGTATATATACGCTGTTGATATTCAAGCGGAGGCAACCTTGGTAATCCGGATTCTTTTTAATGACATGCCTGGTCTTTTTATATATAGTTTTTTGAAGAGAAGAAGGCTCTATTGAGAGCTTTTTTGACCACGCAAGCTCACAACCTTCATAGCCAGGCACACTGTGGATATAAAGCCGGCATTGTATTTCTTCAGGTGAGGCGTTCACGAATCTTTGTACCCATTTATACATGAACGCGATCATGTCAGGATCCGAATTGACAAATTGGAAACATCCGGATCTTCTCCCGCCTTCCGCCCAATATAGCGCGACACCAATTAGAAATACCGGATCATCTATGTGCTTATCAAACACGGATTCTGCGTCAGCCTCCGCTATCTTTTCCCTCTCAATCCTTCTGGCACGATTAGAAAACATCGATCTTATGCGACCCTCATCTTTTAGTTCTGTCATTCTGGATTTAAGAAATTCCTCCTCTTTGGGAGAAAGTTTGATATACTCTAGCCATCTGGAAAGAAGCCCCTTGCTAACAGGGATTTGTCGTTGTATCTCTCTATAGCTAAGACCTTTCTTTCTTAGTTCTATAGCTTTTAATTTATCTTCTAATCTTGTTTTCAAGTTATATAACTATAATACATGGTTTGAATAAAAAGTCAAACGAAATAATCTGTAATTAACATGAATAAAAAAGTGATTCCTAATGAAGTTATCAGCGTCATCCAAACCCTGGAAAAGGCCGGTTTTCAGGCCTATCTGGTCGGCGGCTGCGTGCGCGATCTCCTGCTCGGCCGGCAGCCAAAAGACTGGGACATCACCACCAATGCCACGCCTGAAAAGATCCAGCCGCTATTCATCAAAACCGTCTACGAGAACATCTACGGCACGGTCGCGGTGATCAACGAGGCCACGACTGATGAAACCGTCAGGAATGTCGAGGTCACTCCGTATCGTCTGGAATCGACCTATTCCGATCGGCGCCATCCAGACCTAGTCAAGTTCAGCGACAAGATCGAAGATGACTTGAAGAGACGCGACTTCACGGTCAATGCTATCGCGGCTAGTCTTATAGACGAAGCTATAAAAGACATAATTGACTTATATGGCGGCTTTTCTGACATAAAGGACAAACTTATCAAGACTGTCGGCGATCCTGTTGACCGTTTCACGGAAGATGCCTTGAGGATGATGCGCGCCATCCGCTTGGCGGTTGAATTGGACTTCAAAATCGACAGAAATACCTTTGTGGCCATACAGAGCCATAATTCCCTGATAAAGGATGTTTCACGTGAAAGAATCCGCGACGAATTCACCAAGATCATCATGTCCCCCAAGCCAATGAAAGGGATTTTGCTTCTGCACGAGTCTGGAATCCTGAAGCACATAGTCCCTGAATTAGAGCGCGGAATAGGCGTTAAACAGCCTCAAGCTCACGCTTATGATGTCTGGGAACATCTCTTGCGAAGCCTTCAAGGCGCCGCTGACAAGGGTTGGAGCCTAGAAATAAGGCTTTCTGCCCTATTTCACGATATTTCCAAGCCAGAAACTAAAGGTGTTTCACAAGAAACAAAACAGCCGACTTTCTACAATCATGAACTAAAAGGTTCACGTGAAACACGAAAAATCCTCGAAAGAATGAAGTTTTCACGTGAAATAGTCGAGAAAGTCGTCAAAATGGTCAGATGGCACATGTTCTTTGCCGACACTGAAACAATCACGCTTTCGGCGGTTAGGCGCATGATAGTCAACGTGGGACGTGAAAACATATGGGATCTCATGAATCTACGCGTCTGCGACCGTATAGGAACCGGCAGGCCCAAAGAAAACCCTTATCGGCTAAGAAAGTATAAGGCCATGATCGAGGAAGCACTCCGAGACCCGATTTCCGTTGGTATGCTCAAGATTAATGGTGGTAGAGTCATGGAGGTTTGCAAGATTCCGGCAAGCCCCAAGATCGGGAACATTCTGCATGCGCTTTTTGACGAAGTCTTGAATGATCCGAAGCTGAACACACCGGAATATCTTGAGAAAAGAGCCCTTGAATTGGCAGGTTTTCCTGATGCAAAATTGATGGAATTAGCTCAAAAGGGGAAGACAGCACAAGGAACAAGAAGAGGAAAAAGAAGTAGGTGCCATAAGGAAAAAACACTTTGTCTCATAATTGTCCCCGAGTTGTCCACAGTATGTCCTTTACAGTGTCCTTTAAAGGACATAGAATGATCACAGAAAAAGTTTCGCGTCGTTAAAACAATTTCGCAGAACGGGACAATGTTCTTTAAACAATTTATGGGTAGGCTCCTATTCTCATGGAGTTTGCGAAATATTTTTAAGTAGCATCGTTCCATTGCTTGGGAAAATGGCGGTGCATCTTCTCTCAACCATTTATTTTGGGGAACGCACACCGTCACCCATTCGATTTACATCGACATGAGGAATGGTTTTGACTACACAAGCTATTTCGTTTCGCAAAACTTCGAATAACCGCGCCGCGAATCCCTTTCTGGAATCGCAAAGCGCGGTTAACTTTTGCCCGATTTTAATCAAAAACTTCAAAATAAAGTTAGCTTTTTTACTTAATAGGCCTAACTTAAAGCCTACAAATTACCTCAAATCAATCTCGATAGGGCAATGGTCAGAACCCATTATTTGGTCAAGGATCTTGGCTTTGTCAACTTTTGGAAGCAATCCTTTGGACACGAAAAAGTAGTCTATGCGCCATCCGACATTGCGATCGCGAGCGAAGGTTTTCATGTCCCAGTAGGTATAGGCGTCCTTGACACCTGGATTGAAATGTCGGAAAACATCGACGTAACCATTTTGGATCACTTTATCTATCCAAGCCCTTTCAATCGGCAAGAATCCGGTATTTTCGACATTCTCCTTTGGTCTGGCCAGATCTATCTCGGTATGAGCCGTATTGATATCGCCACAAAAGATGATCTCATGGCCTTTTTTTCTTAGTCGATTGATATAGGACAAAAATTCATCATAATATTCGAGCTTGAATTTCAATCGGTCAGGTCCGCCACCGCCATTGGGGAAGTAAATATTCAAAAGGACAAATTCCTTGAAAAACAAGGCTATAAAGCGCCCTTCTTGGTCATATTTTTCGATTCCTAGGCCGTATTCGACTTTTTCAGGTTCAACTTTTGAATATATGGCAACGCCGCTGTAACCTTTGCGTCCTTTAGAATGATCGAAATAAGAATGGTAGCCGGGCGGATTACGGACACCTTCATCGAGCTGTTCAGCTTCGGCTTTGGTTTCTTGCAGGCAGTAGATATCGGGGGATTCATTCAGGAACCAATCGAAGCCGCCTTTTTTGACGTTGGCCCGCAAACCGTTGACGTTCCAGCTGATGATTCGCATGATTCACATAGTATAACAGCATAACAGGCAGTGAACACAGGGGCTTCGGCAGAGCTGGGGAATTATTTGTCATTCCCGCGAAAGCGGGAATCCAGGGTATTGCAGATAACACTTGCGGTATCACACTGGACCCCCGCTTCCGCGGGGGTGACAAATCAAATCATCTTTTCCGATTATGAAACTGCTTATGAACTCTTTTGAGTTCAGCGTCGGTGACGTGCGTATAGATTTGAGTCGTGGAAATGTTGGCGTGGCCGAGAAGCATTTGGACTGATCTTAAATCGGCGCCGTTGCCGAGCAAGTCAGTGGCAAAACAATGGCGAATGACGTGCGGCGTGACTTTCTTGGATATGCCAGCTTTGATTGCGTAATGTTTGATGATGCGTTCGACTGATCTTGTCGTTAATGCCTGCTGTTTCTGCCAACCTTTCATTTCAACGCCGGGAACGCGGACAAACAGAGAGTCCTCGACATCCGCGCGCTTAGCCAGATAATTCTTCACTGCCTTCCTGGCCTCGTCGGACATGAAGACGACGCGGATCTTCTCTCCCTTGCCGCGGATAGAAAAACTTTCAGCATTGAAATCGGTATCTCGCGTCAGCGAGCATAGCTCTGAAACGCGCAGGCCAGTGGAAAATAAAAGCTCTAAAATGGCTCTATCTCTTAGTGATTTGAGATCGTCGCCTCTGGTCGCATCGAAAAGACGCTTCAATTCATCGCTTGAAATTAGATCGATATGCCGTTCGCCGACCTTGGCCAGCTCGACATGCTCCGGCGATAATGATTTGATCCCGCGCTTGGCGAGGTACTTAAGGAACGCGCGCAGAGCGATCAGATGATAGTTTTGTGTCTTCTTCTTCAGAGTCTCCGGACCATTGCGCACATGGCCAGTAGATTGCCGGTTGAGCCACAGGCGATAATTACGGATACTGTCAGCCGTGATATCTTCACAGTTTTTGACCTTTGAAAAGGTTATGAATCGCGTGAGATAATGATCATAATTGATGACAGTCTTGATCGATCGGCCTTTTTCGATCTCGGTGTATTCGAGGAATTGCTGTTTCAAGTCCTTGATATTGTGCGACATGGTTTTATTGTAGCATAGCCTCGCAATAGGCAATATTTTCTTGTACTTGACAAATAATTCGAGCGTGCTAGCATGTTTTCGGGATGATCTTTGAATCACGATTCCACCAAAATCGCGCGTGTGCGCAGGTTTGGAGGTCATCCCAACTACTCAAGCTTAAAACAACAAACGGCTTGATAGAAAGGCATATATTATGAACAAAAGCCCCCCGAATTCGAATATCATTGTGGCCTTCGCTGGCCAGAAGAATAAGAGCCAAGATTCCCCCTTCGTCGGCGCCTCCGGCCCCGGCCTGCGCGGCAAATATTTGACCTAATGATCGCCGCCACCGGCCCGCGAGTCCACTTCCATTGGGATCGGCATCCAAGAAATTGTTATGCCGGGTTTAATTGAAAATGAATGAATGATGGACTCGCCCGAAATTCGCCAGAAGAAATCTGCCGCAGCATTGCGATTGTGGCTGAAAGGAGACTATACCGTCGTACATCCATTGGAAACATCCCCATTCCTCCTAAAAGGGGACTCGGATTGCATGAGGCTGTAGTGGCCAAAGCAAACGGCTAATGGGCTCGCACAAACCTTAAAGTCGGAAACAACGGGAACGGGATTCAAGCCAAATCGCCCGCAGGCCGCCAAGGACTTCAGCTAATACTGAATATCCCTGGCGGCCTAAATTTTTATCCGATATTGCACTCACCACCCATTCATGCTACTATAATCAAATCCTAAAAACATGCTTACGGCCAGACAGAAAAGCAAGATAATCAAGGAAACGGGCGTTCACGACAAAGACACCGGCTCGCCGGAGGTCCAGATCGCTCTTTTGAGCCGCCAGATCGAGGAGCTGACGGGCCATTTGAAGAAGCATAAGAAAGACAACCATTCGCGCCGCGGCCTTCTCGGCATGGTCGCCAACCGCCAGACTCATTTGGTGTACTTGAAGAAGAACTATCCGAGACGATACTCGGCGATACTCAAGAAGCTCGAATTGAAGAAATAATGGGGAATTTCTAATTGAACTAATTAACCTAATTTCTAATAAAATCCCAAACATCTTTAATTTAGAACTCGTGTCATTCCCGCGAAGGCGGGAATCCAGTGTATTAACAATTATGTCTGTTGCAATACACTGGACCCCCGCTTTCGCGGGGGTGACAAGACAGGTTGCTTAATAATTGGGATTTCCTTAGGTCAATTAGGTAATTAGAAATTAGGTCAATTTTCAGTTATCCGTTCTTTTAATAATCAGTCGTTTTTATAATAATCGTGCATTTTCAATAACATGGCAGTCATCAAACATAAGGAGCAGCGCGTGGGCATCTTCATAGACGCGCAGAATCTGTATCACAGCGGCAAGAATCTCTATCATTCGAAGGTCAATTTCGGCGCAATCGTCAAAGACGCGCTCGACGGCAGGAAGCTGGTGCGCGCGATCGCGTACGTCATCAAGACGGAATCCGGCGAGGAGAGCGCCTTCTTCGACGCCTTGGTCAAGATGGGCATCGAGACAAAGATCAAGGATCTGCAGATCTTCAGCTCGGGTGCCAAGAAGGCGGACTGGGACGTGGGGCTGGCGATCGACGCGGTCAAATTGTCGCCGAAGCTCGACGCGGTCATTCTCATAACCGGCGACGGCGACTTCGTGCCGTTGGTGGAATACCTGCAGATGAATCAAGGTTGCCAGGTGGAAGTGGTCTCCTTCGGCAAATCCACCTCTGCCAAGCTGATCGATGCCACCGACCATTTCATGGACTTGGACGAGGCGTCGAATAAATATCTATTGCGGGCGGGGAAGAGGTAGGATAGTTTTTATGTTCGAACAATCATTCAAAAACATAGACCAGATACTCCACACCGACTCTGGCTCGGCTACAGAGCTGGACTACGTTGAACAGACTTCATGGATTTTGTTTTTGAAGTATCTCGATGATTTGGATGAGACAAAGAAGACAGAGGCGGCCTTGGCCGGCAAGAAGTATGATTACATTCTGGACCAGCAATACCGGTGGAATTCTTGGGCAGCGCCGAAGACAATCGACGGTAAGATAGACCATCATAAAGCTCTCGACGGCGACGACCTGAATGACTTCGTGAATCAGAAACTGTTCCCATATCTTAAGAAATTCAAGGCCGAAGAGCCGGATACTATCGAATATAAAATAGGAGAGATATTCAGCGAGCTGAAAAATAAGATCTCCAGCGGATATAAACTGCGCGAGATCTTGAACATCGTGGACGGCATGCACTTCCGGCTGTACGAAGAGAAGCACGAGCTTTCGCATCTATACGAAGCCAAGATCAAGAACATGGGCAATGCCGGCAGGAACGGCGGGGAATATTACACTCCCAGGCCGCTCATCAGGACCATCGTGAAGGTAGTGGCGCCGAAGATCAGTGAGACTATATATGACGGTGCCTGCGGCTCGGCCGGATTTTTGGTTGAATCGTACAATTTTCTCACTCAAAACCAAGCCAAGCTGTCTTCGGCCCAGATGGAGACTCTTCAAAACAAGACATTCTACGGGAAAGAGATTAAATCTCTGGCATACATCATCGGCATCATGAACATGATCCTGCACGGCATCGAGGCTCCGAACATCAGGCACATGAACACGCTGGCGCAGAACATAAACGACATCCAGGAAAAGGACCGTTACGATATCATCCTGGCCAATCCGCCTTTCGGCGCCGGTATCGGACGCGAAATCCAGCAGAATTTCCCCATAAAGACCGGCGAAACGGCGTTCCTCTTTTTGCAACACTTCATAAAGATCCTCAAAACCGGCGGTCGCGCGGGCATCGTCATCAAGAATACCTTTCTCTCGAATACCGACAATGCCTCGGTCAGTTTGCGCAAGTTGCTCCTTGAGAATTGTAATCTGCATACCGTCCTCGACCTTCCTGGCGGCGTATTTGCCGGCGCTGGCGTCAAAACTGTCGTATTGTTTTTTGAAAAGGGCAGTCCAACAAAGAAGGTCTGGTTCTATCAATTGAATCTCAAGCGCAACCTCGGCAAGACCAATCCATTGAGCGAAGCCGATCTGGCCGATTTCGTGAAGCTCCAAAAGACCAAAGCGGATTCCGAAAATTCTTGGAGCATCGACGTTTCCAACGTGGATCAGACAACCTTCGATTTGTCAGTGAAGAATCCGAACAAAGGCGGGGAAGTTGTTTTGCGCGAACCCAAGGAGATTTTGGAGGAGATGAGGAGGTTGGATGGGGAGAGCGAAAAGATGTTGAGTAAAATTAAAGATCTTGTCTAACTTTTACTAATAAAGACAGTTAACTAAATATTACATTTTAGCCTTTGTTGACAAAGGAATTACTTTATACTGTATCTGGGTAGTTTAGTGCATACTATTTGACATATATTTTGTAAGGTATATACTTGATTTATTACTAATTTAACTACTTATATTCTTTATGAACGAACAGGGTAAAGAAATATTGGGGCAGAAACTAGATATCGTAATAGCGATATTGCTTAAGCTTGTGCCAAAAGATATAGCAGGATTGTCACTTAAGGACCAAATAAGATTATTAGACGGACTAAATGTTAGACCCGTGGAGATTGCAAAAATTGTCGGCAAATCCTCTGGTCATGTGAGCAAAGAATTAGTCGCAATTCGTAAGGAAAAATAATTATGGATACAAATAAATTGCTTGAATCTATGTCAAAAAAATTGGGAGTGCTGATTGCTTTAAACCTCCTTTCGATGGACCGTAAAGCAACAGCTACTGATAATATAAAAATGCTTGACCGTTTTGGTTTAACTCCTACTGAAATTGCCGAGATTCTCAATACTTCGACTAATTATGTAAATGTGGCAAAAAGTCTTATCAAAAAAAATAAGCTAAATAAAGATAAATAACTTTATGGACAAAAAAGCTATTCAAACACTTGAAGACATCAAAAAGTTATTGGTGCTTAGTTTGATAAATAAGGGCATGCAAGGTACGGACATTGCTCTGGTTTTGGGCGTTGACAAGGCGACTATCTCAAGAATGGTGCCGTCAAAACAGATAAAGAAGAAGTAACAAGAAATAACATGGGCAGACCTTTGATCTACAGCAAGAAATTGGTAAAAAAAATTGCTGACAAAACAGGCAAATCTTCAAAGTTAGTTGTGAAAAGTATCAGTGCTTTCGCTTTTAGGAAAAAGATTTCACCTGAGGTTGCTTTGATCATTACTGCAGATAAGTATAAAATCGGCACGGCCACTTTTATGCGCGGGCTTAATCCTAATCAACAAGCTCAACTGAGTTTAGAATTAAATAGTCAATCTAAAGATAAAATTATCGGCGAATCAAAAACCAGCAGGAAAGTCATTCATCCGGTACAGATTCCTAAAAATGATTTTTCTGATCCATTTTTAGGAGGCTCAGTATACAAAAATATTCCTTCAGAAGGATATTCAATTATGTTTGTTCTTGAAAATTCTATACGCACTTTCATCACAAAAATACTTCTGGGCGTTTACGGCGGTAACTGGTGGCTGGAGGTTAGGAATAAAAAATCATTAAAAGAAACGGTACGTAAAGTTGACTCCAGAAAAGCAAGCGACTCTGATAACTGGTACCATTCAAAGAGAGGCGCCCATGAAATCTACTATACGGATTATTTGGAGCTAGTATCAATTATTCGTGTTTTTGACAAAGAATTTTGCAAACTGTTTAAAAAGGGGGCACAAAAGAATTTAATCGGTAAACTTGAAGAACTAGGCCCTACAAGAAATGTTATCGCCCACAATAATCCCATAACTCCTAAAGATTTGGAAAGATTGAAAGTGCATGCACGAGATTGGTTTTCATATATGCAATATCTATATACTCAAAATACCTGATTATGCTATAGCAAACAAAAAACTTTATGTCTAATCTAGTATCTATAATTACAGTCGCTGTTCTTGGAGTAATCGGTAACATCGCTTATTTTGAATATCAAACACACAAGAAGGCGTCAAAAGGTTTATTGAAGCAAAGACTGACTAATCTCCTACTTCCTTTGTATATTATCTTACATTTAGACGAAATTTCTACAGATGCCTGGGCCAGATCAGAAGATGGCGACTATGCAGACTTACATTCTGATTTGCCTACAAGAATATTATCTCAAATTGAGAACATCATTAAGGAAAGCATTTATTTAGCAGACGATCAATTACATGAAGCTTGCGTGAAATTTTTACAGTGGGCATATGGTAGCGATACGAATCAGAGATTTCAAGATCTTATGAACGGTGATTTTAATTCTGCAATTCAAGATAAAGATTTCAAAAAATTCTACGATATAGTAGTCAGAGAATATAATGACGCAAGGCATCAGTATTTAAAGAAATGATATGACCGCATGGCAAACAAAAAAACTTGGCGAGATCAGTGATGCGGAGATTAAAAGGAATATATGCATTGCTCTTGATTTGTTGTATAAAGATGACGCCTTTTTGTTAGAAAAATCCGTACACGAAAGATCTATAGCCCATAAACTAGCAGAGTATCTTCAACGGCAATTTCCAGGTTGGCATGTAGATTGTGAATATAATAAACATGGGATTTTAACAAAAATCTTGCCGCGAGAATGCAGAGGCGAGCATCAAGAATATGTTTACCCGGATATTAATATCCATCGTCGTAATACTGATTGTAATCTAGTCATATTTGAGATAAAACCTAATAAATCAAATTCTGTTAACGAGTGTGATAATGCAAAATTAATTGAATTCACTAGACATGACGGTCCTTATAAATACAGATTGGGAGTATTTATAGGTTTTGATCGTTTAAATGAGCCTCAGGTAGTATTTTACGAGGATGGCAAAATCAAATCATGATAACTAACTGGCAAACAAAAAAACTTGGTGATGTATGTGAGATTGTAAACGGAGGAACTCCTAAAACTGGTATTTTGAGATACTGGGATGGAGATATTTTATGGATTACGCCAAAAGACATGGGAAAACTTGAAGGAATATTTGTTGAAGAAACAGATCGAAAAATCACAGAGGCAGGTTTAGAAGAATCATCCGCAAAAATCATTCCGCCCAACTCAATCATCTTGTCTACCCGAGCCCCTATTGGTCATCTTGCTATAAATACAAAACGAATCTCAACAAATCAGGGATGTAGAGGTTTGATACCGAATAGACAGCTCGACACTAAATATCTGTATTACTTTCTTAAAGACTCAGTTAAACTTTTAAACAGTCTGGGTAGTGGTACAACATTCAAAGAGCTTTCAGGGACAAAATTAAGAGAAATCGAAATCCCACTTCCACCTCTTCCCGACCAGCACCGTATTGTAAAAATCTTGGATAATGTCTTTGAAAAAGTCGTAAAAGCCAAGGAAAATGCAGAGAAGAATCTGCAGAATTCTAAAGAGCTTTTTGAAGCATATCTGCAAAGTGTTTTTGCAAAGCAAGGGAAGAATTGGGAGGAGAAGAAACTTGGAGAAGTTTGTGAAGTTGAGTATGGATACACAGAAAAGGCTAAAAGCAAAGGTGACTACAGATTCATAAGAATTACTGACACTGATAAAAATGGCCTACTTACACAAGAAAATAAGATGTATGTGAAAACTTTTAACGGTGCAAGCAAATATTTATGGGCAACGGAGATTTATTAATGGCACGAACGGGTGCTTCTGCTGGAAATGTACTTTTTTTTGAAAGCAATGAAAAAGCAATATTTGCTTCGTATTTGATTAGAATGAAGTTTAGAAAAAACCTTTTGAGCAAGTTGTACTGGTATTTTTCTAAATCTAAGCACTATTGGGACCAAGTTCGACAATTATCTGCAGGTTCTGCTCAGCCTCAGTTTAACGGTGGTGCGGTAAAACAAATTCTTTTTCGTTATCCAAAATCACTTACTGTCCAAAAAACCATCGTCAAAAAACTGGATGCGCTGGCGGCGGAGACGAAAAATCTGGAAAATATATACGAGCGGAAGATCGCGGATCTGGAGGAGCTGAAAAAGTCGGTGCTGAAGAGGGCTTTTGTTGGGGAGTTATAACTTTCTATTAATTTAAGCAAAATTAATAGTAAATTAATAGTAATCTAAAAAGATGGCCTTTTGGCTGGGTATTATGGTAAATGACCATACTCTCAAATGGGTCGAATTCGACCCCTTTGGAAATTAAGTAGCTTTAATTATGGCGAATTCGCCACAATTAGCATAAATCAAAAAAGCATTTAGCGGCGAGCTGTAAAGCGTGCTATACTTCAGCCATGAGTAAACTAATGCGTAAAAAAAGAGGAGATACATTGGTGAGAACCATAGAAAAGAAATATGGCGTAAATTTGAATTATCGATCCGATGCCAAACTTTATACCGTATTGGAAAAAGAAGGTTTGCCGTCTCTGGCAAAGCTTCTCAAGATGACTCAACAGAGATCAAGATAAATTTTATGGCTGATCTCGATTTTATCAATGACGGAAAACTCCGTAATATTTTAGAAAATTCCATAGAGTATATCTATGCCCTTTACGATCGATCAAAGAGCGCGGGGCAGGAGCAATTATACAAAGAAGAAACTTACAGAGTCATCATCTTATATGTCATATCGGCGATAGAAGCGATGCTTCTTTATTTTTACAAAGAGCGCGGAGAAAAAATAGAATATTTCGAATACAAGTTCGCGGAACAGCTGTCAGAAAAATATATCTGCAAAGAAAAAGACAATCTGCCGGTAGTCATCGCCGCACGAGAAAAAATTGAGAAAAAAGATCATCAAATAGGCCTGTATGATCTGATAACTTTCTTCCTAAGCAAAAAACTGATACAACAAAAGACGGCTGATGACATTCTGGAATTAAATGACGTAAGAAATACATTTCATTTGAGCAAACCTCGCGTCAAAAGTTGTGATATTGAACGCGTAGAATTGGCGTTAAAACTATTAGTACATACGATTGAAAAAGCTCCTTTAGCCTTAAAAATCAAACAGTCTAGCCAAAATGCCTAGTCTGTGGCATATTTAAGCCATGAACGAGGCGGAAACGCGAGCCGAGTACATAGACCCGATGCTCAAGGCAAGCGGGTGGGGAGAGGCCGAGGATTCAAAAATCCTTCGGGAGTTACGCATCACTGAAGGCAAGATCCAAGTCGGCGGGAAGCGAAGCAAGCCGGAGATCGCCGACTATGTCCTGGTCTACAAGAACCGCAAGATCGCCGTCATCGAAGCCAAGCAAGCGGAGTTGTCGGCGACTGAAGGAGCGGCGCAAGCGAAATCGTACGCGAAAAAATTAGATATCGATTACACTTACTCTACGAATGGCAAAGAAATCTACCAGGTTTCCATGAAGTCAGGTAAAGAAGGGGTAGTGGCAAAAATCCCGACACCGGATGAATTGTGGGATAAGACATATTCGGATCAAAACGAATGGAAAGAAAAATTCACCGCTATTCCAATAGAGGGCGAGCATGGCAAGCGATATTATCAGGAATTGGCGATTAACAAAGTCCTCGACGCTATCGCCGAAGAAAAGTCGCGAATATTGCTCACTATGGCTACCGGAACCGGCAAGACGGCCGTGGCGGCGCAGATTTCCTGGAAATTATTTCAAACTCGTTGGAATTTGAAGCGCGATGGCACGCGCAGACCGAGGATCCTGTTTTTGGCCGATAGGAATATTCTTGCCGACCAAGCGTTCGGCAATGATTTCTCGATCTTTCCGAGCGACGCCAAAGTGCGCGTAAATCCTCTCGACATTCGAAAGAAAGGAGGCGTTCCCATGGGTGGAAGCGTCTTCTTCACCATCTTCCAGACATTCATGAGCGGACCGGACGGCGCGGAATATTTCGGAGAATACGAGCCGGATTTCTTTGACTTGATCATCATCGATGAATGCCATCGCGGCGGTGCCAATGACGAAAGCAACTGGCGCGGAATCCTGGAATATTTCTCACCGGCAGTACAGCTTGGCCTTACCGCTACTCCGAAACGCAAGGATAATGTCGATACATATAAATATTTTGGCGAGCCGGTATATGTCTATTCTCTCAAAGAGGGCATCAACGACGGATTCTTGACGCCATTCAAAATCAAGCGCATACAGACTACTCTCGATGATTACATGTATGTTTCGGACGACCAGATCATCGAAGGTGAGGTTGAGCAAGGAAAGATCTACAGGGAGCCTGAATTTAACCGGACTATCGAGATCGTGGCTAGAGAAGTCGAAGCGAGTCAGATTCGTCTTGGATGACATCGATCAGAACGAGAAGACGATAATCTTCTGCGCGACCCAGACTCACGCGCTCCTAGTGCGCGATCTGGTCAATCAATATAAGAAAAGCAAAGACCCGAATTACTGCGCGCGCGTAACGGCCAATGACGGCGCTCGAGGAGAACAATATCTTGCGGGAGTTTCAGGATAATGAAAAGTCGATCCCGACGGTTTTGACCACATCACAGAAGCTTTCCACCGGCGTCGATGCCAGGAACATACGCAATATCGTGCTGATGCGCCCAGTCAATTCAATGATCGAGTTCAAGCAGATCATCGGACGCGGCACCCGGCTTTTCGACGGCAAGGAATACTTCACCATATATGATTTCGTAAACGCGTATTATCATTTCTCCGATCCGGAATGGGACGGCGAACCGATAGAGGATATAAAAGAGAAAGAACCGAGAGAACCAAAGGAGCCTAAAGAACAGAGAGAGCCGCCTGTTCCGCCAGAGCCAGTGCCTACAAAACAGACATTGAAGATAAAGCTGCGCGATGGAAAAGAGCGCGAGATCCAGCACATGATCGCCACTTCTTTCTGGGGCGCTGACGGCAAACCGGTCTCGATCCAAGAATTCATGGATAATATGTTCGGGGCGATGCCGGAATTCTTCAAGAGCGAGGAAGAGCTACGGAAGATATGGTCTGATCCGATAACTCGAAAAGCGTTCCTTGAAAAGATATCGGCTATGGGATACGGCAAAGATGAACTGGAGATGCTTCAAAAAATGATCGATGCGGAACAAAGCGACCTGTTCGACGTATTATCGTATGTTTCTTTCTTGACGCCGCCGATCTCCAGAGTGCAAAGAGTTGAGCACGCAAAGAAGAAGATATTCGAAGGATTGGACGAGAAGCAAAAGGAGTTTTTGGATTTTGTATTGTCAAAGTACGAAGAAAAAGGAGTCGAGGAGCTTGATGAAGAAAAACTCCCGGTCCTCTTGAATCTAAAGTATCATGCCATTGCTAACGCGGTGAATGTTCTAGGCGAAGTCGATATGATCCGCTCGACCTTTTTTGGATTTCAGAAGGAGCTATATAGCAAATAATCCTACGGATAATTAGGCTGGCTCTAAGCTAATCGAGTCATTTGGTGGAAATGACCCGATTAACACAGGTCGAACCTGTGTGTGGCATTCCCCGGCGCTTTTTGCTACAGTGATTCTGCTAGAGTTTTTTTAATAAAGTAATCTCGCCCGCGGATAGGCAGGTTTGAATGTTTTGCTGAGGTCCGACCTCAGTGAGATCCATTCAATTCTGAAATCTGGGGGCGCAAACCAGGGGACAGGGTACAGGAATCAGGGTACAGGGAATCGCAAACGCTTTTCCTGAACCCTGCACCCTGAACCCTGAACCCTTACAATTATGACAAAGAAAGAATACTCGCTCGAGGTCGGCGGCAAGAACTTGACCGCGGAATTCAACGACCTCGCTGACCAGGCTAACGGCGCGGTCTTATTGCGCTACGGCAACACCGTGGTCATGGCCACGGCGGTCATGGGCGACCTCCGCGAAGGGGATTTCTTCCCGCTCACGGTGGATTATGAGGAACGCTTCTACGCTACCGGCCGCATCCTGGGCTCGCGATTCATGCGCCGCGAAGGCCGGCCTTCGACGGAAGCCATCTTGAGCGGCCGCGTCGTGGACAGGACCATCCGTCCGCTTTTCAATCAGCGTATGAGGAACGAGGTGCAGATCGTGCTAACGACGCTCTCGATAGGTGAGGACGATCCGGACGTCGTGGCGGTCATCGCGGCATCGCTCGCGCTCGGCGTCTCGAATATCCCTTGGAATGGACCCGTCTCGGCCGTGCGCATGTGCAGGAATCACGAATGGCTGGTCAATCCGGATTTCAAAGCCAAGGCTGACGCCGGCATCAAGCTAGAATTGGTGGCTTGCGGCAAGGACGGCATGATCAACATGATCGAAGTCGCCAGCAAGGAAGTCGGCGAAGACGCCTTGAATGAAGGGCTGGCCAAAGCATCGGAAGAGATCGAGAAGATACAGAAATGGCAGGAAAAGATCATCAAGGAGATCGGCAAGAAGAAATCCGAGATCGTCATCAAAGAACCGACGCCGGGCACGCAGGAATTGTTCGACAAGGAGATCGCGCCTAAATTGAAGAAGCACATCTTCATCGGCAAGATCGAAGGCGGAAAGGAGAGATATGGCGAGATCGTCAGGGAATGGACGGCTCTGTTCGCGGAAAAGATGCCCGATGGCGATCCGAACATGGCCATGGAAGTCTTCGAGTCAGCCGTGAATGACATGCTCCATGAGGAGGCGCTCGAGAACGGCAAGCGTCCGGACGGCCGCGGCATGGACGAGGTCCGTCCGCTGTCCGCGCAGGCCGGCGGGATCTCGCCGATCCTCCACGGCTCTGGCGTCTTCTATCGCGGCGGCACGCACATCCTCTCGACATTGACCTTGGGCTCGCCCGGCGACGCGCTCGTCATCGAAGGCTTGAGCGTCGAAGAGAACAAGCGCTTCATGCACCACTACAATTTCCCGCCATTCTCGACCGGCGAGACCGGCAAGATCGGCGGCACCAACCGCCGCATGATCGGTCACGGCGCTTTGGCGGAAAAGGCGCTGCTTCCGGTTATTCCCGACAAGGACAAATTCCCGTACACAATCAGATTGGTCTCCGAAGCCATGGCCTCGAATGGCTCCACTTCGATGGGATCGGTCTGCGGCTCGACGCTGGCGTTAATGGATGGGGGAGTTCCGATCAAAGCACCGGTTGCTGGCATTGCTAGCGGATTGATGATGAGAAAGAAAGAGAAAAAAGTAAATAGTAAAGAGAAAAAAGGGTCACAAGAAACTGTACCCTGTACCCTGAACCCTGTACCCTCTGATTTTGATTACAAAGTTCTGACCGATATTCAAGGCCCCGAAGACCACCACGGCGACATGGACTTCAAGGTCGCCGGCACGCGCGCCGGAATAACCGCCGTGCAGATGGACATCAAAGTCGGCGGCATCCCGCTTCCGATTTTGGCAGAAGCTTTCGAGAAGGCCAAAGCCGCCCGTTTCAAGATCCTGGATGTCATCGAGAAGGAGATTGCCGCACCGCGCGGCAAGATCTCGCCGAACGCCCCGGAGATCATCGTCATGAAGATCAAGCCCGAGCAGATCGGCCTCGTCATTGGTTCCGGCGGCAAGACCATCAATGAGATCCGCGACATCACGCACGTCGAGGACATAACGATCGAAGACGACGGTTCAATCTTCATCACCGGCAAGAACGAGACCGCCGCCAAGGCCAAGGAGATCATTTACGGCATGACCCGCGAATACATGCCCGGCGAGAAATTCGACGGGGAAGTCACGCGGCTCATGGACTTCGGCTTCTTCGTGAAGATCGGACCGAACGCCGAAGGCATGGTCCATGTCTCCGAGATGGCGCCGTTCCGCGTCGAGCGCGTTGAGACCTACGTCAAGGAAGGCGACAAGGTTCCGGTCTCCGTGAAGGAGATCGACGAGAAAGGCCGCATCAATCTCTCCGTCAAGGCCGCCAATCCGAATTTCTTCACCAAGAAAGAGGAGACACCGAGGCCGCCTCGCCCGTTCGGCGAGAGGCCCCGCTTCGGCGGCGGCGGGCCGAGGAGGTAGAGAGGGGTTCTAGATTTCTTGCTATAATAGACTCATGAGCTCCGAAAGCTTTAAACAAGACAATGAGCCTAAGGCCGAAGATGCGGCTAAGAGCAGGTCATTGGGGAATAAATTGCGCACGGCAACGCAAGTCGCTTTGGCTACAGGCGCCG
This sequence comes from Candidatus Parcubacteria bacterium, assembly GCA_963766795.1. Lineage (GTDB taxonomy): Bacteria > Patescibacteriota > Minisyncoccia > Phycocordibacterales > PALSA-1337 > C7867-002. Next base: position 25,961 of record CAVYBN010000012.1, on the reverse strand, counting down.
TCGCCATCGGAGCCGTTGGCTGTGGAGATCATCCGGAAAATCCCGGCGCTCAAGCTGATAAGCCTGACCGTTTTGAGAAGCAGAGCGATCTGGCCGGAGATCTGGAGAGAAACGAGAGCAGGACCATCCTTGACCAGAAAAAACTCGCCTTATATCACGAAGCTATGGGGAGCGGCGTCTTTGGAAACGATTTCCGAGAATTAACGCGCTACCGAGCGATCGAATTGGCGATTAAAAAAGGCCTAAAAGTCAGAGCGGACAGCGAGATAATCTTCACTTCGTCTGGCGGAGTTCCGGTTGAGATAAAGATTGATGGACAATATGTGCCAATCAGCCCGGATGATTACACGAAAGATGAATTGAGGGCAGCGCATGCGGCAGAGTCCATTAGAAAATCCATGGAAAAACCTACGGATAGTCGTCAGGGCGTTGGCAATCATTCAGTGGGAACCTTTGGCGAACCGAATAATGCAGAGATTAAAAGGAATAGGAATCCGTGGGGAGACGCTCCTAACCAAGGAAACCAGACTAATCCGGATGCAAAAGATTTCTTTTGAATAATCAGATCTCTCCGCTTTCGCTTTTCCAGCTATATGGATGACCATATATCTGCGCTATAATACCGGAATGGACGAGAACAACAGCATGGACGAAGACGGAGTGATCATAACGCCGCCAGTGGATCCGCAAGCTCCGGCTGGCGATGACGATGGCCTGCCCGTGCAAGGCCTTCCGGTCGAGCCCAGAGAACCGGAAGCGGATTCGCAGGCCGAGGAAGAAGAGGCGCGCGTATTCGACATATCCGATGATCTGAACATCTCGGAAGAGAAAGCTGATCCGGCGGCGTCGACGCGATCCCAAGCGGTACCGGCGGCTTCAAGTGACCCGGCGACGCACAAGACCGCCCCGGCCAACCCCCAGCCTAAGAAGATCGGCGAAGCCTACGGCATCATGGCCGAGAATCAAGCGCGGACAACGACTGCATCGGTCGCGCAGAACCGCCAGAATCTACAAGAGGCCGTCGCGAACATAATCCCGGAAAGATTGCGCGCGGACATGCCGGGTCAGGCGGCAAAACCATTGGCTCCAACGGCTGTGCCGACAATTCCAATACCTATTAAACGGCAGCCTTCACCAACATCTCCGATTCCGGCAAAATCTCCGCAGCAATCAATGACGCCTATGCCTGCGCCAACACCAACGCCTGCGCCGTCAACTTCGACGCCTCCGATCCCGCCGGTGGCGATCAAGGATCCCTCGCCTACCATTCCGCCGATAGCTACCGCGCTCAAGTGGCCGATGTCTTCTTCTGCCGCGCCAGCGCCGACAGCTTCGCAGGCCGCACCGTCGACAGCTCCCGCGGACCAAAGATTCCCGGCCTATCCTTCAACAACTGCGAAACCGCAGCCGCCCGATTCTGCGCCGTTTGCGCCAGACTCAACGCCAAAGCCGCCGAAGATCTCGTCCGACCCGAACATCAAGCCATTGCGCACCTATGAGAGCGACGTGGCCGACGTCCTCTCGCACAGGAATATCTCGCAGGCTTCCATGACCATCGCCGAGAATAAAAGGCGCGGCAAGGAGGAAAAGGCCCGCACAATGGCGGACATCCCTCAAAACCAGATTCCCGTCACCGGTAATGAAAAACAACCCCGCGAAGAAATGCCTGTCGCTCAGCCATCCGAACAAGCGCCGTCGATACCGACGATGCAACCTGTCGACATCGCCGAAGCGATCAGAGAGACGACGGAACCGCCTTCGCATGCCGGCCGCAAGCTCTTCTTGGTCATATTCAGCCTGATCATGATCGCGGCAGGAGCGTTCGGCGGATATTATTTCTATGAGAAGAGCCCCTTGGCCGCCCCAGCTCCGCAACCGGTGGCTCCGCAAGCGCCGCAATCCATTGTCAAAGCCGAATCGCAGACCGTGATCGCGATCGACGGCCTCTCCGGCAGCGCCATCGCCTCGAAAGTCAGAGCCGAGATGGCCAAGCCTCAAGCGCCCGGCACGATGAAGGAGATAGTCCTGGCTGAAACGCAGAATGGCGCCTTGGTCCGCGCCGATCCGGCCGGCATCCTCTCCACCATGGACATACCCGCACCCGACATGATCGTTCGGACGCTCCAGTCGCAATGGATGCTTGGCGTATATGCCGACGCCACGGGAGGCAAGAGCCTGTTCGTCATCGTCGAGACTGATTTCTTCCAGAACGCTTTCGCCGGCATGCTCCAATGGGAAGCCACCATGCCGCAGGACCTAGAGCCGTATCTCTACGCGCAAGCGACTTCGACCGTCATCCGCGGCCAATTCGAGGACCGCATCGTCAAGAACGCCGATGTCCGTAAATTCACCTCGCAGGACGGACAAGTGCCGTTCCTGTACTCATTCATCGACAGCTCGAAGCTGGCGATCGCTGGCAACGAGGCCGCTCTTTCCGAGATAATCAACAGGCTTGAACAACAGGCTTTCATGCGCTAGAATTGCCTCATGAATAAGCGAGACATCGAACGATTCAAGAAAGCACTTCTGGCGGAGAAAGCCCGATTAGAGGAGGACCTGCCCACGGTGGCAGAAAAGAGCTCCGGCACTTCTTCCGGATGGGAAGCCACCAGCGGCGGCATGCAAGTGGACGCCGCCGACGAGAACGAGGTCGCCGACAAGCTCGAGGAATTGGATGACAATAGCGGCATCGCCGACAAGCTCGAACACCAGCTTTTCGAAGTCAGCGCCGCCCTGGAGCGCATCGATAAGGGCACCTACGGCATCTGCGAAGCCTGCGGACAGCCCATCGAGCTCGAGCGCCTCGAAGCCAATCCTTCTGCCAGGATCTCGATAAAGCACGGGCATTGAAGACTGCGTAGCTAGTTATTTCGTAACGATGGCTCTACGCCATCGTATTTTTCTTCACGAAAATTTTAACTTTTCTTCACGAAAATTTTAACTTTTCTTAAGGGTTTCTTAATGTCCCCCGGCGTAGAATGGCGGGATGAACATCGCCACCTGTGAGAGCGCGCACATCACCGGGCTTTTGGCCGAGATCGTCACCGTAGAAGTGGACATATCCAACGGCTTGAATGCCGTGTCCATCGTGGGCTTGGGCGACCGCGCCGTGGAAGAAGCCAAAGACCGCATCTCGGCGGCCATCAAGAATTCCGGCTATGTCTCTCCCAAGCAGAAGAACCAGAAAGTCGTCATCTCCCTGGCTCCGGCCGACGTGCGCAAGGAAGGCCCGGCTTTCGACCTGCCCATGGCTCTGGCGTATCTCGCCGCGGCCGGAGACATCGGATTCGACCCGACTGGCACGCTCTTCCTCGGCGAATTATCGCTCGAAGGAAACCTGCGCAAAGTGGCCGGCGTCCTCTCGATCCTGGTCCAAGCCGCTGCGCGCGGATTCGACCGGGCATTCGTGCCGGCAGACAACGCCATCGAGGCTTCTCTGGCCTCCGGCATCCGGGTCTACGCCGTCTCGTCTTTGCGTGAAGTCATCGATTGTCTCGAAGGAAAAGGGAACATCGAACCGGTAGCGCCGAGAGAAGAGCTTGGATCCGCCGACGAAGCATCGGACGTACCCGACATGCGGCTTATCCGCGGCAACGAGACCGCCAAGCGCGGACTCGAGATCGCCGCCGCCGGAGCGCACAATATCCTCTTGTTCGGACCGCCTGGCACCGGTAAGACCATGCTGGCCCAGAGCTTCCTGTCGATCCTGCCGCCCTTGTCGCGCGAAGAAGCCGTCGAGGTCACCGGCATCCATTCGGCGGCACGGACGCTGGGAAACAGCCTGATCACGCGGCCGCCTTTCCGCGCGCCGCATCACACTGCTTCGTATCCGGCCATCGTCGGCGGCGGAGCATTCCCGCGGCCCGGCGAGATCACCTTGGCTCATCGCGGCGTACTTTTCCTGGACGAATTCCCGGAGTTCGACCGCTCCGTGATTGAGGCCCTGCGCCAGCCTCTGGAAGAGAAGACCATCACCATATCCCGCGCGCGCGGCTCGGTCGAATTTCCGGCGCAGACCATCCTCATCGCTTCCATGAATCCCTGCCCCTGCGGCAAGCCGAAAGGCGGCGGCTGTACCTGCACCGCCGGCATCCTGCGCGCCTACCGCCGGCGCGTCTCCGGGCCGATCATGGATCGCTTGGACATCTGGATGAACGTGAATAAAGTAGACTACGAGAAACTGTCGGCGCCGGACCCTTCATCGGAATCGTCGGCCGACATCCGCGCGCGGGTGACGGCCGCCCGCGAGATCCAAGCAGCGCGCTTCAAGGCGCACGGCCTGTCTAAAAGATACAACAGCGAGATGAACGCGCGCGACATCGAGAAGATGATCGCGCTTCCAGACGCGGCTCGGCGGACTCTGACCGCCGCGGCGCACAAGCTCTCGCTCTCCGGCCGCGCTTTCCACCGCATCATCAAGGTCGCCCGCACCATCGCCGATTTGAGTAATCAAGAAAACATCCAGGAGACGCACATCCTGGAAGCTTTGCATTACCGGCAGAAGATGGAGGGGGAGTGAGATAACACAATCAATCACTTGCACCAAAGGTAATTATTTGTTAGTATAACAATATTGTTATGGGTATGGTCGACCATAATACTTTAATAATATGGATTATCAAATAGACATAGAGTTCTGGAACGATGGCCTAGATAATAGTCCGATTGACGATTATTTGAATGGCCTACCTTTAAAAGATAGGAGCTGGATCATAAAAAAGAATGAGTATTTTGAAAGGCTCACAATCAGTCAGCTACGGAAATCGAAACATCTCGAACCCGTGGAAGGGACTGACATGCTGATCCTCGAATTAAAATACTATTCCCAACCACCCTACAGGATGTTGTGCGTGATCTGTAAACAAAAACTGATCGGACTGGTGATGTTCCAAGGCAGTGGAACCCGGGGCATATCAAGATACAAAGCCCAAGCAATCGAAAGAGCGGACCATTGGAAAAGGAGCCATTGAAACACAAAAACATGAACTTCAAAGAATACAAAAAACAACAGCTAGAGAACGAGGATTTTAGAAAGGAATATCAGAAGAAAAATCTTAGATTCGAGACAAGCCAATTGATCACAGAAGCAAGAGTGTACAGGAACTTGAGTCAGAAAGACCTTGCTGATTTGGTAGGAACCCGTCAGCCAAGCATCGCCAGAGTCGAGAGCGGCGCGACTTTGCCGAGCCTAAGTTTCCTCGAAAGGATTGCCGAGGCGCTTGGAACATATCTGATCGCGCCGAAGTTTGGGTTTATGACAGAAGCGAGCACAGAGAGGTTTGAACTTTTTCGCCTAGAGGGAATCGGTCTGCAACAAGATTATGTAAAAATACGGGAACCGTGGATTTTACAGAATTTCACAATGTCTAATAATTCAAACCTAATCAAAACCCATGCCTAACACAATCATAAGAGGGAAGAAGATCGAGCATCTTTGGTCTGTGTTATCGGCATCTTCATCTGTCGACCAGCAAACTAATTCTCTGTCTATATTTAATGTCGTCGAGGAGATTACCATAACCTCTATACCCCAAATAGCGGAAAATCGCAGTCCTAAAGACGGCTCGCCACAAAAATTCTCCATACCTCTGAATCTGACCATTACTTCTCTTTGGCAAAGGAATGACGACATAAACGAAGGAGAGATGAGCGTTGACGCGCGCATAAGATTCACGGATCCAAAAGGAGAGATGGTGAATCAAAACCCCTTGCCTCTAAGCTTCAAGAAGGGGTTCAAAAGGCTCCGTGCTATCACAATGATTAACGCCATAAGCTTTACGACGCCTGGCGAATACAGATTCGTGATAGAGACGTCAACAGACAAAGGCTTCGAAGAGATATGCTCGATCCCATTGCAAATCAAGATTCAAGCAAAAATTTAACGAAACCAATATAATCTGTTATACTATCTTCATTACTGATTCCTGCCCCGATGAATATGTCGGGGGATTCCAAACGAAACGTGGAGAGAAAGCCGCCGAAAGGCGGTTTTCTTCTTTGATTAAAATGACAGCTTAAACCCTTCACTGGCACAGCGCCGGATCGACGAACGGATTCTGCGCGCCGCGGATCTCGAAGTGGGTGTGCGGGCCGGTGGTCATGCCGGTCATGCCGATGTAGCCGATCGTCTGGCCTTGATAGACCTCTCCGCCGACGGAGACTGCCGTGCGCGACATGTGGGCATAGAGCGTCTCCGAACCATTGCCGTGCGAGATCATCACGAAGTTGCCGTAGCCGCCGTTGTAAGCGCCGTTCGATTTGGCGACGATGACCGTTCCGGCGGCCGCGGCGCGGATGGGCGTGCCGTAAGCGATGGCCAAGTCGACGGCGTTATGGCCATGCAATCCTTGGGAAAGACGGGCTCCCGGAACCGGACAAGCGTAATATCCTACTGGCGCAGCCGCCCATTCCCAGACTGGATCCAGCAAGGGCTCGAATGAGGGCACCTTCGACTTATGGCTCGAAACATACGAAGCCGCTTGGCTTACGGAGATCTTGCCGTGCGGGATGACCAAGACCCTGCCTTTGACCAGAACCGACGAGGCCGAAAGCCCTTCATTGTATGCGATGATGTCGGCGGCATCGACGTTGAGCTTCTTAGCGATGCCGGAAAGAGTGTCGCCGGATCCGACGGTATATAAGATCCCAGTGACTGGGAGGATCGTCAGCACGTCACCCGGTTGGATGATGCCTTTACTGATCCCTTTGATGTTCGGGTTTGCCTGCTTCACGGTATCCACGGAGATGTCGAACATTAGGGCGATGCCGGAAAGCGTGTCGTCCGACTGGACCGTATATGAACTGACCTTTATGCTGGCTGAATCGACGCCGGAAGCCTGAGCGGCGGCAGCCAAGTCCGGCGAGAGGACTTCTCCGTCGATCGGCGGCAAAGATGACGCGCCGAGATTGTCCGCTAGCTGGGGATTGGATGAAGGGGCTACCAAGATCGTCATCGTCTGTGATGATTGGCTTGACGAACCGGCTTTCGAAACAGTCTGGTTGGAAGCCTGGGCGTCTTGGACTCCAGCGGAAAATAGGTACGAGAAGAAGCCGGCATGGGCAGTGCTGGAAAGCCCTAGGACGATCGCCATGCAGAAAAAGGCGATGAGCGTCTTAGGCAGAAGATGTCTAAAAGGCCTTGAATATGGAGTTTTATCTGACTGATTTGATTGCATAATGGAACTGGCCGTCTGACAAGACTTTCGTGGCCTCTCCAACCCTCACATTGAAATCTCTAACCTAATAAATAAGGCTCTATCGAGCCATTTATTCACACATAGGTTTAGCTATGCATTAAGCCTAGCAATCGTACAAAAGCTGTCAATCGCATCTGTGCATAGCCTGTGGAAGGCCAAAAGAATGCTAGTATTCGATGACATGAACCTGAATCCCGAGCAACAGCGCGCGGTGGAGACGACCGACGGTCCTGTCCTCGTCGTGGCCGGAGCCGGCTCCGGCAAGACGCGCGTCATCGCCCACCGGATCCTTAACTTGGTCCAGAAAGGCGTCGCGCCGCATTCGATTCTGGCCGTAACTTTCACGAATAAGGCGGCAAGCGAGATGCGCGAGCGGGTCATCAAGCTGCTCGCGGAAGACAAGGCCTTGAATCGGCCGGTCTCCATGGGTGAGCGGCCGTTCGTGAGCACTTTCCACGCGCTCGGCGTCCATATCATCCGCGAGAACGCGCGCCTGCTCGGCCTGAACCGACATTTCAACATCTATGACCGCTCCGATTCGCGTCGAGCCGTTAAAGAAGCGATGGTTCAAGTCAACATTGATCCAAAGAAATACGAGCCGGGAGTATTCTTGAATAAGATCTCGCGAGCTAAAGGCGATGGGGTCCAAGCACTGGCCTTCAAAGACGCCGCCAAGGATTTCATGGAAGAGATGATCGCCGATGTCTGGGAGAAATATGACGCGATCCTTAAGAAAGACGGCGCTTTGGATTTCGACGACTTGTTGGTCAAGACGGCCGAACTGTTAAAGATCGCTGATGTCCGCGGACATTACAATTCCATTTGGAAATACATTCACATCGATGAATATCAAGATACAAATCGGATCCAGTACGAGATAGCCAATCACTTAGCAGGGACTGATCGTAATATTTGCGTGGTCGGCGACGCCGACCAGAATATCTACAGTTGGCGCGGCGCCACCATCGAGAATATCTTGCATTTCGAGAAGGATTATCCGGAGGCGGCAGTGATCACGCTTGAGACCAACTACCGCTCAACCAAAACGATCCTGGCCGCGGCCAACGACGTCATCGAGAAGAATTCCATGCGCAAGAAGAAGACCTTGTGCACCGACAACCCGACCGGCGAAAAGATCGCGCTTCTGCCTTCGTACAACGAGAACGACGAAGCGCGCGCCATTGCCGACATCTCTCGCGATCTCATCGACGGCGGCACTCCGGCCAAGGAGGTCGCCGTCCTCTATCGCGCGAATTTCCAATCGCGCGCTTTGGAGGAGGCTTTCATCAAGAAGAATATCCCGTACCAATTGATCGGCGTGAAGTTCTTCGAAAGGAAGGAGGTCAAAGATGTTTTGTCGTATATCAGAGCGGCACTTAATTCAAATACTGATTCGCAACCAAACAAAGGGTCGCTTGTCATTCCCGCGAAGGCGGGAATCCAGGGTGCTACCACCGACGCCAATCTTAATCGTTCCAACTTCACCGGTACTGGCGCCGCCGATATTGCGCGCATAATCAATGTCCCACCACGGGGAATCGGCAAGGTGACCGTGGCAAAAGTCCTGGCTGGTTCTGAAAGTGAATTGCCGGACGGCATGAAGACTAAGATCGCCAGCTTCCGACAATTATTGGCCGACATTAAGAAGGAAATCCTCGAGAAAAAGCCTTCTGAATCAGTGAAATTCGTCATTCAAGAGACTGGAATGGAGCGCGTCTTGCGAGAAGGCGACAGCGAGGATGAGGAACGGCTTTTGAACATTCACGAATTGGTGACCGTGGCCGCGCAATATGATCATTTGAAACCTGAAGAAGGGATAGAGTCATTTCTGGAAAACGCGGCACTGGCAACCGACCAGGACGAACTTAAAGAAAATCATGACGCCGTAAAATTGATGACCGTCCATGCTTCGAAAGGCCTGGAATTCGACCATGTCTTCATCGCCGGCCTCGAGCAGGACCTTTTTCCATTCAAGCACATGGACGAGGAAGGGCAGAGCCAGGCCGAGGCAGAGGAGGAGCGTCGATTGTTCTACGTCGCTCTGACCCGCGCGCGCAAGAAAGTCCATTTAAGCCATTCGCTCTCATCCGCACGGTCTACGGAACAGAGCGCGTGAACACCATGTCAGAATTCATAGATGACATAGACGCGTCGCTCATCGAGGAATCCGCGCCGCAAAAACCGACCGGGGCGAAGGCGGTGTTCATAGATTTTTGACTTGACTTATTCCCATTGTGACCAGTATACTAGTCGTACTGGTCAAAAAAGACATATTCTGACCAGTATGAGTAAGTTACTATGCAAAATAACAAACTAAAAGAGATCGGATCGGCCGTTCATGTATTTCAATTTTGACGATGAAGTCCTTTCGAGCACTGGCGGCATAGAAACGAATGAGCTCATGAAAGAATTGCACGCGGCATACGGCCCGGTAAAGACCATTCTCTTTGATGAGATACAGAATCTCCACGGCTGGGAGCTTTTCGCCAACCGATTACACAGGGGAGGCTACAATCTGGTGCTCACCGGATCGAACGCCCAGCTTCTCTCAATGGAGCTCGCCACGCATCTGACTGGGAGACACATGCCCATAGAGATACTGCCGTTTGATTTCAATGAATTTCTCAAAGCAAAAAAGTTTCAAATAAATCCCGAGTATGCGGCATTGCCGGAGCAACGAGGCGAGCTGTTGAATCTGATGGGAAATTACCTAGTGAACGGCGGATTTCCGGAGGTGGCAGTCAATAATGTCGACCCCAAGGATTATCTAGAGGTTTTGTTCGATTCGCTCATCTTCAAGGATGTGGTCAAAAGGCATGAGGTCAGATTCTCGACGCAGATAGTGAATCTGGCGGCATATATGGTCAATAACTTCGCCAACTTGTATACGATACGCAAACTGCTCGAGGCTTTGAATCTGAAAAGCACCAGCACGATAGAGAAGTACATAAAATATCTGGAGGAGGCATATCTTGTCTTTTCTCTGCTGCGATATTCGCCGAAATCGATACAACGCATAAAGTCGCCGAGAAAAGTCTATGCCGTCGATAACGGCTTCATAAGCGCGAAAGCGAGTCCAGCATTCTCCCGACAAAGGCAAGCTCATGGAAAATCTCGTTTTTACCGAGCTCGTCAAACGCGGAGCTAAGCCGAATAAAGAGCTATTTTACTACAAAACCCGCAATGACCGCGAGGTTGATTTTGTCGTGAGGCAAGGAATAGAAGTCACGGAACTAATTCAGGTCTGCTACGATCCGATATCTCCGGATGTCGAGCGAAGAGAGATAAAAGCCTTATCCGAAGCCGGCGGCGAATTGAAAGTGGATAAGCTCACCGTGCTCTCGTGGGATGAGAAGCGCGAAGTCAAAAAGGATGGCGTGACAGTGCAGTTTGTCCCTCTTTGGGAATGGCTGACTGCTCCGACCGCGTAAAGGATTCCTCAATAACGCAAGCGATTATGAACTTAAAACCAAAAAAATCCCTCGGACAGCATTTCCTGAATTCACCGGTGGTCTTGAAGCAGATCATCGAGAGCGCGCACATTCAAATCGGTGAAAATGTCCTTGAAATAGGGCCGGGCACGGGCGTTTTGACGAAAGCTCTGCTTGAAGCTGGCGCGAATGTCATAGCGATCGAAAAAGATTCGCGGGCGATCGAACTATTAAAAGAAAGATTCGCCAGTGAATTGAACGCTAGCCGATTAACGCTCGTCGAAGGCGACATTCTCGATCGAGAATCGTATTCAATCAGCCGATTGATTGCCAACGATTGTAAACCGCCTGTCATCCCCGCGAATCCTGTTGTCATCCCCGCGCAAGCGGGGATCCAGGGTCAGACTACTGAAATCGAAAGCAGTGATACACTGGATTCCCGTTTTCACGGGAATGACAAGGCTTTTCAATTTTCAATCTCCAATTCCTCGTACGCGATCGTCTCCAATATCCCTTACTACATCACCGGCGCCATTCTCGAATCATTTCTTGAGCATGAACCACGGCCAAATAGAATGGTTCTATTGGTACAAAAAGAAGTCGCTGAACGGATCATCGGTACTAGAACACAGAGGTCGGACCTCGGGGTCATCCGGGCGGAGGTCCGACCTCTGTCTGGCAAAGAGAGCATCCTCTCCATTTCCGTCAAAGCTTTTGGCACGCCGAAGATCATCGCCCGCGTTCCGCGCGGAGCATTCACGCCGCCGCCAACGGTTGATTCGGCCATACTTTCAATCGAAAACATTTCCGATAAACGATTTAAGGAGAAAGGCGTTGAAATACCTAGGTTTTTTGAGATCGTCAAAGCCGGATTCGCTCATAAGAGGAAGCTTTTGATCAGGAATCTGGAGGCAGTCGTTGGCAAAGAAGCGATTACCAAAGGAATCGCCAATGGAATAACCGCCAAGGAGAGACTTGAAAAGGTCTGGTTTGACTTGAATTTAAATGAAAAAGCGCGGGCGGAGGAGGTTGAACTGGGGAAGTGGTTTGAGATCGTTTCAAATCTGAGAATCTGAACGATTCCAAGAAGACAGAGAAATCGACTTTGAGAAAGCCTCGGTGATATTAGAAACCATCGGAAACTTCTCTAGAAGCGCCATGAGGCTGTTCCTACTGTCGTTGAAGGAAGTGCCGACCAAATTGAACATTCCTTCCGGAGTCTGGCCCTCCTGATCGCAATCCTCGCCTTCGTATACCAAACACATCGCCATCGGCGTAAGTGTGGCTAAGAAATAACCGTTCGATGACATGATATCGTAATTCGCGTACAGCGTCGATGCTCCAAGCTCATACAGATATGTATGCTGACTATTGTCGACATAGCTTTGGATATCGATGGTCTCACCGCCGGAACATGTGCACATGGTGTCCATGCCTTGAAGCTCGCCGCCGTCGAATGTCGCGCCGAATGCGAGAGCGCGAAAAGGCAAGGAAATGAAAGTCATAAGTATTATAGCTATGATGGATAAGAAGTTTTTCATTTGGTCAAAGTAAAATAACCGTAATTCAGGCTTTGTCCCGTAGCCGTCCTGATACCGAAAGTGACGGTGAATCTGTCTATAGACTGGCTCTGTAACAATGCGCTCGCGTTCGGCAACTGGCTCACTTTAAAAGACATGGACTTGCCGTCGGACGATGGCACTGACCTTATTATACCAAGATTCGAATAAACGGCATTGCCGGAAAAGTCCAGCTTGTCGGCGGTGACGACTATCGCGTCATTGATAACGGCGATCGTCGGCGAGACTGATATTAAATTAGGCCTTCTGTCGGTCGTGTCAGCAATGGTCAGTTTGAAAGGAGACTTGCCCATAGAAGTACCCCGGCTGTTGCTCACCCAGAAATCATATGATCCATAAGAAATCGTAGCCGGTATTTGGATGGCGAAGCTATCGCTCGATGTTGCCGCCACGCCGATCGAATAAAATTGGCCTATGTGCGCAATCGTACCTGGATCAAAACCGAAACCAGTCACCGAAAGGGAATCGCCGGGTTTTATCTTGTCATGTGAAAGGCCGAATATCAGAAGATCATTTGGCGACACCGCTTGAAAAGCATTTTGTTGAGCGATGACGCCTTGAGACAGCGACGATTGAAGAGCAGGCAAAGAAGAAACGCCTTTTGATTGAACCGCGATTGAGGAGGTCGAGCCTACTGACACGGTAGCCGTGGATGGTACGGCTGACGCTAATGGTACGGGGATGTTTTTAATCGGTGCGTTGGTGGACGTGATTGGCAAAGCTGATCCTGTGGCAGTGCTTTCAAATCGTCCTTGGGATGAGAGACTGCCAGCATTTACAAGCGCTTCAAGTTTCGCCCGCGTTCTGGCGCCGACATATCCGGTGCCTTGCGTCATCCCGATAGGCATCAAAATGTCCGCGGCATATTTTTCTTGGAATTCAACGGCCGCGGCCTCCGTTTTTTGCCCAAAATAGCTCGTTTCATTGCCTGGAGAGCCTGGACCGATAACAGCAACGGCTGTTGCGGGATCTTGATTTAAAAGGATTTGAAGCTCTTTTACATCGGAGCCGCTCATGCCAATGGTGAGATCCTTTGAAAAGAGCGTTTGAGCCGACGCTTGTCGAACAAACGCCAAAAATACCGAAGATATTACGATAAAAATAAGCGAGTTCGAGATTATCTTGCCTTTCATACAACTGATTCTATCACGCCTTGCGATTCGCAGGTGAATCCTTACCTTCTATCCCCATATTTCAAGGCCGCTAGACCCTATCTTTGCTATAATTGTACTATGTCTGTTTTCTACCCGCGCAAGCAAACGGTAGTCATTGCCTTGGTGTGCGCCGTAGCAGTGTTTGGCGTCGCATATTACACGCACAAAAATGCCCCCATGGCCTCGGCACAACAAGCTATCCTTGAAAATAATGCCGTTGTCGTGGAACCTTCAAATACTGACACAGAACAATCAGCGGCCAACACAGCTTCTAGCACAGGAACTGATTGGCGGAAGCAATTCACTGACACTTCTGTTCCTGGGACATACAAGATCGCTGACGGAAATGCCAGTCCTTCGGTAAAAGCCGCGCCTTTGACCATGACAGACAAACTTAGCCAAGAATTATTCACGCGCTATATGGAGCTGAAACAAGCTAATTTGCTCAATAATCCCGATGTCGTCAATCAAACGGCTAGCGACCTCGTGACTTCCAGCGTCGGATCCGTGCAACCGAGATCGTATACCGAGAAGGATGTCGCGATCGTACCGGCTTCCGACGGTAAGTCTCTTTCCGCGTTCGCTTCGGCTGTGGAACAGACCGTCGAGCTCTATAACGCGACGGAAAGCGAGTCATCGATCATGAGCGAATACCTGAACAACAATGACCCGAGCGTGCTCAAGCGCATAGATCCCATAATCGCGAATTACAAAGCCATCATCGCCGGGCTTCTCTCGATACCGACGCCGCAATCCATGTCCACATACGAGATCGGGCTGATAAATTCGTACAGTTCTCTTGAATTCGCGGCCGAAGCTCTACGCGCGACGGACACCGACATCGTGCGCGGGATCGCTGGCGTCAGCGCGCATGTGAGCGGAATCGACCAATTGACAAGCGCTCTTCTGGCCATGCAGAGCGCCCTGGATCAGCAAGGGGTATCGTTCATCCTCAACAATGAGACCGCTTTCAATGTCTTGTTGAATTGACATACTGACAATGACCGCTCACAAAAAAAATCTCGGTAAGAAAATATTGCTCACGGCAAGCGCCTTTGCGATGCTCGTCGCAACCATATTCTCCGGACCTATCCAAACGAACGCGCAAGCCAGCGGCATCATCGGCGGCGCGGTCGGCGGCGCACTAGCAGGATGCGGATCCGCGCTGACATCTATGTTAGGCCTAGGAAGTCTGTTCGGTAGCAGTGGCAGCGGATCAATCACTGGATCGATCGGCATAGGCAAGGCCGTGCCCGTCACTGACGCCACCGTCGGGAAGAACACCTCCACCATTGCCGCGAACACCACTACTGCCAAGAACGTCCAGTGCACTTGGAGCGGCATCGCTTGGCAGATGGCGCACATCGTCCTCCACAGCATCGCCACCAGCGTGGTCAATTGGATCAATACGGGCTTCAAAGGCAACCCTTCGTTCTTGAAGAATCCGCAAGCATTTTTTATTGACGCCGGCGATCAGATAACTGGCGCGTTCCTGTCGGGAAGCGGCCCGTTATCACAACTGTGTTCGCCGTTCAGCGTCGATATCCAAGTAGCATTGGCGCTCGAGCATGTCCAACCATCAGACCAGCGATACACCTGCACGCTCGGCACGATCATCAAAAATGCCCAGAATGGCGTCAATGTCACGGTTAATGGTCAGAATATAAACAGCTTCATGAAAGGAAACTTCTCGGCCGGCGGCTGGTCTTCGTTCATCACCATGACCACCGTGCCGCAGAACAATCCTTTCGGAGCATATCTGCAGTCTAGCGCCGACTTGAACGCGCAGATCGGCATGCGCCACGCGTCGCTCACGGCCGATATCCAGCTCGGCAGCGGCTTCTTGTCTTGGAACAGCTGCACGGATGTCACTGCCGAAGTGAGCGAGGGCGCGATGACAGCAGGGGCCGGTTCCGGCATCACCGCAAGCGTAGACGCAAAGGGCAATGTAACCTACCAGAGCTGCACGATGCAGACCCCCGGCTCCGTCATCTCGTCATCGCTCAGCAAACAGCTCGGCGCTTCGACTGACGAGCTCAACATGACCAACGACATCAACGAGGTCGTATCGGCATTCTTCTCCTATCTGGTAAAACAGGTAATCGTCGGAGGCGGCCTTCTGGCGTCAAGCCAGCCCGGTTCTGGGACAAGCGGAGCGCAATCTTATATCGATCAGCTGGCCAACGATCCGCAAATGAGCCAGAACTTCACCAGTTTGAAGAAACAGGCAGTTGACCAATTGGTACAAGATACAGTTTCCGTACAACAAGCAATCTTGTATCGTAGCCAATCCTTGGCGCTCGTGACTTCACAGCAGAACGCCTATGCGGCAGTGAGGGCGTGCATTGCAAATGATGTTCAGCAATCGACAAATCTGCAACAATCCAATAGCTCACAACAATCCAATAACTATTCCGGTCAGAATAACTCCAATCAAACCAATTACGCCGGACAGACGACTTATCT
Organism: Candidatus Parcubacteria bacterium; assembly: GCA_963766795.1. Taxonomy (GTDB): domain Bacteria; phylum Patescibacteriota; class Minisyncoccia; order Phycocordibacterales; family PALSA-1337; genus C7867-002. Next base: position 10,134 of record CAVYBN010000012.1, on the reverse strand, counting down.
GCAAGGCCAATTATCGGCTCTGGATAGCGCGATAGCCACGAACATAACGCCGCAAGTCGCCATCGCCCAAGCTTCCGCCATGGATGCTTCAAGCACTCTCATACAGATACAAAGCATCGAGGATCAGGTCAATAAGACTGCTTCGGCACAGGATCTCGTTAACTTAAATACCCAATTTTCCACGGAATTGGATTCTATATCGTCATCCGCCGACAGCGACCCGCAAGCGGCCAGCGACGATTTCCAGACTGCCACGACTTTGGTGAACACTCTGTCTAAGGCTTTGATACCGTATCAAAGCGTCTGCAATGGAACGACCAACTATGGAACGACTGCCCATTAAATCATGAGGATCTCATACAAAAAACTTGTTCCGATCCTACTGATCACATTGATATTGTGCGTCGGCACTTTCGCCGTGGTTGCACACGCTGATGGCCCATTGCAGGCCACCGCCGGCGGTTCGGGAGGGAATTGGATCAGCGGCATAGCGAGCTTCTTCGGCTTCCCCGATTTTGTCTCCCTCATCAACAGCCTTATCGCCAACATCATGAACATCGGGCTCATGATCATGAGCTGGCTGGTAGCGCTCTCCGGCATGTTCCTGAACATCGCCATGGGCATGACGCTGAACATCAAGGCCTTCGTGGACGGCACTACGGCGATCTACACGACATGGACGGCCATCAGGGACATCTCCAGCATGTTCATCATCTTCTTCCTGCTCTGGGCGGCTATACAGATGATCATCGGCATCCAAGACCCGAAGTTCAATACCCTCATCAAGAACATCGTCGTGGCCGGCGTCCTCGTCAATTTCAGCTTCTTCGCGGCGGGACTCGGCATCGACGCTTCCAACATCGTCTCTCTACAACTTTACAACGCCATCGCTCCGGCCAACAGCGTGAGCGGCGACGCGTTATCTTTCCAGGATCAGGGCACCATGAGCAAATTGATGGGCGACGGCGGCCTTTCGGACATATTCATGCAATCCTTGAACATCACAAGCATATACAAGCCGTCCTTGTCGCCGTCGGGCTCGACAGGAAACACCGCCGCCGCCAGCAATGCCAACACCCCCGCTCCGCTCAAGATCATCCTCATGGGCGTGACCGGCATGATCATCGAATTTACCGCCGCTTGCAGCTTTACTCTGGCCGCCGGCGCTTTCATCTTCAGGTTCGTGCTCCTATTGGTCCTCCTGGCCTTCTCGCCGATCTGGTTCGTCGCCGCCATCATCCCGAGCTCGGAGATCAAGACCTACGCAAAAAAATGGACGAGTATGTACACGAGCATGCTTCTCTTCATGCCGGTCTACCTCTTGCTCATGTATCTGGCCTTGAATGTCCTCACCACAAGCTCATTCTTCCACACCGGCTACCTGGGCAATCTGGTCACCAGCTCAAGCGCTACATGGTACAGCGATTATCTGGCTCTGGGCGTCAATGCCTTCATCGTCATTTTCCTGCTCAACCTGCCGCTGGTGGCTGCCATCGAGATGGGCGGCGTGGCGACGGGGTGGATCAGCAAGAATAAGTTCACTTCGGGATTGAATATGCAGGGAATATGGAAGAGGTTCGGCGGAGCTTCTTATACAGGTACTGTCGGACGCGCTACCAGTAAGATCGCCCAGAGCGAAGGATTCAAGGATTTTGCCGCAAGGCATACCGCGATCGGCGGCACATTGTTGAAAGGAACTCGTGGACTTGCGTCTGGTTATGACGCCAAGCTGGCAGGACAGGTGAAATCAAAAACAGAGTTTGCGGAGTCATTGGGTTACAACAAGCGTCAAGCCCAATTCCATGAAGCTGAACTTAGAGATCTGCGCAGACAACAAGGGTACCTGCGTTCTCGCGGCGACATAAACGGGGCAAAGGCTTTAAACACAAGGATAGGTGAGGTTGAAGGTCTTCTAAATGAGACGAAACTTGGACGAAAAGACACATATGCGGGTAGCATAAGGACACGGAGCGCCGATACGATATGGACAAAGGTCGCACGAAAGAATAAGCTCGCAGCGACAAAGATCCAATCTGAAAATCTAAAGAAGAGGGTCGAATCATCGAACAAAAACCTCGAGAAGATCCGTGAGGAAATCAAGAAAGCCAACGACGGAATTGAAGCAATCAATACTAGGGTCATGAACACGGGAGCTGCAGGACCTAACGCCGCACAACAAGCTAAGCTAGATGAGTTTAACGCCAAGCTTCCGGGTTTGATCACAAGAGAAACAGCTGCGGTCAATACAGTCACGACATTTGAGGAACAATTATCCACCCTAGAAAACGTAACATGACCATCGATTACGACTACAACATCCTAGAGGAGAAAATAAAGCAACTACCTGAAGAGATGCAGGAAGCTCTCACTTCAGTTGAAACAGCTGATATCATCAAGGCTATCAGCGCAAAGCACGGACTGAAAGTCGATCAAGAAGGAGTCTTGTTCGACTTGACTGCCTATGTCATGCTTGGATTGATGCCTTCAAAAGAATTTGTGAAGAATTTCTCTAAGGAAGCAGGCGTGGATGAAGCTACTGCCAAAGCTGTGGCGGAAGACATCAACAAGGAAGTATTCGACAAGATCCGCTCTTCCATGCGCGCCCTCGAGGAAAAATCCGATGAGGAAGCGCCGCCATCGCAGATCGGTGCCAGCAATCGGAATTTTGGGAACGGTCAAAAGTTTGGCGGGGCGGGTGGTGGCAAGGCTGGCGGCGGGACTGGCGGAGTATTGAGAGATATGCCGGCGGATGCGCCTGTCAAACAGTCGGTGAATGCGTCCTTGGAGCGCGCGGGAAATTTCGAGATCGAGCCGGAACAGCCGCACGCGCAGACGGCTGGAGCGGCAATGGCTAGAAACATGAGCGGCATAGGCAAGTGGGGGACGGTCGCGCCGGAAGCCGCGCCGAAAAAGAAGATCAACCTGCTCGAAGACGAGGCGACCGAAGCCGACCACGCCGAGCATATTGCACGGCATCGAGGATCCGTCCTCGCATAGGCAGGAAGCCGCGGCCAAAGCGGACGCGGAGCATTACGAGCCTTTGGTGGACCAGCTCTTGAACGGTCCGGCCGCCATTCCGCTCGAGAAGATAACGGTCAAAGCGCCGTTGGATATCCCGACTACGTCCAAATCAGCGCCGACAAAACCCGCAACGCCAAAGCCGCCGGTAAATCTGCCGACCGGAGATCCGTATAGGGAAGTAATACAGTAGTGATATACTTATCTCAATGCGCTTCCAAGTCCCCCAGTTCATCGAGGTCGAGGACAAGATATTCGGGCCCATGACCCTGAAGCAATTCATCTACATGGCCGGCGGCGCCGGATTGTCATTCCTTTTATATGTCCTCCTGAAAAGCCTGACCCTCGCGTTCCTGCCCATCATCATTGTCATGGCCATTTCCGCCACTCTAGCTTTCTACCCGTCACGAACTCTCGGCCGGCCGCTCATCGACATCCTCGAATCCGCCTTCAAATATTACACCGGCGGCAAGCTCTTCATCTGGAAGAAAGAGGAGAAGCCGCGTCCTACCACGATCGAAGCCGCCGTCAAAGACGCCAAGGGATATGCCGGCATCATGGTTCCGAAGATATCGAACAGCAAGCTGAAAGATTTGAGCTGGAGCCTCGATATCAAAGAAAGTATCTATTCGAATAAGGACCAAAAATAAGTCAAAAGTTAAAAGTCAAAATGCAAAAGTCAAAATTGAAAGTTAAAAGTCAAAATGTTGTCATTCCCGCGAAAGCGGGAATCCAGGGTTTCACCGACAACGCCAGTGGTAATACACTGGATCCCCGTTTTCACGGGGATGACAAGGATAATTTTGCCTTTTGAATTACATCCAATGGCTACTAAACAGCAAACAACCCAGAACTTCGTTCCCATCCAGGAGATCCGCGACGGCGTGGTCATACTGAAGAGCGGCGGCATGCGCTCCATCGTCTTGGCGACTTCGCTCAACTTCGCGCTTAAGTCGGCAGACGAGCAGGGTGCCATCCTGATGCAATTCCAGAACTTCCTGAACTCGCTAGATTTCTCCATCCAGATATTCATGCAGTCCAAGAAGCTCGACATCCGGCCTTACATCGCCCTTCTGGAAGACCGCTACAAGGAACAGACGATCGAGCTCATGAAGATCCAAGTCCGTGAATACATAGACTTCATCAAGACTTTCGTGGAATCCACCAACATCATGTCCAAGAGCTTCTTCGTGATCATACCCTATGATCCGGCGATCGCTGCCGGCTCGAAGAGCCGCCTGGCCGCTGCTCTGCCCGGCGGGAAGAAGGGGACTGACGGTGCCAAGGCTACTCCCGACGAGCTCTTCCAGGAGCATCGGAGCCAATTGGAACAGCGCGTGGCCGTGGTCGAACAGGGACTCGTGCGCTGCGGCATCAGGACCGCCGAGCTGGGCACGGAGGAGGTGGTAGAATTGTTTTATAAGCTGTTTAATCCGGGGGAAACTGAGAAACCGATTCAAATAACATGAACAAATTCCAAAATATTGTCATTCCCGCGAAAGCGGGAATCCAGGGTTTCACCGACAATGCCAGTGGTAATACACTGGACCCCCGCTTCCGCGGGGGTGACAAGATAGATAATTTTGCCTTTTGAATTCATTATCATGTCCATCTTCTCAAAATTATTTGGAAAGAAAGAAGCTAGCCCCATCGTCTCCATCCTGCCCGAGGAGATCTATCAGGCCGGCGTCCTGGAATTGAAGGACGTCATCGCGCCGTCGGCTCTCAAAGTCAGCCCCAAGGAGATCAACCTCGGCGAGAAGATCGGCCGCACTCTCTTCGTCATCTCATATCCGCGATTCTTGGACGAGAGCTGGTTCGCGCCGATCATCAACCTCGACAAGGTCTTCAACGTCTCGATCTTCATCCATCCCGTCGAGACCGCCAAGATCCTGCGACATTTCCAGAAGAAGGTCGCCGAGGTTCAGAGCCAGATCGCCCACAGGGAAGAGAAGGGCTTGGTCCGCGATCCGGGCCTCGACACCGCCTATCAGGACCTGGAACAGCTCCGCGACCAGCTGATGCAGGCGCAGGAGCACCTCTTCGACGTCGGCGTCTACATCACCATATTCGCCGATTCCGACAACGAGCTCGACAAGCTCGAATCCGAAGTCAAATCCATCCTTGAGTCCAAACTGGTCTATGTCAAGCCGGCCCTGTTCCAGCAGGAGCAGGGCTTCAAGAGCACCATCCCTATCGCCGACGACGAATTGGCAGTCAATTCCAAGCTCAATTCATCGCCGCTCTCGAGCGCCTTCCCGTTCGTATCATTCGACCTGACTTCCGACAAGGGCATCCTCTACGGCATCAACCGCCACAATTCCTCGCTGGTATTGTTCGACCGCTATTCACTGGAGAATTACAATTCGGTCACATTCGCGGTGGCCGGCGCCGGCAAATCCTATTGCACCAAGCTGGAGATCCTGCGCACGCTGATGTTCGACACGGACGTCATCGTCATCGATCCGGAAAAGGAATACGAGTACATGTCCGAAGCCACCGGCGGAAAATATTTCAATATCTCGCTCAACTCCGAGCACCACATCAATCCCTTCGACCTGCCGGTCCCGACCGAAGACGAGTCCGGCTCCGACGTCTTGCGCTCGAACATCATCAACCTGGTCGGACTATTCCGCATCATGTTGGGCGGCCTCTCCCAGGAAGAAGACGCCATCATCGACCGCGCCATCAGCGAGACTTACGCCTTGAAGGACATCACGCCAGAGTCAGATTTCCGCAAGGTCGAGCCGCCGCTCTTGTCCGATTTCGAGCTGGTGCTGGCGGGAATGGAAGGCGCCGATTCGCTGGTCCAGCGCTTGAGCAAATACACCAAAGGCACTTGGGCCGGCTTCATCAACCGCCCCTCCAACGTGGACATCAACAACAAATTCGTGGTCTTCTCGCTCCGCGACATGGAAGACGAGCTCAAGCCGGTGGCCATGTACATCGTCACGCACTACATCTGGAATACCATAAGGAAGACCAAGAAAAAGCGCCTGATGGTCGTGGACGAGGCCTGGTGGATGATGAAGAGCGAGGACACGGCTTCATTCCTGTTCGGCATCGCCAAGCGCTGCCGCAAATACTTCCTCGGCTTGGCCACCATCACGCAGGATGTGGACGATTTCCTGAAATCGCCATATGGCATGCCGATCCTGACCAACTCCTCGATGCAGATCCTCCTCAAGCAGTCGCCGACGGTCATAGATCACATCCAGCAGACTTTCAACCTGACCGACGAAGAGAAGTACCTGCTCCTCGAATCCGATGTCGGCGAAGGCATCTTCTTCGTGGGCCTGAAGCACGTGGCCATCCAGATCCGCGCTTCATATACCGAGGACCAGATCATCACCACCAATCCGGCCCAGCTCATGCAGATCGCGCAAGCCAAGAAGGATTTGGAGGCGGCAGGCAAATGATGATTGAATGATGAGATAGGGCAGGAACAGAACATGGGGATTCGTCGACCGAAATCGCGCCCTGCTGGGCGCGTTTCTCGTGCTCGGCGCCTTCGCGCCTCCGCAATGCCGCCTCACCCCATGTTCTGTTCCTGCCTTAAATTCCTGCTATAATTCCTCATCATGTCATCAAAGATCGGCACGGGAGAATGGTTCATCCTCATCTTTGGAACTCTTGCGCTCGACGGTGTTCAGTTCGCTCTTGACCTAGTCGCCGTCGGGATAATCATCAATCGATTCATAGACGCCGCCGTCGGATTCGGTCTGCCTGCGTATTTCTGGTGGAGAGGAGTCAAAATGAACGCCAGCCGCGGATTGGCGTACGGCGGCGGATTCATCTTGGAAGAGATCGGGCTGGGAGGAGACGACGGCTTGCCGCTTTGGACTCTTGAAGTAGCCGTGGTTTGGCTGACGGTGTATTTGGAAAAAAGAGCTACAGGAAATCCAGCGGCTCAAAATACCGCCGATACCGCCTACGCGATCAATCAAGCGCAGACGCCTTTCAATGAGAGCGGCCGACGCGAGCCCATGATAGAAGACGGCTCCTATAATACCAGCTCTGGACCAGCTATAGTTGACGGCGTGCGCGCGCCGGGAGGCGGTTTGAACGCGAATTGACGCCGTACACAGTCGAATATCGCAACTTTCGCCCATTCTTGTTAAAATAAGCGCTAATGAAGCTCTCGTAATCTTTCAATTTTCAATTTTCAATTTTCAATCTTTTGCCTTTTTGTATTCCTCCTAGCTTCTAGCTTCCAGCTTCTAGCTTCTCCTGTCCTTGCCCAATCACTCTCCGGCGCCATCGGCGGCCTCGAGCTCACGGCTTCGAACAATAATCCGTATCCGGGACAAACGGTCACGATCACCGCGCAAAGTTACAGCATCAACATCGATTCGGCCAACATAACCTGGACGGCTGGCGGCAAGACTTTGGCGAAAGGCATCGGCGCGACTTCCGTGACCGTGCAAGCGCCTGATCTCGGCAAGCGATTGATCGTGAATGTGACGGCCACGACGCCTGACGGCCAGAGCATGAACAACTCGATCACCATCGGTTCCGGATCTATAGACATGATCCTCGAACCTGACGGCTATGTTCCGCCATTCTTCACTGGCAAAGTCCCCGTGGCCTATCAAAATTCCGTGAAGATCGTCGCCGTGCCGCATCTCGCCAACTCGGCCGGCGTCGAATATGACCCGCAAACTCTCGTCTATCAATGGCAAGAGAATGATTCCGTGCTTCAAGACCAGTCGGGCTACGGCAAACAGTCCATCGTCATTCCGGGGAACATCGTGCCGCGGCCTTACAATATCACCGTGACCGTTTCGGCCCGCGACGGCTCGGCGCAGGGAATGGGGATCACCTCGGTGACTCCTGGCGCGCTCGGCAATATGGCCTTCTATGACAACGATCCTTTGTATGGGCCTCTGTATAATCACGCATTGGGAAGCACGGTGTATGTCGGCGCGCAACGCGAGCTCGGCGTTCTGGCGGTTCCTTATGGCTTCAATTTGCCGTCTTCCGGCATTGGCGGACTAACATGGTCTTGGCTCGTGAATGGCACTGAACACCCCGAATTAGCTGGCAACGACATCGTCACTCTGCGCGCGCCGGAGGGCAGTTCCGGCTCTTCGGACATTGAAACTGATGTTACGAATAGTCAGAAGATATTGCAACAAGGCAATGCCGCCCTTTCCGTGCTCTTCAGCGCCGACGCTACTGCCGGCCAAGCTTCGACTGTCGCATTCTAATGAGAACATTACTCAAAAAATACGCGATCGTAGCCATACCGCTATTTTTATGCGCATTGATCATTTCTTATAAGCCGGCCTTGATAACGGCGGCAACAACCTGCTACGACAATAACAACCAAGTAGTCGATTGCGGTAGCGCTGATGCCGTGTCAGCGGACAACGGTCAAGGAGCTGCCCAGATTTCCGGGGGTTCCACCGCGAATCCGAGCTCCGGAACGGTGACGGGCAACCCGGCCAACAATAATCCCACGCCTTCTTATACTTTACTCGAACCCTTGCCTTGCATTCCCAGCAAAGGAGAGACTTCGTGCACAAGCGGTGGGAAGACATACACCCAAGGAAGCTTTATGAGCAGTGTGGATTTCCAGAATTATGTCCAATACTTCTTCAACCTGGTCATCGCCCTGGCCGCGGCCGCCGCGGTCTTCGCGATCGCCCTAGCTGGCTTACAATACATGACCACTGAATCTTGGACTGGCAAGGGCGATAGTATAAAGAGATTGAAGAACGCCATCTTCGGGCTCGTCATCGTCTTGTGCTCATACTTCCTCCTGCAGATCATAGACCCGCGGCTGGTGGCTATCCCCTCGACCTTGGTGCCGCCGCTGAATATAAATTATAAGAACACGACGAGTGCATTTATGACTGATCTGACCACTCAAGTGCAATCTCTTGATCAGATCTCCCAGCAGACGAATGCATTGATGAATCAAGCCAATCAGATAAGGAACGATACGAACGCCGAGCTAAATACCATCAGTAACGACCAAACAAATATAACGAACCTCCAGAACCAGATAGCTAACGCCATGGTCCAAAGCGGTTACGCAAACGAGGACCCCAACGACATTACGCCAGACGAGATAACTTCTCTATGCAATGATAATGTGCCCGTCGCCGCCACCGGTAATTCCAATCTGGATGAAGTATTGAATAGTTCGTGTTCGCAGATAGCGCAAAAGGATCAGGAAATAAATCAGACGCAAGCGAATATCACCGCGGAGACCGCGCAAGGCATGGCTTATGCCCAAGTCGAATAATGTATGGGGATAGGCGCCATCAATGGAACAGGGAGCAATACAAGCTCGACAAAATCAGGGTCTCAAACCATGGACGCATGCCTGAAAAACATGACCCAGACGGCAGAAACGGCCGCGCAAAAACTGTATGCCTCCGGGCAGCCGACTTTGGCGAAACAAGTTGAAAATCAGGCGATCTACGCGGAGGCAATGGCGAAGATAAACAATGCCGTCGTAAGCAACATGACCGAAGCTCCCGGAGACCGAGCCCTCATTCAAAGCGCGACAGCGGCCGCGCTCGTTGTCGGCACGGGCGCGGGAGCCCTCGTTGGCAGCGGCGGGGGTGGGTTCGTGGTAGGTTCATTGCTCGCCTCCGGCCTACAAGCGTCAGATGCGGCAACGGAAGCTCATCAAGCTCAAGTGGCGATTGATCAGATCAACTTCGATGTCAATACTGAGCTGGCTAACATAACAGATGAAAATATTGAAAATCAGCTCATAAGCGCAGCCAGTGCGACAACAAAGGCTCTCGGCGGCACCTTTAAAGTGGGACCTGGCCGTCAAGCCAAAGGTCGACGATACTCCGTTAGAACTTTACTCTTTAATGCATCCCGGAAACAGTCCACACCCATGACCAAGAAAACCACAACCGCCATCGTAGTCATCCTCATCATCGCCGCGCTGGGGGCCGGGGCGTATTGGTATTTCATGGTGAGGCCGTTCCAATTCACGGAGACGACGGTGACGCCTTGAATGGCGCGACGGGATTCCAGCCGATAGGACGAACGGTGCCGTTTAGCGGACAGGGGACTACGACTGCGCAAAGCAACCAAAATAAACCTGTTCAAACACAGAACCAAGCTCCGATCCCGACATTACGAGAA
>CAVYBN010000011.1:0-48077 GCA_963766795.1 Candidatus Parcubacteria bacterium | reverse complement strand
GGATGTTCCCGCCGTTTTCATCTCCGCTTTCAAGGCAGCAGCGGGAAGTACGATGACGCCTATGATTCGTTGGTAAAAGCGCTGGAGAGAGAATTCGTGGAAGCGGGGCATTATTCTTGATTTTTCCAGTTCCAATTATGAGCAACTCTATAGCGTGACCATTCAATCGTACTGGATGCTTGCGTGTCCGATTTCCATTCCAGACCGATATAAGGTTTTAGATACGGCAACAATGCGCCGGCGTTTTCTTCTTGAAGCTTATTTTTCTTTTCCAGAGCTGCGCGGTACGCCGGCTCTCTTGGATCACAGTGATAACCCATCATTACCGCGATCAACTCATTGATCTCTTCAACAATCCTGTCAAGCTCTGGATCCGCCTCTACGAGAGACTTTCTTTGGGCCGCCATTTCTTGATTAAGTATTTTTTCATTCATGAGAATATGATTATAATGCTGTTAACTCGATCTGATTCTACCACCTTCAGCATTAGATACAAATCGTGCTATATTTAATGTGAGACAGGTTTTGACCTCATCTTATATTCACCAGAAACATGAACCTTCAAATGTTTTTTACCCCCCACTCCATCGCCGTCATCGGCGCGTCTTCCGATAAGAACAAGGTCGGCTATGCCTTGATGGCCAACCTTTTAAACCGACCATGAAACCGCCCGAGAATCGCGACCGAGACTATGTCTTCCATAATCTGACTGTCAGCCTGTGTCCGAAGTGCCTGAAGCGCGTCATGGCCAAGGTCATTATCAAAGATGGCTCTGTTTTCATGTTGAAAAGATGTGACGAACACGGCGAGATGACCTCACTTGTCGAGGAAGATGCGGCGTATTATCTGTCTACGCCCGAATACAACAAGCCCGGCACGAAGTGCAAGACCCAGACCAAGATCAAGAACGGCTGTCCGTTCGACTGCGGGCTGTGTCCGGACCATGAGCAGCACGGCTGTATCGGCCTCATCGAAGTGACCAATTTCTGCAACCTGCGCTGTCCGACCTGCTACGCTTCGAGCGGCACCGGTGAATTCCTGCCGCTCTCCAAGATCGAGAAGATGATGGATTTCCTGATCGATTCGGAATACGGCGAAGGCGAGATCCTGCAGATAAGCGGCGGCGAGCCGACCACGCACCCGAAGATACTGGAGATACTCCGGATGGCCAAGTCCAAGAATTTCAAATGCGTGATGCTGAACACCAATGGCATCCGCATCGCTAGCGACGAGAAGATTCGCGGAAGCGCTCGAGGAATTCCGCGGAAAATTCGAGGTCTATCTGCAATTCGACGGCTTCAAGAAGACGACCTTCGAAGGAGCTGCGCGGCCGTGACTTATTGTCATTGAAAAAGAAGGCCATCCAGAATCTAGCCAAGCACAAGATACCGATGACGCTGGTGGCCACGGTCAAGAAAGGACTTAATGACGACGAAGTCGGGGCAATCGTCAAGATGGGCATGGATACGAAATATATCCGAGGCGTCAATTTCCAGCCGGTTGCTTACTTTGGGCGCATCAATGATGTCGATCCTTTGAACCGCGTGACGCTCTCCGGCATCCTCAACCGCATCGAGAAGCAGACCGCTGGCATATTGAAGAAGAGCGATTTCGTTCCGCTTCCCTGCCATCCCGACAAGATCGCGCTGACCTATCTCTTCAAACAGAAAGGCAAATATGTGCCGATCACCCGCAAGCTCGACATCAGGAAGAAGCTCTCGCTCATAGACAATTCCCTGTCGTTCCGACCGGAAGACCTGATCAGGAAATCCCTGCTCGGCCTTTGGTCGGCTTCGACCGTCATGTCATCAGCCAAAGCCTTGAAAGAGCTGTCATGCTGCATCCCGCTCAACATCACGAGCCTTTCGCCGGAAGAGCGCATGGATTTCGTAGACGAGAACACCTTCCGCGTCACGGTCGTCTCATTCCTGGACGCGTATAATTTCGACCTGAAGTCGATAAAGCAGGAATGCATCCAGTTCGTGACGCCAGACCTGAAGCGGATCCCATTTTCGACTTACAATCTGCTCCATCGCCCGCCATGCCTATGATATTCACAATCCCATTCAGCGGCCTGTCATGGGCGAACTTGATCACCGGAGCGAGCCTGCTCGTCCTCTTGGTCGCGGTGCTGTCTGAATTCCTCGAAGCGAAGGCGTCGCAGGTCATGTTCAAGGAAAAAAGCTTCGTCTCCATCTCATTCATGGGGATATTCTTCATAGTCGAGCTTCTGGCCGGAAGATATGGCATCGGAAGATTACAATTGACCGGCATGTCGGCATTGTCTTTCGCATACCTTGGTTGTGCCATCGTCGTTCTAGGAGTCGCTCTGAATCTGATCGCGCGCATAGAGCTTGGCGAAGCTTGGTCGAATGACATCGTCATATATCAAGGACACCAGCTCCATAAAAGCGGCTTGTATCATTATGTCCGTCATCCTCTATATTCATCGATCATCTTGATCGCCTTTGGACTATCATTGCTCTACGCAGATTATCTTTCATTCATACTGACATGCGCGGTTTTCATACCAATGATCTATTACCGCACCGTCAAAGAAGAGGTCGTTTTATATAAGCATTTATCTGGATACAGTGAGTATGCCAAGACAACTTCAATGTTTGCACCATTCTCATTCCATTCATTCTTTTCGGTCAATGAAGTCAATGTGAATCGCCTAGCGCTACGGCTCTGTCGTGCCACAACAGTGATCTTATTACTTATTTCAATGGTCGTACATTCATGGTGGCTGGTAGGCGTCGTTCTGATTTTAATGCTTTATTCAGCTTTTGCATCCATAGCGCACTCGCCATTAGTCCTTATGTATTCACAGATCTTAAAAGGATCCCGCTGGTCGAAGATCGAATCTGTCGATTTGAATGCCATCCGAATGGCTCAAGGGATAGGTTCAATCCTGTTGATCACGGCTTTTCTGCTATTTTTCGTTTTCAATCACCCGCTGGGAGCTTGGATAACAGTCTTAATCGTCATGCTTTCTACCGCTTTCGGCTCATTCGGATATTGTCTCGGTGCTTACATATATTTCGGACTGCGAAGACTCTATGCCGGCCATCATCACAAATAACCCGTTCGCCTATTTCTTCGGCTTCATCGCCATCATGAGCATGCTAGTCATGCTCTCGTCGTACTTGGGCGTATATGTCAGGACCAAGCCTGCCACGAACAAGATCATCTCCAAGCTCAACAGCGCGAAAGGCATCATCGGCAATGTCATGGCCGCGATCATCGGAACGCTCACGCCGTTCTGCTCATGCACGACCGTGCCGATATTCGCTGGCTTACTAGACGCTGGAGTGGAAACGGGCACCGCCATGTCTTTCCTCATTGCTTCACCGGCTATCGGAATCATTTCGATGATCCTGCTTGTCACGCTGTTCGGATATCGCACGGCCATCGCTTACGCCGTAGCTAGCATACTGGTCGCCATAATCGGCGGATATGTCATACGGTTGCTCAAGATAAAAGATCCGCTCAGGCGCTCGTTCGTATTCATTAGAGAGGAGAGCTCTGCAACGACAAGCCGCCAAGCTTTTAAAGCGGCGTGGCGCATGCTCTGGCATTTCTTGCCTGTGATAATCCTTTGTGCGTTGATCGGTGTAGCGATAAATAATTACATCCCAACAAGCTTCCTTTCGGCCATGACTGGCCATAACAGCGTTTGGATGATACCGATCGTGGTCATAATAGGAGCCGCCATATATGCCGACATATCGGTCTTGATTCCGATCGGCTTTGCGCTCATCGAGAAAGGGGTCAATCAGGGCATCGTCATCGCCTTTATGATGGCGGCGGCGGGGATAAGCGTTCCAAGCGTGCTCCTGCTATCAAAGATAGTCCGTCCGAAGCTTTTGATATATTTCGTGTCTATCCTTATACTTCTGTATATAGCGCTCGGGATCGTCTTCTATTACCTATGAGACCTGTATTATTCTATTTCAATGGCTTGCCGATATCTTCATACGATGTCTTCGTGACGCTCGGCTTCATCGTCGGCATGCTGGTCTTCTACTATCAATACAAGAAAAAGGAGCAGTCTGGCGATCCTCACGAGCATTTCGTGAATCTATTCGTGGCCGCTTTGATAGGCGGCGCCATCGGAGCCAAGCTGCCCATCTGGGTCTTCAATTATAAAGAGATATTCTCGCATACGGTCACTATCGCCACCGCGCTCTCCGGCAAAACCGTCCTCGGCGGTATCATCGGTGGTTGGATCGCTGTCGAGATAGAGAAACATCGCCTGGGCATCAAGAAGAAGACCGGCAACTCATTCGCACCAGCTTTGGCTCTTGGTGAGGCCGTGGGCCGTATCGGTTGTTTCCTCAATGGCTGCTGCGGCGGCATCCCGTCAACTCTGCCCTGGGCCATGGATTTCGGCGACGGCATCTTGAGACATCCGACACAGCTCTATATGTCAGCATTCTGTATGGCGCTCTTCATATTCTTATGGTCGATAAAAGATAAGGTTGAGCGTCCCGGCGGCTTGTTCAGGATATACCTGATCATCTATTTCACCTTCAGATTCTTCATCGAATTCATCCGGACGAACGCGATCTTCGCCTTCGGACTGACTGGTTTTCAACTTGTCTCCATAGCAGTTGTGCTATATGCTTCATTACTGTGGAACCGTCTACCATTACTAAACAAATAACATCATGAACCCTCAAAATCCTCCCGGTATGTTTCCCAGCTCGTATCAGCCGAGCAATGTCCCTCCGAACCCTGCTCAAACTGGTCAAATGTCCGTGCCTCCGCCTATTACACCTCCGCCAGTGACACCGCCGCCTGTGCCACTGCCTAAAAAATCCGGTAAGACTGGCGAGTTAATCTTAGGAATCGTAATCGGCATATTACAAGCCCCATTGCTCTGGTATTTGATCTTTTACGCCTTTCCGTACATTTCAGTATATGTGATTTTGATAATACTCGCAGTCATCGTCATTGAAGCAGCCCTGTTAAGAAAAGGAAGGCCTAGTTTGGCTAAAGGTATTTTAATCGGCACCATATTGATCCCAGTTCTAGCGTTTGGAGCTTGCCTTTTGATGTTGAGATAAGACTTATAGTTAAAGGCTGGAAATTAAGTACTGGTAGTTAGTGATTATATGAACCTCTCCTCTCTCTTCACCCCCCGCTCCATCGCCGTCATCGGCGCGTCTTCCGATAAGAACAAGGTCGGCTATGCTTTGATGGCCAATCTTTTGAATGGCGCCAAGCGCGACATTTATCCGGTAACGATTTCAGAGAAGGAAGTCTTGGGATTGAAAGCGTATTCTTCTGTGAAGGACATTGAAGGACAGATCGATCTGGTGTTGATCGCTGTGCGAGCTGACATCGTTCCGTCAATACTTGAAGAATGCGCGGTCAAGAAGATCTCGACGGTCATCATCATCGCCGCCGGATTCAAGGAAATGGGACCGGCCGGAGCTGAATTGGAGAAGAAGGTCGCGGATATCGCCAAGAATAATGGCATCACCCTGCTTGGGCCTAATTGCCTTGGAACGATCGACACTCATTCTGGTCTGAATGCGTCATTCGCCGCGAGCACTCCCCAAAAAGGCCACATGGCATTCCTGTCACAAAGTGGCGCGCTCGGGACAGCCATCATCGATAAGGCCATATCCGAAGGCGTCGGCTTTTCGAAGTTCATCAGCTTGGGCAATGAAGCGGCGCTTTCAGAGATTGAATTCATGGAATACTTGAAAGATGACGCCGATACCAAGGCGATCTTGATGTATATCGAACAATTGAGAGACGGCCATGAATTCATGCGATTGGCGTCGGAGATAACCAAGAAGAAGCCGATCGTTCTGATCAAGGCTGGTAAGGGCGCGCGCGGACTACAAGCAGTGATGTCGCATACTGGCTCACTAGCTCCTGAAGACGCCGTCTTCACGGCTGCTTGCAGACAATCGGGCATCATTACCGTCGATTCCATCAGAGAATTTTTCAATATGGCCAAGCTGTTGGAGCTTGGGATCTTGAAACCGCTTCAAAAACTGATCGTGCTTACAAATGCCGGCGGACCAGCGGTGATCACGACCGACTTGATCGACGCGTCGAAATCATTGTCATTAGTCGAATTCAAGGAATCGACAAAAGAAGCTCTTCGAAAAGTCCTGCCGCCGATGGCCGCGGTCGGCAATCCTGTGGACATCATCGGCGATGCTTTGAGCTCTCGCTATGAATCCGCTCTTAAGATTTTAGTCGAGGAAAAAGAAGCTGATGCCATCATTGCTTTGCTTACACCACAAATGATGACTGAACCTGAAGCGACAGCTAAATTGCTCGCTGATTACAATAAGAAGAAGCCGATCATTCCGGTCTTCATCGGTGGCCCGACTATTGAAACCGGCTTGAATGAACTGAGGAAAGACGGCTTGGTTAATTTCACATTCCCGAAAGACGCGGTGGAAGCATTAGACGACATGGCGCAGGGAGCATTGAAGGAAGAAATAGGTCCGACCTATTTAGGTCCGACCTCAGTAAAAGAGAAGATGATGGAGCATGACACGCTTCAAAGCCTCTTCAAAGAATACGGCCTTGAATGGCCATGTGTCTTAATCAAAGAGAAGAAAGAGCTGACCAAAGCCATGAAAGAAGCCGGCGAAGACCCATGGACGCTCAAAGCGGTATCTCCAGATATCATCCACAAGACCGACATCGGCGCGGTCAGATTGGACCTGAAATCGCTGGCGGAAATGGAGACGGCTTGGGATGAGATACTCGAGAATGTCAAAGAAAATAAGCCGGAGGCAGTCATTGAAGGGATGCTGGTCCAGAATATGGCACCAGGAAAAGAAGTCATCATCGGGATGAAGAGAGATCCTGTATTCGGACCAACTATCTTATTCGGACTTGGCGGCATATTCACGGAAGCTTTGAAAGATACTTCGTTGCGCGTGGCACCGATTGAAATGTGCGTGGCACGAGAGATGATCAGCGAGATCCGCGGCATCAAGATCTTAACTGGACTGCGGGGCGAATCATCGGTCAACCTTGAAATGCTGGCTGAAATCATCGTCAAACTTTCCACGCTTGCTGTGGATCATCCCGAAGTGATTGAAATCGACCTGAATCCGGTGATGGCGAGCGCGGATGGAGCGACTATCGTGGATGCGAGAGCGATGGTTAGGAGTTAGAGCTTATTTCAATAACTGCTTCAGATCAAACTCCGCGTCCGCCAGCTCCGCGTGCTTGGCCGAGACATCCACATTCTGCTCGATCAATTTCGAGATCGTGCCCATCTCCTGCGTGCGATTCAAGAGCGTGGCACCTTCGATCTCATTGCCGACCAGGATGATCCGCGCGTAAGAATTGATCTCCGGCGAGCCGCGAGGGATTATCACCCGATTAGAACCAACCGAAGCGTCGCCGACGAAAGCGACGGTCAGTCCAAAGCCTTGTGTTGTGTAAAACGAGATGAATTTAAATGCTTGACGGATGCCTGCCATCCCAAGGCCTGCAACTCTTCCCTGCTCATGCGCCGAAACCCAGTTTCCCATCTGGACGTTCTCCTCCAAGAGCAAGTCATTGTATTCAGTGATGTCGCCGGCTGTCCAAACATCTTTGGCATTTGTTTCCATAAATTCATTAGCGACGATGCCACGATTGATCGCGATACCGCCAGCCTTGACCCAATCGAGATGGCTGACCGTGCCTATGCCAAATACGACGACTTCACATGGAAGTTTCGTGCCATCTTTTAAGAATAACGCCATTGACATTGTCCTCGCCGACGACTTCAACGATTTCATTGGAGTGAATGATGTCGACGCCAACTTTCTTCATGGCATTCTCGATCATCATGCCTGAAGCTTCATCGAGGATCGGATCCCAGAAGAACGGCTCGCGAAGCACGACCGTTGTCTTCAAGCCGGCCAACTGCATCAGATCCGCCATCTCGAAGCCGATGAATCCACCGCCGACCGTCACCGCATTCTTGGCAGTCTTGATGTCTTCCATGATGCCCTTGCCGTCCTCGAGCGATCGCAGATAGTGCACACCTTTCTTGAGCGCGCCGGAACCGTCGATTTGCGCGTGGCCGTGCCTGTGGCGATCAATAGTTTTTCGTATGAAATCGAATCACCATCTGTCAAGCGTGACCTTCTTATTCGCAGTGTCCAGACTATTCACCGTCTTGCCGCCCAAGAATGTAATGTTCTTTTCTTTGTACCACTGCTCGCCCTTCAGCCATACCTGATCAAAAGGGACTTTTCCAAGAAAGAAATTCGGCTTCGAGAGCATGACGCGCGAATACAAGAGATACGGCTCATCTGAAACAATCGCAATCGTTCCATTCAAGTCATTAGCTCGGATAGTCTCCGCCGCGGTCACTCCCGCCACTCCGCCGCCAATGATGAGGTATTTGAAGGTGGTGGGCATAAGTCCGTCTACTTCGGAAAAACCTGTTTTCCTTCCTTGTCAAAAAGCAGGATCGCCTTGGTCGGACAGGATTCCGCCGACATTTGAAGCGTAGCATCGTCAACCGCGTCGGCGCCTGTGACTACGGCCTTATTCTCGCCGTCCAATTCATAGGTGACGCCGGAAACCGCGATGCACGAAGCCGCTCCGATGCACAGGTCGCGATCTACTACGATCTTGCCGATCTTGGAATCAGCGCGGTTGCGGGGGTACTCTTTTAAATTAGACATGTTGTTAGAGATTATGGTACAGGGTGCAGGGTTCAGGGTACAGTAATCTCACTAATTTCTCTTGTGATTCCTGTACCCTGTCCCCTAGTACCCTACTTTTGTAATCTGACATCCTTGATGCCCGGCACTTCCTGTCGAAGCAACCCGGCGATGAGGCTATTATACGTCAAATCGGCCATCGAACAATGTGAACAAGCGCCGCTGATATTCAAGGTACAATGCCATCTTTGACGCCGACCAGACTGACGTCGCCGCCGTGCATTTGGATGTATGGGCGGACTTTGGTCAGGATGGCTTCGACTTTTTTGGTGGTTTTGTCAGATTTGGGTTTCATAACAGATTTCAGGGTACAGGGTACAGGGTACAGTATCCTAATGAATTTTTTGTGATTTCTGTACCCTGTCCCCTGATCGCTGTACCCTACTTTCCAAAATACTTCTCCTTATAAAACCTTATCAGCTCCTCGACTGCTGGAATGCATTCCGGATAGCCGATACCGACCTTGGTGCGCTTCTGGACGGATTCAAGAGTAGTGGCGCCTTCAAGAACGGCTTCCTCGATGTCTGCTTCAGTCACTTTCGTGTTCGGATCGATGACTTTCTCGCCTTCGACCATGACGCGAGACAATTGACCAGTCTTCTTGAACCAATGATTGATGGCCGCGCGCAAAGCTTTGTCACCAAGGACCGAGCAGTGGATCTTCCTGTCCGGCAATCCGCCGAGCCTCGCGATGATGTCTTGCGGCCTGATCTGCAAGGCCTTTTCTATCTTCATACCCTTCTTTTCCGTTACCATGACCGAGAGCATCGAAGTCGCCGCGATGGCGCTGGCACAGCCGAAGGTGCGCCATTTGAATTCGGTGATGGTGTCCTTCTTTGGATCGATGTTGAGCCAGACGCGCATGACATCGCCGCACGCCGGCGAGCCGACCACGCCTTCCGCATCGTAAGCGCTCCGCCGGCTGGCGGACTTGGGATTCTCCCAGAGCAAGTTGCGCGGATTGAAGAAATGATCGCGTACTTCCTCGGAATAAGCCCACGAACCGCCGGTGTGGCGATTAATGACATCGGGTCGCTTCGATTTTGGTTTGTGTTTGATAGGTTTTTTCATATTTATTATTAAGGGTACAGGGTTCAGGGTGCAGGGTACAGTATCTTGCTAATTTTTCTTGTGATTTCTGTACCCTGTTCCCTGTACCCTGTTCCCTAGCTTCCTCAAAAAATGAGGAGTTTGATTTCCAATGAATGCTCTCGGATCTGACATGGATCTCTTCTGGTCTGTTGAAAGATCGAGCGGCGATATGCGCCTCAATCGTTCGACGATCTTTGGCAGATATTTCAAGACATGATCAACATCAGCCATTGTCGTCTGCGGTCCTAGCGTGAATCGGATACTGCCGTGAACGAATTCATATGGATTGCCGAGCGCCGTCAAGACATACGACGGCTCCAAGCTCTCCGAATTGCAGGCCGAGCCGGTGTTGATCATGATGCCATGCTCGTCCAATTCCAATAGCAACGATTCACCCTCGATGTCCAAAATTGAAATGTTCAGGAAGTTCGGCAGCCTCTTAATTGGATGGCCGTTCAGCACAACTTTGTCGATCAATTTGAATATGCCCTTCTGTAAAGCGTCGCGAAGTTTGGCTGTTTTGGCCGTGCCTTTCTTCTTGTAAGCTTCGTTCAATTCGACAGCTTTGCCAAAACCGGCGATGGCAGGGACATTTTCAGTGCCAGACCGCAATTTCCCCTGTTGACCTCCACCATAAATGATCGGATTTAATTTGACGCCGCGCTTCACATAAAGCCCTCCAATCCCTTTCGGCCCGCGCAACTTATGAGCTGAAATAGTCATCAAGTCCACGCCGAGCTTCTCCACATTTACATCAGCATAAGCGGCGGCCTGGCTGGCGTCAGTGTGAAAGAGGGGAAAGGGTGCAGGGTTCAGGGTGCAGGGTACAGTTTTAGAGTCGCCTGCGATTCCTGTACCCTGTCCCCTGTACCCTGTACGCTTCTCTTTTATGACTTCTGCTATCTCCCTTATCGGCTGCATCGTCCCGGTTTCGCTGTCCGCCATTGTGATAGAGACGATGATCGTCTTCTCATTCAAGGCCTTCCTGACTTCCTCGGGATCGACCATGCCATCTTTGCCGACCGGAAGCTTGATGATCTCGAAGCCTTCCTTTGCCAGAGCGTCGCAGACCGCAATGATTCCTTTGTGTTCCAATGAAGAGATGATTATTCGATTCCCCTTTTCTTTGTGCGCGCGTGCGGCGCCGGCGATGGCGAGATTGTCGGCTTCAGTGGCCGAACCAGTGAAGATGAATTCGTCAGGTCGGCAATGTAGAGCACTTGAAATCTGATTCAAGGCTAAAGTGATCGCCTTTCTAGCGCAACGGCCGGTCTCGTAGAGATTGGAGGCATTGCCGTAATCCTCGGTGAAATACGGCATCATCGCCTTTAGGACGCGCTTATCAAGCGGTGTCGTCGAGGCGTTGTCGAAATAGGCTTGGCGGAGTTTCATTCGTGGTGGTTTGTGTCCCATGCGAATCCTGCGTCTATTATTTCAGCAGCTTTGAAAGAGAGCTTACTTGATCTTTTGAAATCAAATGAAAGGAATGCCCTTTGCCGGCCAGATCGGACCAAATCTTGCCGATCTCTTCCTTATATTCAGTGTCTTCGTTGCCGATAAGCTGTTCGCCTTTGTATTCGATCACATAGTAATTGCCGCTCTTGGTCTTTACGATAAAATCAGGATGAAACATATATTGCTTCCAGCCTTGGATGAAAAAACTTTCTTTTTCCGGATTGCGGAACCACCACGACGCTTGATCAAGCGAATCTATCGATCGAGCCAGATCCAGCTCTTCGCCGTTCATATGCCCGGCCTTTTCGTATAAATGTCTGGAGAATGTCTCTCTGCACGGATTGAGCAACTCAATCTCCTTGCCAAGCGGAAAATCCTCCTTGGCACACATCTTTCCGGCTTTATTCAGCTCGTCAAAATGCTTCTTAGCCACGGATTCGACGACTTCGTCTACCTTCTTCTCGATCGCTTCTCTCAATTGGAACCGACCGACGCTAAGCGTGCTTATTCGATGTTTTTTGAGCAAACCGTCGATCACCTTCTCAAGGAAGCCTCTCATCTCGTTGAAAGAAATATAAGTGCGACGAATCTTGCGAAGGAGCCAGATCAATAATTCCTCGCGATTCGCGTCTTTGTAATGATGCACTAACGCCAATTGGCCGGTCCGGCTATGGACCAATTCACCCTTGTCTATGTCGAGCTTCTCCACCGTATTATCTTGTGCGAATTCGAAATCCAGATCCACGCCAGCATGCGCGAAGATGTTGTCTCCGCCGATAAGATCACGCACATAGTCCAATTCTTCGAAGCTTTTGCCTTTCTTGATCGAGATGAGTGGCACGCGGATATCATTGTCTTTGACTGCTCTTTTGAATGCTGACGGCCCCATGGAAACCTCATTGGCCACGGTGATCACTTCGTCGTAGCCGTTATTCTGCAAGCTTTTGACGACCATGTCGGAAGTCTCGGAGAAATTGCGCGTTGAAGCGAAGATGTAGCCGGAATTGAGGGCCGGATCTTCATGTTCTTCGGCATACGGCAATCGCATGATGCGTCCGATGGTCTGTTCGACCGAGACTCGCGCGCCAAGATTGGAAACAGACGCGAGAATGTAAGCGAACGGACAATCCCAGCCTTCGCGCAGAGCGTTGACGGTGATGATATATTTGACCTTGCAATCAGGACTTTTGAGAACATCAGTATCCGGCAGATCGTCTCTGACCTTGCCGGTTTTTACGGCAATCTCCGCTTCGGGGATCTTCCTTTCTTCCATCAGATATCGCTTGATCTTTTCGACATAGACTTTCTCCTTATTCTCCAGTTCCTGCTCGGCCTGAATGAGCATTATCGGTCTGATATATTCCTTATTCTTCTTGGCGGCTTTCTCAAGCTCTTTGAGCTTCTCCATGCCGGCGTTGATCGTATCCTGCCAAGGGATCTTGTTAGCTAGATATAGAGGCATCTTGATCATCTTTTCGTTTTTGAGCTCTTGAGCGGAAATAGTAACTAGGATATTGCTTTTGCCTTTGGGCGTGGCCGTGAATTCCAGCACGAAAGCCGGATTAAGCTCTTTCAACATGGCGAATGACAGCTCGGTCTGAACATTGTGGCCCTCGTCGACGATGATGAGCGGATTGTGCATGCGGATGACATTGGCCAACGAATAGACGATCTCACCGGCGACCGGCAATCTTTCAAAATGATCCATTAGAGCGCCGTTGTTCTGGAAGACTTTGAGCCATAGCTTGTCTCCCCTTCTGAAAGCGCTCAAAGTCGTGACGATGACGCAGACATTCCCGGAAATGTCAGACCGCTTTATGGCTTTGGCTTCGGTCAGATCGAAAACTTCGACTTTGTTGTCGAATCGCTCGTCCAACGCCTGTCTGTACGGATGCCTCCTGTCTTTTAGATTCTTCAGAGTCTGCTTCTTGATGGCGTCGGACGGCACAAACCACATGACCAGTCCCTTGTCGTCTCGCTCCGGAAAATAGTCGTCGAACAGCACTCCGATCGCGTGCGCCGCGACGAGCGTCTTGCCTCCGCCGGTCGGCACCTTGACGCACACGAAAGGCGCGTCTCCGAGCTCTGGCACGCGATTGTAAGGCTTATTGGTCAGCGTTATGAACGCCAAGCTCCCCGCGTCCGTCTTCGAAAAATGCCGCGTCTCTTTAACATATTTTTGCAGTTCGTCTATAACAGTTTGTTGGTAGTCTTTGAGTTGCATGGAATTTATATTTGGATATAACGCCAATTAAATCTTATGTGTGTTGCTGTTTGTTCTATATCTCCATAGAGAGGATCCTTAGTGACTTTATCCGCCGACAAACATTCAGTCTTGAATTTGTTACCTAATACATCTTCGTAAGTAATTTGAATTAGTTTCGAAAGAAATTCATCAATAGATTTATCATTGGTATTCAAACCAACTGATTGGCTTGGATTTAGGGATTCAATCTTCCACCAAACCTTACCACCTATTTCAATGGCTACATTCTTAGCGAAGGCATTTTTATATTCAGTCCTGTTCTCAATAGTCATATTAAAAGATGACTCGCATGGTTTTCCATTTGTTAAGTAATCACCGGCGGGAATATATGAAATTGTATTAGGTACTATCAGTGGACTAAAATTTGCTTTATTGGCTTGTTCTGACATCTTTGCTGATCGATAAGAAAAATATGCTGCCAATAAGACACCCACAGTCGAGAGGATGCTAAACAAATTTTTATTTAATGAATGTAAAATCAGCATATTTTTAATACACCTTCACCTCATACGGGATCTGCTTGAAAGTGGTCTTGTGCCTCGCCAATATCCCTTTGCCAAGCTCGCACCTATCGGCGAACACGACCTTATTCGCTTTGGTATCGCTTATCTTCTTCAGAAACGCTTCGTCCAGTTCATTCTCTCTCGACCCGTCGAAGATCAGATAATATTTCGTGCCGTTATTCTCTCCGATAAAATTGCCTTTGATCGCTTCCTTATCGCCGTGCCAGCTGGTTTCCGTGAAATATATGTACATCGCGAGATCATCGAATTTCGCCTCTTTGCTTATCTTTTGATCGGCATTGAACAGCGTGCCATCAAGCTCCATGTAATCAAACGCTCCATTCAAATTCTTCGACACGCGCCGCACCCGCTCCGCCGTGATCTTCCGCGCTATGTCTTTCTCCAATTCCACCAAGACGAATTTCCTATTCCCGCCGTCCTCTTTGTTCAATTCCAAAACCGCCTGCGCTGTTGTGCCAGAGCCGGCAAAGGAGTCGAGGATGATGTCGCCTTTTTCAGTCGCAATCTGCATTATTCGCTTTATCAAGCGAACAGGTTTAGGGTTATCAAATGGAAATTGATCAGTCGAAAAAATTGACTTAAGATCCTTCCTGGCTTCATCAGTATGTCCGACTTCATCATATAACCAAGTCGTAAGAGGTACCACGCCAGATTGAACCTCATTTAAATACCTTTTCAATTGTGGAGCGCCCAGAGCATTTTTACCGAAAAATATTCGCTTTTCGTTAATATATTTTTGTATAGTCTCTTTGTTTGTGAGCCATGATCTTCCTTTCGTCGGATTATAGCTTTTGCCAGTCTTATGGATTTTTTATTGGAAAATCATAAGCGGCTGAGTATGTTTTAACAGTTAGATTGTCCGGCCTCCATAATCCCTTTCCATCATGGCTATCATACTTATAGAGCGAGTCCTGCTTATCTGTTCTTGGCAAGAGATTACGAACCCAGCCACCCTCATTGGTGCCATCTCTTATTCTTTATTTTTGCATAACAAACAATGAAGTCATGGTTGTCAGAAAAATATTTGGCATCATTCGATGCAGCGTATTTCTTCTGCCAAATAATCGTAGTGATAAAATTCTCCTCTCCAAATATCTCATCCATGGCCATGCGCAGATCGCAATGCTCGTTGTCGTCTATGGACACGAAGATGACGCCATCGTCGCGCAGGAGATCTCGGAGGAGCTGGAGGCGCGGATACATCATACACAGCCATTTGTCGTGCCGCGTCAGGTCCTCGCCTTCGGCACCGACTACCCTTCCAAGCCATTCCTTGATTTGAGGTGAATTGACGTTGTCGTTGTAGACCCACTTCTCATTGCCGGTATTATAGGGAGGATCGATGTATATGCACTTGACCTTGTGGTAATAGAACGGCATCAGGGCTTTGAGCGCCTCGAGGTTGTCGCCTTCGACAATCATGTTCTCGCTCTTCGCCCCCAGCGACAATCTCTTGTTCTTGCGGAGCAGGCGGAAAGGCACCTCCTTGTCATGGTCGACGATCTTGTCTTTTCCGATCCAGTTGAGGGTGGGCATGGGTTAAATATTCCATTGAAATGGTCGCGTTCTGTATGAGAATGCAACCATGTTAACTTGAATTGAGACTCCAGCCACTATTGGTGTAGCAGTAACAGCTGTATTTTCTTGTTGAGATGGTAGACGAATTTCAGATAATATGGGAGTAGATTGTAATGGCTCAAGAATAACCGCGCCTTCTGACAAAAATTTCCTATTTGATTCATCGGTAAGATAAAATTTAGCCATCTTACGGTTTATGATATATGGATGAAGAGTGATAATTAAATTTGTTCGACCTTCAGCAGAAATCAAGATTGGTTTATCAAATGTGTCTGAATTCTCGCCAACTTCCCACCTATGCAAATAAAGATTGGTTCTCCCAACATTTGTAATTTGAAGTTTGAGATCTTTAAGAGGAATTATGGAGATTCCAACATAATCCTGAAGCTCTTTCAATCGATTATTAATTTTATATTGAAGATAACCAAACCAACCTGCTGCTAGGGCCGCAAGAAAGGTGGTGAATGGATTAAGCCACCCATAAAAATGCTGCCAACCTATTGATAATCCTGTGGAAGAAGCTAGCATAAAAGTGCCTTAAACATAGCGCTTTTTTGGCTAAAAATCAAGCGGCTTGGCCGCGCACAAGAAGAATTTTAGATATTTTTCTTTTTCTTGGAGACTACCGGCGGACCGAAACCTTTGTTCCATTCGACAATACGCTTCTTCGGGTCCTCGAAATCGACTTTGGCCGGATCGAACTCTGTCGGGTCGAAATCTTCAGGACTATCTATGCACAACCATTCGAGCATGTCGGCGTGCTCGGGATGCTTGGGATTCTTGACGGTCTTGATCAATTCAGCATATCCCCAGATGCCGCCGCAATCGTCGGGAGGACAGGCGTTCTTGCCGGCGACGCACTGCGGATATTTCACGCCTTTAACTTTCGGCAATATTTTTTCCAGAAGAATCGTATGCTCCCAGCTGTCGCCGAAGTCATAGTCGTAGACGCATTGTTTGGAAACGACTCCGAGATAATCCTTGACCCGCGTCAGCCGCTCATCAGTGATCCTGTCGCGATATCTGTCGTCTTCAGGCATGGGCGTGGCGATGTTAATTGAATCTCGCAGTCTCTTCTTGTCCGTGAAGCGGAAAGCGTGCAAGTGGCTGTCCGTCCATCCCATGGCGCTCTGAATGGCGCAGTGCAAGTCGAAGAAAGTATAGTCGGCCGGAATAAGAATTCGACGCCAGACATTCGGCTGGCTGCCGTTCAAAGTCAACTTGAGCTGAAGGATTTCGGGGGGTTTCATGTAGAATTTTATCTTTCCATGTATCCGAATAACATTGAGAGGATCTCGATCGCTTTCGTCACATCCTTCTTCGAAACTACCTTCGATTCTCTAGCATACAAATGTTGTGTGTTGCGCTTGTTACGCAACCAATGAAGCTTGGCGGCGAATGATTGTTTGACGACACGGCCGTTCGATAAGCTGTTGATTGAATCACTGAAGGGCGTCTTCGGAAGCGCGGGCGTAGATTGCTCGCACCAAACGAGCGCGAGGGTCTTTCCGGCCGGAACTGAAACATCCGCAGGTAATTTGATTTGAAGTGGCGATTTGTATCTGGTCTCCTTGATCTTGAGACCGTGCGTATCCATTAGATACAGACACAGAGCCTCTACGACTGAAGCTATGTACATGACAACAGCGCGATGCAGTTCGCGCCGATGTTCTTTTTTTATCTTTTTACCGGACGCGCCGATCAGCCACGCGGCAAAGCCGAGAGCATCCTTGATATCCGACCGCAGTGACTTATTGGAAATGAATCCGAAGTCATCATCCTTACGCCTCTTTCTTCTTCTTGCCATAGGCCATTTGTAGGAGTTTATACAAAGGTCCGGCACCGTTTTCCTTCAGAGTCTTTCTCAATTCAGCGTCAGTCCTTGCGCCCAGGTCGACCCCGAGGCGATACTCTATGTTTTGCACGATAGTGTTAGAGCCAGTCATATTCTCCGCGTTTAAGGTAGCTCCATATGTGCTGGAACTGGAAAGAACGCTCGTTGTACACAATAAGACTATGCACAAAGATGTGATTGACAGGCTTTGATCACCTGTCTTACCAAGCGACATGATCGGCACATATGTATCATATTTTGAAATTATAAGGTTATTGTTCATGTTTTTACGGTTTTAATATTGTATCATATTATTGCGCCTCCCACCCCTGTTTGACCGCCCTGAATCCGACTTGTTCCTGCGGCACTTGAATCGGGCCTTGCGGCGTCATCTGCTGGACCATGATCTGCTGGCGCTTGAATTCGAAAGTGATGCCGAAATGACTGGACGACTTGGCAGTCTCGACGAAAGCAATCTTGTAGGATTTTTGCGTCTGGTTGAGAGCGCCAAGCTCGAGTTCCGGACTCCAAACAGTGGCGCCGAGACCGACTTCCTTGCGGTACTCATCGTAGAGATCAGTCATCATCTTTGCCAGAGCGTCGCTTGCGTAGACGACGGTCGAAAGTCCAAGCTCTTCCTTGGCTTCTTTGCGGCCAATTATGTACTGGTGCGAATAGAGCTTCTCCGTGAAGAAATCGACGATAGTCTCGATGTCTGCTTCTTTCATCGGCACCGCGTGGCTTTTCAAGAGCCTCTTGGCCAGAATACGGATGAGATTGTGGATGCGGTTGACATTGCCAAGAGCCAATGGGTGAATTTGCGGATTTGCTTCGACAAGCTTATTAAAGACCTTGGTCAATTCCTCGTCGCTCTTGATGCCGAACTTATTCTTGGCCAGATCGAAATAAGCCATGACGTCTTCGACCGAGATCGGGATCTTATTCTGGATGTTCTGCGGATCGCCTGGATTGAAGACATTGGCAGTCGAAGGGTCTATCGGCGACAGTTCCGACAAATCGCTCATGACGATCTCGTCGGCACCGAGAGATATCATTGTAGCCGCGCTGTGGGCCTTGTACGGAACTATGACCGAGAACTTCTTGCAATGTTCGCGAATCATCGAGACCAAACGCCACGGAACCATGGTGTCGCCGCCGGCGCTGTAGAGAAAGAGATCGATGTTGTCAGTCTTACCGATGGCACGAAGCTGTTCAGCGATTATCGGGATTATGTCCATGGCGACCCGTGCATTCAAAGGGCCCAGACGATCGCTGGTCACATAAGTGATGATCTTGGAATTGCGGGTTTTCTCGAGCTGTTGGATCAGGCTTTGCGTAGTCATGTAAAGTACATTAGCATATTTCGAAGACTTTTTCACGCATACTAGTGGCTAAGAACTAGCTGCTAATTTTTACTTCCCTTTCCCCACCTCATACTCCAGCATCTTCCGGTCGAGATCGGCCGAGACGACCTTGAATGTGATCTTGTCGCCGAGCTGGAATTTCTTCTTGGTGCGCTTGCCGACGATGGAATAAGCTTTCTCGTTGAACTCGTAGTAATCATCGCCAAGCGCGCCGATCCTGATCATGCCTTCGGACTTGCTCTCGTCCTCTTCGACGAACATGCCCCAATTGGTCACGCCGGAGATCGTGCCAGCGAAGGTCTGCCCCACGCGCGTCGACATGTATTCGACCTGTTTCAATTTCTTGGACTCGCGCTCGGCTTGGGCTGCATCTATCTCTCGCGCTGTCGAGCTCTCGGCGATCTTCTGAAAAGCCTGGATGTCACGGTCGGCGAACGGCTCGTTGTGGAGATGTTTGGCGAGGACGCGATGCACCAGAAGGTCCGGGTAGCGGCGTATCGGCGAAGTGAAATGCGTATAGAAATCGAACGCCAATCCGAAATGCCCGATATTGGCCGTGGAATATATAGCCTTCTGCATGGAACGGATCGTGGCGGTGCGGATGAGCGATTCGTGCGGCGTGTCCTCGATCTGGTCCAAGAGATGATTGATGTCATGCGCGGTCACGATGCCGTCCTTGTGCGGCAGAGTGTAGCCGAGAGCATTGACGAAAGAGACCAGGCTCTTGATCTTATCGCGGTCGGGCGCGTCGTGGATGCGGTATATGGCGCCGGTGTCGCGAGCTCCTTTCCGCTTGATCGAATCATATATGTACTTGGCGACTTCGCGGTTGGCCAGGAGCATGAATTCCTCGACGAGCTTGTGCGTGTCGATGCGCTCGACAACATAGACGCCGGTCGGCCGGCCATTCTGGTCGAGCTTGAATTTGATCTCGTCCTGCTCGAATTCGATGGCGCCCTTCGAGAACTTCTCTTTTTGCAATATTTTTGCCAGACGATTGAGGGTGAGCAAAACTTCGCGGTGCTTCATGCCAGCCTCGGCCGAAGCTTTCGTTTGAACGCCTTTCGAATATTTGACAGCCGCTTCAGGATTGCCATCAATCACGGCTTGGGCAGTCTCGTACGTGAATCGATGCGCGGAATTCATGACGGTGCGGCCGAACCAGCGCGAGTGGATGCGCGCCTTGTCGTCCATGACGAATATCGCCGAGAATGAGCATTTATCCTCGTGGGGATTCAGGCTGCACAGGCCATTTGAGAGCGCCTCTGGAAGCATCGGGATGGTGCGGTCCACCAGATAGACGGAGCAGCCGCGCTTGACCGCTTCATCGTCGAGAGCGGTTCCAGGCCGGACATAATGCGAGACGTCGGCGATATGCACGCCGATCTCATAGAGCTTCGGTGGGCGTGAATGAGAGGAAGAGGAAGCAGGAATCGCTTGTGAATTCGAAGGGACATTCGGAGCGAGCGAAGGCGAGCGAGACTGAGGCGCGGCGCCAGCAGGCGACGACGCCGGCCCTTCCGAATGAGTAAGCGATTCCTGCTTCCCTTTCTCGAGGTTCCCTTCCTCCAAAACTTTAAATGAGATCGCGTCGTCGAAATCCTTTGCGTCGAACGGATCGATCGTGAAAGTGAGCGTCTCCCGCATATCGCGGCGTCGGGCGAGCTCGGCGGGGCTTATGGATTTTTCCGTCCGCCGGCTGGCGGATTCGATTGCCTCGGCTTCTTTCTCAACTGCCGCCGGAAAACCGACTTGGAAGCCTTTCTCGAGGACGATAGCTTCCATTTCCACATTGTTATTCCCTTTCTTGCCGAGGACTCTAATGACTGCGCCCGTAGGCCAGATCTTTGAGTTCGTCCAAGGATTCAATTTGACTTGCACCTTGTCATCCTTTTGAATTTTCGGTTGATTGTCATTGGAACCAGTTGCAGCAGCATGACCCTGGATTCCGTCCGCCGGCTGGCGGATCGCGGGAATGACAAGAGAAGCCTCACTTGAATGCTTATTAGAATGATCATTCGAATCAGCTGGCATGATCCTGACATTCACGTACATCTTGCGATCGTCAGGCGTGATGTAGAATCCTTGCGAATCGCTGCCGACAATGCCGACATAGTCCTGCTTGTCGCGGCTCTCGATCTTGACGACTTCGCCGACGAATTGCTTCTTGCCGCGGATATTCTTCTCTTTCAGCACGACTTCGACGGTATCGCCGTTCAAGGCGGTATTCAAAAAACCCGGTTCGATGTAGATCGAATCCTTCTTGGGGTCCGGATCATCTATGTAACCGGCGCCTTTCTGCGTCGTGGAGATGATGCCGGTCCTATGATTGCCCTGCTTGCCGTCATGCGATCGGCTCGAGGTTGTTGGAGGTCTTTTGGACACGCGCCGAACTATAACATTAATCGGCAATTCATTCAATGTTGACTTAGTGATTCGAATTGCTAAAATTTACGCGTTATACGACGATAGGGATTCTTATGAGGTATCGTCCTCATCGGAGGCCCTGTCATTCCAAGGGGGCCAAACCGGCTCCTTTGTGTTATCTATGGAAATCGACATATTCTTTGAAATCATCCAGATAGACAATCGGTGCGCCAGTCTTTAAAAGCAGGATGGAGCACCACTTGTTCGGTGAAAGGATGCCCGCCATCTTATCTTTTTCCTGAAGATATCTGATAAGACAATCGAAGTCACCATCGCCAGAAACAATGACCGCCTTATCGAACACTGATTCATGCACGTCGCGTACGGAACACACTGCCATATCTGTATCGCAATTTCCTTTTATCTTGTTATCGGCATCTCTGGTGACATCCCTGAATCTAACCAGGAATCCGGCCTCGCTCATCTTTGCGTAAGTCCTGTCGAACTCAGGCAGATATCCAAGAAAGATATAAGCCCTCTTTATTCGATACTTGTCTTTGAGCCATACATATAACTTCTTGTAATCGACGCGCCAACCGAGGCTCATGGTGCCTTTATGCAGATTGGCGCCGTCTATGTAAGCGTGATTGCACCGGAATTTTCGTGATGGCATCGGCATCGTGTTGATTGATCTCGAACTAAACAAAAAAGCCGGCAATTCTTTCTTCACCGGCCATGCGTTCGCGAACTCCACAATCATAACAAGACTCTTCACTCCGTCAATCTTGACAGACCATACTATTTCAACTCAACTACTATCGGCGCATGGTCGCTTTCTACGAAAGACGGAACCGGTGGTTTATTGCTATGTTGCGATAGCGTCTCATTCAAAATACTTAATGATTTCACCGACAATTCAAGGCTCTTTGAGACTAGAATGTAATCGATCAGCTTTTCTCCGTAATCTCCAATAAATGAATACCGCCTCTCAATAGGCACATATGATATTGGAAAGATGAGCGCATCGTCGTGAGTCATGAATTCGCCTTGAATGACCCGGAACGGCGTATCACGCATAACTGAATTGAAATCTCCCATGACAACGACTTGAGCTTGCTTGTCGACGGCGAATATCTCGTCGATTGCTTGACGCATTTTGCGCGCTTGGATTGAACGGAATATCTCTGAACGAATAAGGCCGTCCGCCGCTTCAATTTGAGTATCAATCGGTACAGGCATCATGTCTTTGTGATGAAGGTGTATGAAGAAGCGCGAATTCAAATGTAGACCAAAGAGATGCAGGGGCTTGCCCTTATAGGATATCATAATGTGAGCGAAAGCACGCCTAGAATATAGTCTTGGACCGATGGAATCCTTGTCTCCTTCGACCATAACTGGAAAATCAGTGACTGCCGGTACTGATTCGCAAACACATTCCTTGCTCTTATAGATAGCCGCGTTCCCAACACTATTCTTATCCGGCGTAGCTAGAAAATATGAGTAATCCTTTCCTGTTTTCTTGATAATTCTTTCGATAACACCGACAGAGGCGACTTCTTGTAAAAAGAGAATATCTGCATCGATCTCAACGAACACTTTAGCTAGGTGTTCGATTCGAGCAGTGACATATTCTTCGGTGTAGATCCAAGCCTTACCCGAATGCTTATGTTCACCTTCATCAAAAAGAAATTCTACATTAAAAGTAGCGAGTCTCATGAGGAGATGATATCACAGAATCTAAGATATGTTATACTCTCTAACAACAAAACCCGATTATGGACACCACTCCTTCCCGCTTCCAAAAGATCCGTGAGCGCTACGCCGAATGCTTCAGGGACAAGCAGTTCGCGAAATCGTTCATCTGGGGCTTCGCGCTCATATTGATCAGCCTGGTCGCAAATTATTTCGCCTCGCTCTATGCCGCCGATCGCGCCTCGAACGCCGTCACCGACATCGTGCTCTCCAACACGCCTGTCATCGACGTCGACTTGCTGTTCATCTGGGGGCCGCTGGTCTTCTGGGCCATCATGGCGGCGATTGCCTTCCGACACCCGAAGCAGATCCCATTCCTGGCCAAATCGATCGCGCTCTTCGTCATAGTCCGCGCGATCTTCATCTCACTCACCCACATCGGCCCGTATCCGGACCAGATCCCCATGGACGTCTTCGGCGAGAATTGGATCCAGCATCTCACCGACAATGCCAATTTCTTCATCTTCAGCTCCGGATCGGACCTGTTCTTCTCGGCGCATACCGGATTGCCATTCCTTATGGGATTGGCTTTCTGGAAAAATAAGATCGTGCGGCTATTCTGCATCGCCGCTTCGGCATTCTTCGGCGTCGTTGTGCTTCTGGGCCATTTGCACTATTCGATCGACGTGGCTTCGGCTTTCTTCATCACCTATAGCATATACCACATCGCGGAATGGATGTTCAAAACCGACCGGCTGGCATTCTTGGACGCAAGCCCTTGAAAAACAGGCCTTGACACAGTTGTCAACAGTTTTTACGGCTATTTGACGTCTATTGCGTGATATAATAAAGGCTCAAGAACATATGCAACCGCCGAAACCCTACCGCGAACAAAGGCCCTGGGGAGAAGAGTTGTGGTTGACGCGCGACACCGGCGCGCCGGCCATGGTCAAGGTCATCGACGTCAACCCCGGAGAATCCTTGAGCCTCCAATTCCACCACCGAAGAGACGAATTCTGGCTGGTGCTTTCCGGAGACGGCATGGCGGAGATAGGCGAACAATCATTGAAATTAAAAACTGGAGATACTTGCTTCATCCCGCGCCTGATGAAGCATCGGGTGAGCGGCGGCTCGGCTGTCCTCTCATTCTTGGAATTGTCTTTCGGAGAATTCGACGAGAATGACATCGTCAGGCTGGAAGACAAGTATGGCCGCAAGTGAAGGCGAGCGCACCGCTCGCAAAACCTCGTAAGTAGTTACCACATGTAGCACAAATGATCTTCGACCAACTGACAATCGCCGCCCTCTCCTCCCTCTTCGCCGCCCTTTGCCTATGGGCGATCCTGGAATTGCACGAACATCTCAAGCGTCACCGACGGCCATACAACCTCACGCGCGAGCCGAACAATCCGATCATGTCTCCGGACGGTAAGCGCGACTGGGAAGCCGAGGGCGCTTTCAATCCCGCCGCAGTCGAAGACGACGAGGGCCTCACTCATATCTTCTATCGCGCCGCCGGACGCGACGGCCTATCTAGGATCGGCCACGCCACTTCCAAGGACGGCCGGCGCGTCGACAGCCGCTCGCCTTATCCGGTATACGTGCCGGTGCACGGAGCCGGCATGCCGGACGGCGGCAGCATCCCGGCCGAACAACGCCGCTATGACATCGTCATGCATCCTTCCGGCGGCGGATGGGGCGGCGCCGAAGACCCGCGAGTCACACGGATCGGTGATCGGATATACATGACCTACACGGCTTTTGAAGGCTGGGACAACATGCGCATCGGCTTGACCTCGATCTCGCTCGAAGACATGAAGAAGGGCCGCTGGAGATGGAAGCGGCCGATCCTGATCTCATCCGCCAAAGCCCGCAGCAAGAACTGGGTCATCTTCCCCGAGAAGATCAACGGCAAGTACGCCATCCTGCACAGCATCGCTCCTAAGGTCATGATCGCCTATGTCGACAGCCTCGACGCCATGCCGCCCATCCGGAGCTCGGCCGACCACGGAGGCTACGGCACCAGCGAGAGCGACCGCAAGGGCTATTGGGATGAGATCACCAAAGGCGCCGGCACGCCGCCCTTGAAGACTAGCCAAGGCTGGCTGGTCCTCTATCACGCCGTCAAGCCCGGCAAATACATGGTCGGGGCCATGCTCCTCGATCTCAAAGACCCGACCAAGATGCTCTACCGTTCGCCCCAGCCCATCCTCACTCCGGACATGGCTTACGAGAATGACGGCAAGCCCGGCATCGTCTACGCCACAGGCGCGGTCGTGAAGAACGACAAGCTCTTCGTCTATTACGGCGGCGGCGACAAGCACACCTGCATGGCCGAGACGCCGCTCAAACCATTGCTAGACTGGTTGGTCAAGTATGGGAAAGTCTAGCAAGAATTTCTAATTTCTAATTGACCTAATTGACCTAATTTCTAATCAGGACACGCGTAAAAATATTTTCAATATTGACCGGCGGGATTTTTCCATTAAACTTAACTGGTATGTTCTATAGATACCATCGGATAACATACCACCAAACGGACAGGATCGCGGAGATCTCAGGCGATATGGGCATTGTTTGCGTCGCGTCAGTCGTGTTCCCTTCGCTTTTCAATGATTTCAGCCCGATGACGGCATTCTTCGGAACGATATCTGCTCTGTTCTTCATCGGACTTAGCGTTAAATTATCAAAATAATCACAATCACAATGAATAACTCGCTCATCGGATACCTCATTCTCGCCATATTCGGACTCGGCTTCGTCCTGATGACTTTGCCGACAATGATCGCCCGGCGTATGATCGAGTTGGAGCGTAAAGAGAAAGGTCTGAAAGCCGAAAAGCGGGCGTGAAGCCGGTTTTTTGGGGGTGTTTAACAGTGTACAAAAAACTACCGACCAAGTTAAAACCCCGCCGGCAAATGCCAAGCGGGGCAAGGTGATAAGCTCACTCTTCAAAGCCTGCTAGTTCACGACCCGATCTGGATCGCTTCCTCCAAGGTAGCACAATTCGTGGAGTTATCCACAAAATCGTGGTGTTCGATCATAGAGCGGAACCGATCGAGATCGCTCACATGCAGGATGATGACCGCGCTGCCATCAGGACGCTCTTTGATAGTACGCGCCCAAATGAGCATGTCATCCGTAGGATTAGGAAGGACCTTTTCAGCGATCGTACCGAACAGCCCCATCGCCGCCGGATTCTTCAGGACCGAAAGGTCTCTGAAGGCGGCCTTGACGAAGTCGTTCATGGCAGTTGACCATTCATCGTCATCCTTCACCGAACTGTTCCTGTTGCAACACAGCTCGAGGAACGTGACGCTCTCTTCGGTCGCTTCCCACGACGGAGAAGTTTCCTTGGCGAGCTGGATGATCTTGGCGACTGCGCCTTCGATTTCCACATCGGCTCTAAGATAAGCCAACATTGCGGCATAGAACTTCATTATTGGATTCATAACAATGTACAAGCAGTGAGGTTGTCTGCATACCTAAGTTGTTTAATGACGGTCTCTTAAACGTCTTTGTTTTGAATGAGCTACCTGTTTCATCCTTTCGGAATCATCAGTCGAGATAACACATCTCGATACAGTAGGGTCAGCGATTGCCGGCCCTTACACACGATTCTGTTGCCAGCTAGTGTGAGTAGCCCGCGTGCTGAAGCCGCAGTGCAGGATGCGCTATCAGATTTGGTAGTCGATCTCAAGGAGATTCACGCGGTATTGGTCTGAACCACCATCGTAAATACCCTGATAACACGACCCATGCTCATCTTCCTCCCAAGGAGGGACGAACAACCAACCCGGATAGCGTTCATCGTAAGTGCTTTTTTCGAGCAACTCACGAAGTGTTCCCGCCGTGGTGACATGCTCGATCCAAACATCCAAGTGGTGGTCAGTCCACCAGAATTGAACATTCTTTTCTGGAGGAGCCATCATCACCTGGTCGATACCCGGTACCCTCGCCCGCAACAATTCATAGTTGGGGATCTTTTGACCGAGCATCTTGGCCAACTGTGCATCCAACGCGCCTTCAACGATAGGGTTAATCATAATCAGTAAATGCGGTGACGTGATCCGCGGACGTACTCTGTTTCAAAACGGTTGAGTAGACGTTTGCGTATAGCCACCAACATGGTAGCCACAGCTATCAAGCCTTGAAACTCAAGACCTAATAGCTGTGGCTAAACACCTTGTATCAAAGAACTGAACTCTCAGGATTTGCGATCTTGCGATCATAAACCCAGTTGAGGGAGCAAGGGATAGAACCTTGCTCCATAAATCATCACTAGTCGCCGGCCATCAGGCGTTTGCGGATCTTCTCGATCACATCGCCGCCGATGATGTCGTCCACGCGGATCAACTCGCACACGTTTGGAAGGAAGGCGTCAGGCAATGTGTCCAAACAGAGCGACCCTTCCAACGATCCGTCGAGCGGTCCCGGCTTGCCGAGGCCCTGCGCGGCGTGATGGTGACAAATCATCACCACCCTCCTGCCCTTGATGGCGTTCCGGTTGAAGGTCGAGCTCGGGTTGTGCCGGCCGCTGTACGGGAAGACCTCGACAACCTGACCCGACGGAACGAGGCTCCTGAACTTCTCCACGTAGGCGTCGCGTTCAGCTTGAGTGACCTTCTCGTTGTACCTCTCCTCGCCCATGATGCCGAATGGATCATAATCACTCAAGTTGTTGGTGACAATGACCCAGAGATCCGGCTTCACAGCTTCGTTGATGCGAAGGTATGCCGCCTTCATGACATCCTCGAGGGACATCGTGGTGTACCGCTCCTTATGCCTGAGGTCCAAGTAGCAATTGAGGTTGTCGTGGTCTGGCCATTCGAGCTTGAATCCCTTCTCTTGAAGCCGTGATCCGACAGTACCGTCGGTGACGGTCTGCGCGAACTCGTACTCGGGTGTGGCGGAATCGATCCAGGCGTCGATGACGTCAGGTCCATCCGTCGGCTCGAAGATCTTCACAAGAAGCTCCGATTTGCCGGATGCCGCTTTCTTCGCGGCCTTGGCTTGAACTGCTTC
The DNA here is from genome assembly GCA_963766795.1 of Candidatus Parcubacteria bacterium. Classification (GTDB taxonomy): domain Bacteria; phylum Patescibacteriota; class Minisyncoccia; order Phycocordibacterales; family PALSA-1337; genus C7867-002. The sequence goes on along the minus strand of CAVYBN010000011.1, from coordinate 20,172 downwards.
CTGCAGTGCCTGCCAGGTTTGGTTATTGCGATAGGCCAACAATGTTACTTTTTTCATAATCGGTTTTGCGGTGACGTGATCCGCGAACGTATCCTGTTTTCAAACGTTTGGATAGACGTTCGCTGTAGCCACCACAAGGTAGCCACAGCCAGGAGATACCGAAAAATCAGTACCTTTTGGCTATAGCTACCACACTGGTATGTAATGATCTTTCTGTATCAAGTATAGCACAATACGCAATATTCGTCAACCCCAAGAAATACAGCCTTATTTATGCACATTCCATGGCTCTAGATAATAGCCATTCATGGTACAATTGACATGAATCATTCCATTCCCTAAACCCTAATTTCCTAATTCCTAACCCCTGACTCTCATGTTCACCCTCACTCGCTCTGAACGCAATCCCCTGCTCTCGCCCATGAAAGAGCACCCGTGGGAAGCCGCGGCGGCTTTCAACGGCTGTCCGGTCATGGACGGCAAGAAGACCGTCATGATCTACCGCGCCATGTCGGAGCCAGACCTCCTGAAAGAGCCTCACATGCCGATGTCGGTCATAGGCCGCGCCGTCGCTAACGACGGCATCCATTATGAGGATCGCAAGCCGTTAATCCTGCCCGACCAGGACTATGACCGTTATGGCTGCGAGGATCCGCGCGTCACTGAAGCTCGGCAGAAAGTATTATATCTTCTATACCGCGCTTTCCGGCATCCCATTCTCGGCCGACAACATCAAGGTCGCCGTAGCCGTCTCCAGCGACTTGAAGACGATCGACGAAAAGCATATCGTCACGCCGTTCAACGCCAAAGGCATGTGCCTTTTTCCCGAGAAAGTGAACGGCAAGATGGCAGCCATCCTGACCGTCAACACCGACCGCAAGCCGTCCGACATCTGCTACGCCGAATTCGACCGGCCGGAAGAGATCTGGTCGCCGGAGTTCTGGAAGAAATGGTGGAGCAACCTCGACTCTCACAAGCTCCATGTGCGCCGCCTGCCCGACGACCACCTAGAATTGGGAGCGCCGCCGCTCCGGACCGAGAAAGGCTGGCTAGTCGTCTATTCGCACATCCAGCGCTACGGCCGTGGCGACCAGGTCTTCGGCGTGGAAGTCCTTCTCTTGGATCTCGAGAATCCGCGCCGCGTCATCGGACGCACCAAAGGCCCAATCATGTCGCCCGAGGCCTATTACGAAGAAGTCGGCCATGTCCCGCACATCGTCTTCCCGACCGGCGCCATGATCCGCACTGGCGCTGACAAGCGCGAGCGGCTGGAGATCTATTACGGCGCGGCTGACACGCATTGCGCCGTGGCCACGGTGCCCCTCGAGAACCTGCTCGAGAGCTTGAGCGGCCCGGGCAGGCCTCCGATCAAGCGATTCCCGGGAAATCCCATCATCGCGCCCAGGCCCGGCGTGCTCTGGGAAGCTCGCGGCACCTTCAATCCGGCGGCCATCGACCTCGGCGATCTGCCTGACGGCAAGGCAGGCAAGACCCACATCCTCTACCGCGCGCTCTCGGCCGACAATATCTCCACGGTCGGCTACGCGATCTCGTCCGACGGGCTGTCCATCGACGAGCGTCTGGACAAGCCGATCTATTCGCCGAGAGCCGGTTTCGAGCGCAAGAACGATGGTGGCGGCTACGGCTGCGAGGACCCGCGCGTCATGAAGATCGGCGACCGGCTCTATATGGCTTACACCGCTTATGACGGCTCGACGCCGCGCGTGGCGATCTCCTCGATCAGCGAGGACGATTTCCTGAAGCGCAATTGGTCGGCTTGGAGCGAGCCCGAGGCCATCACGCCGCCTTCCATTTCCGACAAGGACGCGGCCATCCTGCCGGAACCGGTCAACGGCAAATATCTGGTCTTCCATCGCGTGCATGAGAGCGTCTGCGCCGATTTCGTGGACTCGCTGGATTTCTCAAAGGAGAAAGTCGACCAATGCATAGAGATCCTCTCGCCGCGCCGCGGCATGTGGGACGGCGGCAAGGTCGGCATATCGGCTCCGCCGGTCAAGACCAAAGATGGCTGGTTCCTTCTGTATCACGGCGTGTCTTGGAGCACCACCTATCGCGTCGGCGCCGTTCTCCTTGACCTCAAGGATCCGACCATCGTCAAGGCGCGCACCGCTATCCCGCTATTCGAGCCGGAAACCGAGTATGAGCGCAAGGGCGCCATGCCCAACGTAGTCTTCCCTTGCGGCATGGTCGTGCGCGGCGGCACGGCTTTCATCTATTACGGCGCGGCCGACTCCGTCGTCGGCGTAGCGACGGTCAAGATGTCGGCGCTCTTGAAGATGATGGAAATCTAGCAATCCCATGGCCCTCCCCGATAAGGATCTCATCATCTTCGACCTCGACGGCACGCTCACGCCGGCCAAATCCACGATGCGCGCCGACATGGGCGCTCTCTTATCGCGGTTGCTGGCGCAGAAAAAAGTCGCCGTCATCTCCGGCGGCACTTATAATCAATTTCAGACTGAATTCCTGGCGTCCCTGCCGAACGGCGTCGAGGGATTCGCTGGTCTCTATCTTCTGCCGACCTCCGGCACGCGGCTGTTCGTCTGGAAAGGCGCTTGGACGGAAGAATACGCCGAGAATCTCTTTCCTAACGAGAAGACAGCCGTCATGAATGCTTTCCACGCGGCTCTCTCGGCCGCCGGCTACCAGACTCCGGTCAAGGCTTACGGGCCGATCATCGAAGACCGCGGCTCACAGATAACCTTCTCAGCATTGGGCCAATCAGCTCCTTTGGGAGAGAAGCTGCTATGGGACCCGAAGCACGAGAAGCGCGGCGCGATCGCCGACATTCTCAAAGAAAAGATCCCCCAGTTCGACGTCAGGATCGGCGGCACCACTTCGATCGACGTCACCCGCCGCGGCGTCAACAAGGCTTACGGCATCCACAAGCTCGAGCAATACCTGAAAATACCGATAAGCCGCATGCTCTTCGTCGGCGACGCGCTCTTCTACGGCGGCAATGATTACCCGGCCAAGACCACCGGCGTGGATTGTATTTCAGTGGCTGGGCCGGAGGAAACGAAGAAGCTCATCGAGGGGTGGGTGAATTGACACACAGGTTCGACCTGTGTGTGTTTTTGGAATAAGAAAGGGCGCGCAAATGGCTCTATTAAGCCATATTACGACACACGATTATTGATTTCCTCGAGTAAATTTTTCTAGTTCTACAGAAGTCACTGCGAACACATTCCTCCGATTAGCCAAATCCTTTAGCCTCTGTATCTTCTTGACTCTCGCTTCTGTATCGAACAGTTGATAGTAATTACCGTCGGCAATTGCGAGAAATATAGTGTCTGGTAGATTCGAGTCGTTGGCTTCGCTTATAAAATCCTTAAGATCGTTATATTGATTATCCTGCGCTCCCCCGGATGATTTAGTGTATTTGTGAGACGCGAAAATATTCGATTTGCCGGTCTTCCATGAAAAATCAAGCGTTTTTGCCTGGGCAGTCGTTCCCATTCTCAAAGCTTCCTTTTTTGGAAAAATACCGCCGCGGACAAGCTGAAGAGCACCATGTGAAAGTTGCTTGAAATCCTCCACCGTTGGAATTTTCCTGATAAAGTCAGCCGCGATGTTCTCGTGTATCTTCTGCTTGCCGGGGTCTTTCGCAAAAAATGCCCTGAACATCTCATCATTCCTTATCTGGCGACGGATGGCGGATTCCGGGAATTTGAAGCGGGTCGAAAAAGTATCGATCTTTTTCAACAGACCTTCGTTCTCCAAGTCCAGCTGCCCTACCACATCAGTAAGGTTGCGCCGTATGGCTCGGATGAATTCTTTTTCAAAATCTGGGACTGGTGTTGGCATGTTTGGCGATAAAATCTCTGGCAAGCCGGTAATCCATCCTTCTCCGATAATAGCCATCTTTACCGTAACCCCTTGAAAGGAGTCAAGAAGACATCGCGCGTAGATTCCCTGAATGATCGGATATCCTGATTGAGCTTTTGGATGAGCCTTCCGAGATCGTCGACACGTAATCCTATCCGCGTGATCATTCTGGAAGAGACGCAGATCTTGTAAGACGCAAGCTCTCGACCGTCAAGGAAACGGATGGACGGCCCACGAGTGCTGTCAAAGGCAATGAGACCTAAGTCTCCGTGTGGATCATTGAAAGTCCACATCGAAATCGGACTTGGGCGGTAATCTTATCTCAAGCTCGTCCAGAAAACCGATGCTGTCGTTATCGTTGAATACTTCGACTCTCTTCGAAATCCCGTCGAAAAGAGCAAGACAGGCGGGATTTTCCGTATCGACGAACATGCTCTGATCATGTAAAAATATCACAGTTGAAAGACGGCCGCGGAAGAGGCCGCTTTGGAGGAATGTCGCCGGAATGATCGCCGCGACATGTTCGCAGTTCTTTAAACAAATATCGACGGCATGCTTGTAGAGGTCGTCAAATTCCGTTTCTGGAAAAAGAAGTCCTCTTCGTTTTGCAGAATTTCTGGCTAGCCACGGTGGATTGGTAACGCAAAACTTGAAACCCGCCGGAAAATCTTTCAGCGTGTCCCGATAGGCCACCTCATCATCAGTCGGCTGAATGTCAAATGATGAGAAAGTTTTAGCCAAACCGACTTGCCGCAATGCCCTGACAAGATTATTCCTTCCGGCGAATGGTTCCAAAACTTCTTCAGAATCTAATCCGTTCTTTTCAACCCAATTTAAAAATGGGGACGAGACAAAAGGATTGCCTTCCGTATAGAAACGGCCAGATTGGCGTTTATCGATGCTCAATGCCATGGTAATCATAGGCACATTATAACCTACAATCAAGAAACAAGCCTGTTAATTCCCAACGAGAGCATCTTCCACTTTCCCTATCAGCAGATCCGTATCCAACAATCGATTCTGGGAGCGCAGGACGATGAAAGCGATCGGATGACCTTTTATGTTCAAGATCGTGAGCATGGTGTCGAGCGCGGCATTGGTGTGGCCGGTCTTGCCGCCCAGGAAGCGCGAGTCGGTCACGAACGGATGGATGCTGGCAAAGACATGCGCGCCGTGAGAGACCGGCGCGTCCATCGCGGTCGATGGAACGAAGCCTGTCGTGGTAGCCAAAGGAACATATCCAGTCGTCGTAGCCACGCTTATGCTGACGATCTTCGTGATCGCCAGAATGTCCGGCCGCGAACGGTAGAGATATTGCGCCAGCATGAAAAAACCTTGCGCTGATCCTTGGTCATATTCCGAAAGACCGCTCGGGTCAGCGAAGAAAGACCCGGACATGCCGACCTCCCAGGCATAGCTAGACATCAATTGGAGGAACGGCACGCGATCCGTCGAGGAAGCCAGAGCTTCAGCGGCGATGTTGGAAGAATCCAGGAGCATGGGGTACAGCAATTCGCTGGCCGTGAATCGCTCGCCGGCCATGAGAGCGCTGCCATCCGGCGCCACGGAAGCTTCTGCCGGGGTGATCTCAATCGTCGTAGTCGGCGCGAACGAGTCCGTGGCCGCGATGGCGGTTATGAGCTTGGACATCGAAGCCGCCGGCAAGATGACGGAGGGATTCTTCTTGAGGTAAATCTTCCCTGTCGCGACGTCGCCGACCATGTAGGCCTCGGCGCTCACGGTATCGGCGGGGATTGCTACTATTGGAACAGATGGAGCAAGACTGCCAGTTGGTCTGGTTGATTTGGATGATGTTGAAACACCCGAAGGCGCACCGAAGAAAGAAGGCTCGATCTTAGAGGGAACGGCCGGACTGGCCGAGCTTTCTACGCGCGCGGAGCCCTGATCGTTAGCGGACTGTTCCGCCAGTCTTTGCATGCGTAGCCCGGCGACTATGCCTACGAATGCGACGCAGGCCATGATGACCAGAAGCATGCGCCGTGAATAAGGCATAGATTAACTTTAGCATAATTTGCTTACATGGTCGTCGAGATGGTCGGCGTCAGTTCACCGGTCGAGCTGGCGGTGACGCGGCCGTTCGTGTCCTGGAAGATCTGGTATTCGGTGTCATAATCAGCCGGACTGGTGTAATGAGCGCCGGGAGCTGACGGGTCGAACGGCAAAGAGGCCAGGTAATCCGGCACCAGACATGAGGCGATGTCGGCGGCTGCAGGCGGCGTGGAGGAACTGACTTTCACGACGGAATAAGTCGTCGGCAGAGCGTGAACGGCTCCGACGCAGGTGAAAGTGCCGCGGTGCTCTGACATGTTCTGGTGGATGGCATTCAATATTGATTCGACGTTGGCGGTGCGTTGCGAATCGCGGGCCAGCTTGAATTGGCGGGCAGGATTGACTGCCACCAATACCACTGCTGCCAAGACAGCGATGATGCCGATGACCACCAGGACTTCGATGAGAGTGAAGCCGCGCTTACGCGATCGGATATTACGGATTGAAGATTGAAGATTTGAGATATGCATACGATTAAGGATTAATTTTGATAATGGATTATTGTTGTCATCCCCGCGAAGGCGGGGATCCAGGGTTTTAAGATTTTGGTCAGAAGTATCACCCTAGATTCCCGCTTTCGCGGGAATGACATATCAGAACGACAGGGCGCAGCCGAATTCAGGTAAATCAATCGTCCCCGAAACGAAAGCGTCCTTTTCCAGTATGAGCGTTCTTGAATCCTGACAAGCCTGTTGATTCAATTGATCTTGGATGCGAAGCTCGCGGGCAGAAACTGAACCGGCATAATCGGCGGCCGCGCCAAGGACCGCCAGAGACATGGCGAGGGCGCCGAAGGAGATGAGCATGACCGACATAACCGCGGCAAATCCAGATTGAAGGTTGACTTTATGAGGTCTGCGCCGATTCGATACCGTCGAACAATGACTGGTTCTGTTGATTGATCGCGTAGGCATAGCTGATGAAACCGGACATGAGGAATGACAAGAGCGCGATGTATAAGATCGCTTCGACGAGCGTGAAGCCGGCGTCTCGAGCGCGTTCATTGAGAGCCGAACGAAACTTCATAAATGACCGGCGCCGTATGAGACAGGATATAGAGGCGGTTTTCATCGCAGGCGATGGTTTGCGGAGCTACCGGCAGCTGATAATAGGAAGCGGTGGAACTGGCGAGCGCGCGGTCGAAGACGGCGAATTCTTGGCCGACCGTGCGCGTGACGGCGTAGATACGATCGCGGTCAGACACGATCCCATAAATGCCACCGGAAATATCTTTGAAATAAGGCGGTGATGAGGTTGGAATCCCTGGCGTGCCTGACATTCCAATCGGTGGCAGAGAAGGGATAGCTGGCCACGAGAACAGTTCATAGTCAGTCGGGATATTGTAACCACCGGAATCGCGTCCGAATCGCAGTGCGTCTTCGAACGAGACTACCGATTTCCCTTCTTGCCTTTGCCAGCCAGACGGACTGAACGAATAAGCGAGCCTTGGATTTATCTTGTCGCTGACATCAAGCACCCTTAATTGATTCTGATCAGCATCAGCAACATACGCCACGCCATTCCTGACGAATATGCCGTTTATTTGAGTACCAGTCTCGAAGCCGCCGGCTTTCACGGGATCCTCCGGCGAAGAGACGTCGATCGCCGAGAATTCCTGGCCGTCCCACTTATTCGTGCCCAAATAGACGGTTCCCCTGTCGTAGAAGATCGAGCTTGCGACCGGCGGCGAAGTGCTGGCTTGCGGCAGAGGCAGCTTGTATTTCTTGGCCAGCGTGAGCGATGTCAGGCTGTTTATGCGGATCACGTGCAGTTGCGCGGCCGTGCTTTCAGCGGCGGCGAAGACATGATTTCCAGCCAGAGCGATGGCGGCAATGCCCGGTCCGGTGTTCAGCGATGACAGTAACACCGGATGATTCACATCATGGATATCGACGATCTGCAGATCCGGGTCGGACGCAACATTCGAATTCGTTGAGACGTAAGCGATGCCATTCCTTATGATCAAATCGGTCAACGGCAACAATGGATTGATCGGTAAGGTGATCGGCGTGATGACCGGAGCAATGATCGGAATACCTTTCAAGTATTCATAGGAACCAACTGAAGCATTCGATCCGAAGTCCGGCGAGCAAAGCGGCGTCCCGGCAGGATCCGATTGATCCGCGAACGGAAACGCCCGGACTTGCACGAATGTCATAATCGGCGAAGTCGTGGCCAGATTTCCATTAACATCAGCGTATCCGACAGTTATGTCAGTTTCAATACGGTCGTTTCCATACCATTTAGCAATTGCCTTAATCGCCGTTCCCGCTAGTGAATCCGTTGTGGACGCATATGTCAATTCGCGCGATTCATAAGGCATCATTTCATTGAAGTCGGCTGCGTGCGATTGGTAAGCGTCAAGAAGAACCGAACGGATATGCGCAGAATCGAATATTTGACGTGCTCCCAATGAAGACGAAGCGATGATTGCGATAAACAAAACCGACAACGACAAAGCTAACAGAGCATCTACTATTATCATGCCACGATCAATCTCAATTAATGGGCGATCTCTCATCATTGATTTGCTTGGAATCAGGTAGTATTACAATCAATGCTGAAGTGCTTTGGAGATGTCATAGATCGGCATCATTATCGAGAGCGCGATCGAGCCGACGGCCGCGCCCATGCCGAGCATCATCACGGGTTCGATGAGCGCCGTCAGCCGTTTCAAGGAATGATCTAGCTCTCGGTCGAGGATGGCGGCGGCGCGCGACAGGGCGCTTCCAAGATTTCCGGAAGCTTCGCCGGCGGCGATCAAGGGCGCGATGTAAGCCGGCATCCCCTTTCCGAAAGCCTCGTGGAGCGGCTCGCCGCGGCTGACTTTGGGCGCGATTGATTCCAGTCGACGACGCAGAGGAATCAAACCTATCGAAGACGCCGTCCTGATGAAAGCTTCGTCGGCAGGCATTCCCGAGCCAACAAGAGCTCCCATGGACTGAAAGAAGACGGCTAGCGCGTAACGGTTGGTAAGGCTTCCAACGATTGGGATGCTCATTAACAATCGATGAACGATGAAGCGGATCCTTATCATCTTCTTATATGCCCAGACACCGCCGATCGAAATGAGAACGATTCCAATCAATAGGAACGCGCCATACGACATGAACCCTTCAGAGACTGCGATGACTATCTTCGTCAGGATCGGCAGGTTGGCGTGCAGGCTGAGAAGCAGAGGGATGATCTGCGGCATGACGCCGCGGACCAGGCCTACGGTGAGCCCGATCGCCGCCAAGCCGATGACCGAGGGATAGGTCAAGGCCGAGAGGCATTTCTTGAGCAATTCATCTTGGCGCTCCATGAGAGCGTGAGCGGACTTCAAGGTCGTCGCGATCGTTCCTGACGATTCACCGCAGGAGATGAGGCCGACGATGGCTGGCGGCAAGCGGATCTCGCGTGATAGCGCGCTTGATAGGCTCTGGCCAGATTCGACGGCATTTTGAATCCTAAACAAAGAGCCGCGTTGTCTCTTCGACAGCCCTTCGCCGGCAGCTCCAAGCGCGCGGTCGATCGGAAGACCGGCCGAGACGTACATCTCAAGCCGTTCAATTAACAAGAACTTGTCTTTCCGGCTCCAGCGAGCTTTTAAGGTTACGCGTCTTTTGATCATCCTCTTTTTCTGACCTGCAAGCGGTGATTGGGACACCGACGAACGATTGCGATGCTCTAACAAGGCAAAGAGTGCACGAGTAGACGAATTGGAATCATCTTCGTTCATGGAATTACCTCGACTTCAATGATTGCCTTAAGAGTACAGCGCTCGAATCACCTCTTCTCTTGTCGTCACTCCCCAATCGACCTTTTCGCCGGCGTCGTCTGACATCGGCCTGAATCCGTGAGACACTGCATATTCGCGCAAGACCGACATTGGCTCTCCGCGGCCGATGAGTTCGCGCAAGCCGGCATCTGCTTCGAGGACTTCAGCGACAACCGAACGACCTAAGTAACCGCTACCGCGACATGATTTGCAAACATTTGATTGAGGTACAGCGCCGACACCCGATTGAGATCCGACATCTGATTGAAGCTCAGTTCCAAAGCCAGATTGAGACCTAGTAACTGATTGGAATGCCTTGTCAACAGCGAATCGATCCGCCGAATCAATGTGGCTTTCGCCAAAGACACCAATCCTTTCATCGTCTCCGAGCTTCCCAAACCCCTCATGGTTTCCAAAACCATTGCATTCGTTGCAAATCATGCGTGCCAACCGTTGACCAACGACCAATCGGAGCGTCGCCGCCAGCAGGAATCGCTCGACGCCCATGTCTTCAAGACGCAGGACGGCTTCGAGCGCCGAGACCGTGTGCAGGGTCGAGAAGACCAGGTGGCCAGTCAGGGCCGTGTGCACGGCCGTGCGAGCGGTCTCATTGTCGCGGATCTCGCCGACCATGATCACGTCGGGGTCCTGGCGCAGGGCCGCCCGCAATCCGGAAGCGAACGAGACGCCGTGCGTCTCGCGGATGTGGACGTGCCGCACGCCGGGCACCTCGTACTCGATCGGGTCCTCGAGAGTCATGACCGAGATCGGCGCCTTAGCCACTAGGCCGAGGCAGACGCGCAAGGTCGTGGTCTTGCCGGAGCCGGTCGGGCCGGTGACCAGTATAAGCCCGTTCCCAGCCGTGAGCGCGCGTCCGATCATGGCCGCGTGGTCTGGCGTGAAGCCTAGAGCCGCGAACGAATCCTGTCTGGCGACAGCCGCCGGCAAGAGGCGGATGACGGCATTCTCGCCGTGATAAGTGGGCATGAATGAGATGCGGACATTGTAAGGCTCGCCGCCGATCTCCGCGTGCCAGCGGCCGTCCTGCGGCACGGCATGCAGGTCGGTGCGCGCCCCGGAGAGGATCTTCAGGCGGGCAATGACTTCCTCATGCAGGCGGGCGGGTATGACGCCGGCCGGCTCGAGCTCACCGTCGATCCTGAAGCGCACGAACAAGCCTTCGATCTGCGGATCGAGATGCGCGTCGGAAGCACCCGATCCGGCGGCGAGAAGGAGCAGGCTGTCGACGGCAGCCACGCCCGAGCTCGCATCGAATGTCCGCGTCTCATTCACGCGCGAGAGCATAGCAGAGAGGAGATTAAGAAACCTATAAGAAAAGTTAAAATTTTCGTGAAGAAAAGTTAAAATAATCATTAAGAAAAGTTAAAATAATCGTGAAGAAAAATATGACGGCTGTAGGCCGTCGTTCGGGCTTCTAAATTGCAATTTGCCAAAAATAACTTGCATGATACCATCTTCCACTGGCTATCCTATTAGTCCTTTCAAATAAACGCGCGTTTGCGAGGGCTTTTTAGCCGTTAAAAACATTTGCGCGAAATAACTGGCAGAAATATAGATCCTATGGCAAGAAATTAACTATGTCCCCTTCGAGCAATCTTCGGACCCTCACGATCAACAGCTTTGGAAGCCGTCTCATACGGGCCGGCACGCCTATCGCTGGATGATGGAATCGTCACCCGACGAGAACGGTCGAGGTCGCCGAAATGGCTGACATCTTGGCTTGTTGTGCGACTGAAAATCGGCACTTCAGGGAATATTCTGGATTACATGGAACTCTAGCGGGGACGCAATGTCCCGGATGAATTGGCCATTCCGGCCTTCAGGAGCTGGCTGGCCAAAGAAAGGGATCGGAATGAGCAGCTACAGACATTGTTCGTGAGCGGCGCACCCGCCACCGAAGAACAATACGAGGAATTCTCAAAGCCTTTTTGATTCGGTTTCGATCATCCATCTTGAGCCTGACATCCGTCGGGTCCGGCGGTTCGCCGCCAGCGGCAATCGACGCTGCCAAGCGTATCTGGCCGACACCTTGCCCTTCATGCGCAGAGTTCCAGCATGCCCGGGGTCAGAGAAAAGATTCTGAACTTGACCATGGCAGAGCCTGCTGAAACGCATATGCCAAGGGTGCTGAAGCATTTCTTGGGACAACCTATTCCGCTCTTTATTCCAAGCATCCTGGAAAGAAAGATGGCATCATTAGGCCAGTCCATTCCTGCCTGACATCCGATTTTGACCTTGCAGCCCGGAACAACAACATTAGTTGTTCCGGGCTTTTTCTTCCCTTGAAAGCCGAGCCAAAGCAGATTTGACTTGAATCACCATTTCATGTACTATTAGGAAGCTTCAATGGGGCCATCGGCTCTCACCAGACGGCTATTTTAATCTTTATGGAAATCCGAAACATCGCCATCATCGCGCACGTCGACCACGGTAAGACCACTCTTACCGACGCCATCATGGCCCAGTGCGGCCACGGCGACGAGGGCTCGATGGACTCGAACGCCCTCGAACAGGAGCGCGGCATCACCATTTACGCCAAGAACACCTCGGTCATATACAAAGGCACCAAGATCAACATCGTGGACACGCCGGGTCACGCGGATTTCGGCTCCGAGGTAGAGCGAGTTCTGCGCGCCATCGACGCCGTATTGCTGGTCGTCGACGCCCAGGAAGGGCCGATGCCGCAGACGCGCTTCGTCCTGAAGAAGTCGCTAGAATTGGGATTGAAACCGATCGTGGTCATCAACAAGATAGACAAACAGGCTGCCGATCCTATGCGCACGCACGACCAAGTCTTGGAGCTCTTCATCGAGCTCGGCGCGCATGATTCGCAGATAGACTTCCCCACCATCTACGCCATCGGGCGCACCGGCGTAGCCAAGAAGGATTTGAAAGACGATTCCAAAGATCTGACTCCGCTTTTGGACGCGATCATCGAGCACGTAAAGCCTGCGAATGTCCCTGTCATTCCCGCAAGCCGGAGCGAAGCGGAGGCGCAAGCGGGAATCCAGGGTCATGCAAACAAAACACTGGATCCCCGCTTTCGCGGGGATGACAATAGGCTTCGAGCACAGGTATTTAATCTCGGCTACGATAATTTCCTCGGCCGCCTAGCCGTGTGCCGCATCTACACCGGCGCCATCAAAGACCAGCAGAATGTCTGGATCAAGGCGTGTTCGCCAGCCGGCGAAGGCAAATCATTCACCGGCAAGATCACCAAGCTCTTCACTTTCGAAGGCAAGAAGAAGATCGAGGAAGAAGTCGCTGAATCGGGTGATATCGTCACAGTAGCTGGCATTCCAGACATCTACATCGGCGAGACGATCTGTGACGACGAGAAGACCGAGCCGCTACCGGCCATCAAAGTGGATGAGCCGACCATTTCCCTGAGATTTTTGGTCAATAATTCCCCATTCGCCGGCAAAGAAGGGACTTTTGTGACTGGCAGGCAGATCCGTGAGCGGTTGGAACGTGAATTGGAGACGAACGTCGGCCTCAAAGTCGACTTCACCTCGGGCGAGGCCACGGAAGGATTCACCGTCTATGGCCGCGGCGAGCTGCATGTCGGCATCCTCATGGAGAACATGCGCCGCGAAGGCTACGAATTGCAGGTGTCACAGCCGAAGGTCATCTTTAAGAAGAAAGGTATAAAGGAAGAAAGGTATAAAAGTATAAATGGAGAAAAAGAGAAAGGAGAAGGAAACAGTCTATTGAAGTCAGACGGCTCAAACAAGGAGGCAGAAACAAGCGCAGAGATCGAAGTCACCGAATCGACCGACAAGCGCGACCTGCTCGAGCCTTTTGAGGAAGTGATCATTGATACACCCCAAGAAACCTCCGGCATCATCATCGAGAAGCTCGGCAAGCGCAAGGGCGTGATGACCAACATGACGACGCACGGCGATCAGGCGCGCATGGTCTTCGAAGTCCCGACGCGCGGTTTGCTCGGATACCGCAACGTCTTCACCGTAGACACTAAAGGCGAAGGTATCATGTCTTCGCGCGTGCTCGAATTCCGGCCGTATGCCGGCGAGATCGAGAAGCGCGAAACCGGTTCCATGACCTCCATGGCCAGCGGCCGCACATACGGATTCTCGCTCTGGAATCTGCAGGACCGCGGACGCCTGTTCATCGGCCCGGCCGTAGAAGTCTATGAGGGCATGGTCATCGGCGACACCTCCAAGGGCGACGACCTCGACGTCAATCCATGCAAAGCCAAGGCCATGAGCAACATGCGCTCTTCCGGCAAGGACGAAGCATTGACCTTGGTGCCGCATTTCGAGCTTTCGATCGAGCGCGGCCTTGAACTCATGCGCGAAGACGAATACCTCGAGATCACGCCGAAATCCATCCGTTTGCGCAAGAAGTTCCTGACAGAGCTTGACAGGGCAAAGGCACGAAGGAAGGATGGGACGTTGAAGTAAAATATAATACTAATGCTACGAATAGGGACAATGCGAATCAACGAATAGCGAATCTGCGAACAAAAAGACAAACCCCAGCGTTTTGCGCCGGGGCTGTGTGTGTTTGGGAGGATTGAAGGTCACTCGACCTTCACATCCTTGGATCCAATGCGTGGATCGTCAGCCTTGACCAGTAATTGGTGAACTAGATATTGGCCTGGGCCGGTCTTCTTGTAAGTGATCCGATCGCCGATGAAACATATGCTGTAATCGCTGTTACCCGGCTTGAGCATCTCTCTGATTTGTGGATTAGATTCCGAAGAGAAGCCGAGATGGATTCCGTTCGGAGCCAATTCGGGGTCGTAGACCGCAACGCAAATGAGACCACCGTGGTCGGGTTGGACTAGTATCTCATCTCCGTCTTGGATGATGTTCTTAATCGTTCCTTTCATGATATGAATTCTTTCTCGTTTAAGTTTCCATTTTGACCGAAATCTCCTTATTCCGCCACAGCGGACGGGAGTTTTCTGGGTTTTTGAAATTCTCAAAGTCCCCTTTTGACCCGAAAGAATCATAGCATGAGAGGTGGTTTTGTGTCAAGCGCGATTGAACTTGTTCCAAAATGGAACATGTTGGGCCTTTGGCTGATTTGAGTTAGTGAGGATTCCTTACTAACTGACATTATTAAGATTCCTTTAACATTTCTTCATGAAAATTTTAACTTTTCTTCACGATTATTTTAACTTTTCTTATATGTTTCTTAATGTCTCCTCTGATACGCTTGCTACACGGGGAAATGTCTTACTCCCCGAGTGGGCCCAGTCATAGTGACAACAACCGAATCACCATCGATTGTAGGGGGTGCAAGTCCCCATGGGTCCACAAAATCAAACTGGAATATCTACGCCAGTTGACCACTTGACTTCTATTTTCCGATTGGAATAGAATATAGCAGTCGATAACCTCGACTGGTGGATTCCCACAAGGATTTGTATCCTATGGTGGGCCCCGGATTTCGGACGCGAAATTCGTCAGGTGACACAACAGCCCCTTCGGGAGCTTTTGTGTTTATGGATGAGAACCAACGCTGGCCATCACTTCCACTTCGCCTTGATGTACTCCTCCGCTTCGCTCATCGAAAACGGCTGTGTCGAATTGCCGACGCGCACGAAGAATTCCTCCTTCTTGTCGCCGCTCATGAGATAGGCCGGCTTGTGGCTCTCCCTGACCGTGATGACGCAGATATCTTTTTCGTCGGAGCCGTCAGCGCCCTTGGCCTTTTCGAAAGCCACGCTGACATATTTGGCGAACGGCAGGCCTATCATGGTCTTGATGAGCATGTTGATATGGTTCTCGAAGCCGTCGCGGTTCTTCTTGGGCAGAGCCTTGAAATCATTCTCAAGCCCGACAGCTTCCCCATCGTCATTCACGCCTACGATCAAGGCACCGCCTTCGGAGTTCAGAAATCCGACGATCCCCTTCATGACCATGCGCTCCATCTCCTTGCTGGCTTCGCCTTTGCGGACGTCATATCGCAAGGTCTCTTTGAATTCCACGTGCATGCCTTCGCCCTGCCTTATGAGCTCCATCGGATCCTTCGCGAGCACGCGCCCCGACGCTTCTTGGATCATGCTCTTCACGAAGTATACGTGGTCGCCGTAGTCAGAAACGTTCCTGATCTTGGTGACTCGTCCGTTCGCGTGCTCGAATATGAGCGAGGCATGTCCCGCCATCATGCGATCCAATGGAGATCGGTATATCTCGATCGAGACGACGGTATTCAGGCTGACGGACTTGTGGTGACGGAACAGCAGGCCGGATCTCTTGACGATCTCTTTTTCGGTGATGTCGTACCGCGTAAAATACCAATCGAAGAACAGGAGCGAGATGTATACGACCTGGAAGCCGGAGAATATGAGGATCTCCAGGATGTCGAAGCGGATGTATTTCGACAGGCCAAAGCTCTGGTAGATAGCGCCGTAATTCTCAAGGAGCGAGATCGCGTACATGGCCAATGCGGCCACGAGCTCCATGAATATGACATTCCGGAAAAAGACCAGCGGGCCTTCTTTGACTGTGACGATGCGCATAATTATATGTTAGCACTGGACTAATGGTTTTCATAGCATTACAATTGACGCATGGCCGAAAAGCCGAAAAAACTATCCACTGACGCCTACAAGGGCGTCCGCGACTTCTTCCCGACCGACATGGCCGTACAGAACTACATTTTTGGCATCTGGAAGAAAACGGCCGAGAGCTACGGTTATGAGCAGTATGACGCTTCGGTTTTGGAACCGGCAGAGCTTTACAAGGCCAAATCTGGAGATGAGATCGTGAATGAGCAGACCTACACATTCACCGACCGCGGCGAGCGCGAAGTGACATTGAGGCCGGAGATGACGCCAACAGTGGCTAGAATGGTCGCCGCCAAACGCCGCGAGATGTCATTCCCTCTTCGTTGGTATTCCATTCCAAACCTATTCAGGTACGAACAGCCCCAGCGCGGCCGAGTGCGCGAACATTGGCAATTGAATGTGGACATCTTCGGCGTTGAATCGATTTCAGCCGAGATTGAAACGATCAACATGGCGTACGACATCACCAAGGCTTACGGCTTGAAAGACGCCGACTTCGAGATCCGTCTGAACAACCGCAAGATCATGAATTACATCACGCGGGATGTTTTCGGCTTGAATGAAGAGTCGGCGACCAAAATCTCAAAATTGATCGACAAGAAGCAGAAGATCAAGCCGGAAGCTTTCGAGGCTGGCGTTCGCGAGGTGTTCGAAAGCATTGTCACCCCCGCGGAAGCGGGGGTCCAGGGTCAGACAACCGACAATGAAAGCAGTAATACCCTAGATTCCCGCTTTCGCGGGAATGACAAGACGAACAAGAAGAACAAAAGTGAACTGTCTAATCCCGAAGCCGCCATCAAAGAATTCTTGACTTTATTGAATTCCAAGAACTTCGAGGAATTCACTTCGAAATTGCCGCAGACCAAAGAAGAGCATGTTGGTCTCAAAGAGATTAAAGCTGTCATTGCCGGCCTTGAACGGCTTGGAATCACAAATGTTAGATTTGACCAAACCTTAATGAGAGGCTTCGATTACTACACTGGAATCGTCTTTGAGGTCTTCGACCTCAATCCTGCCAATCGCCGTTCCGTCTTTGGTGGCGGCCGTTATGACGACCTGCTTTCATTATTCGGCGGCGACAAAGTGCCGGCTGTCGGCTTCGGCGCTGGCGATGTCATCGCGCGTGACCTCATGGAAACTTATGGAACGCTTCCAAAGAAATATGTCGCCAGCCTCGCTTGCGATTGTCATTGTCGGCGAGCAGAACACGTCGTTCGCTCTCGACTTAGCTCAATCATTGCGAAGCAAAGGCGTTAAAGTCAACGTTAATCTTTCCGGTAAAAAAGTCGGCGACCAGATCTCGGCAGCTGATAAAGCTGGCATCCCATTCGTTATTGCAATTGGAGATGAGGAGGTCAAGAACGGGAAGCTGCGATTGAAGAACTTGGCGACGAAGGAAGAGGTGGTGGTTAGAGAGGATAATTTACTGGCTGTTTTGAAGAAATAGGAATATGAAATCATATCGAAAATGTTACTACCTTATGAGTCTTTTGTTTGTATTTGTAATTCCTGCAATAGTTGAATATCATTTTGTTTCAACACAGATCCAAGCTAGCCAACTAATAGCTTTGGTGATAGGAATTGTATTAATTGGAGGACTGTGGGATTTGTGGGCCACCAAACACGGCAATAAGGACAAAATCTGGCTCTGGCAATTTAACAAAGAAGAAACGCTTGGCATAAGAATATTTGACTTGCCTATAGAAGAATTCATTTTTTATATATCGACAAGCGTATATATAATACTTAATTGGGAAATGATCAAATATGTGAGCATTGCCAATAATAGGTCTGCCATATGGATTCCTATAGCATTGTTATTCTGGTCAATGTCCTGGATACTGATTCCATATTTCATAAGGCCCAAAAGCGACATAATCATTAAATGACCATGCGCACGATCACGCTCGACCTCGAGACTAAGAATTTCTTCCAGGACGTGGAGTCGAACGACCCGGCGGCGCTGGATATATCCGTGGTGTGCATCCACGATTCCGAGACCGACGAATTCCGGAGCTTCCAGGAACACCAATTCAAGGACTTATGGCCGATATTGGAACAAGCCGACGTCCTAGTGACCTGGAATGGCGACCACTTCGACATTCCCCTTTTGAACAAATATTACCCGGGCGACCTCACGAAGCTGAAGAGCGTCGACTTGATGAAAGAGATGGCCAAGGTGCTCGGTCGGCGGCTCAAGCTCGACACGGTGGCCGGAGCGACCTTGGGCGCGAATAAGAGCGGCGGCGGATCCGACGCGGTCGAATGGTGGCGCGCCGGCGAAGTAGACAAGGTCATCGCTTATTGCATCGACGACGTCCGCCTGACCAAGGACCTCTACGAATACGCGGTCAAGAACGGCTTCCTGAAATACCGTGACGCCGGAGCCATCCGTGAATTGAAGCTTGACACTTCGACATGGGAGACGCCGGCTGGAAGCGCCTTGACTTGCACATTGCCGTTTTGAGCGAGAACCTATAGAATAGGTCTATGAAATCAGACAATTCACCGCTGACATTGACCGGCGCCATCATCATCGCCGGAGCGTTTATCGCTATCGCCATCATCTGGACCCAGCAGAGGCCGGCGAACTCGAGCAACGCGGCCGCGACTGCGCAAGCCCTGCAGAACCAGCTCCCTCAAGTCTCCATGGCGCCAGTCGGCTCCACCGACCACATCCTCGGCGACCCCAGCGCGCCCGTGAAGATCGTCGAGTATTCCGACCCTTCCTGCCCTTATTGCCAGCTCTTCAATCCGACCATGGAGCAGATCATCGGCGAATACGGCCCGAACGGCCAAGCGGCTTGGATCTACCGCCAATTTCCGCTCGATCGGCCTGACGCGAACGGCAATATCCTACACCCGAATTCCGGAACGCAAGCCCAGGCTCTCGAATGCGCCGCGGGCATCGGCGGCAATACGGCCTTCTGGGCCTATGAGAAAGCTTGGTTCGCCAATTTCCCGCAGAACGGAGCCAGCGAATCCGTTACCGTTGATAACGCTCAAATCGCGGCCGCCGCCAAGAGCGCCGGCCTCGACGCTGTCTCTTTCAACGACTGTCTGACTAGCGGCAGATTCAAGGCCAGAGTAGATGCCGAGTACACCGACGGCGTAAATGCCGGCGTCAGCGGCACGCCTTATGTCGTCATCATCACCCCTTCCGGAACCAAGATCCCGCTAGCCGGGGCGCAGTCATACTCGACTCTGAAGACCACCATCGACGCGTTGCTCTCGGCACAAACTGAGGTCGGACCTCAGTAAGACCACACCGAACAGAGGTCCGACCTCAGTTCAATGACCGGAGTCCGCACCACTCGCAGTCGCGCTCTTCGCAACGCGCGCGGGCGATCTCACCGCTCCAGACGGAATCGATGACTGATTGGATCTGCCTTTTGACGGCTTCGATGTCTTCAGGCAATATAGGCAAACTTATGATCGGACAGCGGCCTTTGTCGTCAGGCGAAACGAAGACCAGAGCAGGCGTGATTCGGCGGTTCCTCCAACGCGGCTCGCCTTGAAGCAGGAGCTTATAGAATACCAGCTGACGGAAATAATCGCCGCTGCTCCGCCGGCTGGCGGACTTCGTCAGCCCCTTGATGGCATTCACCGACATTGCTTGGCGTGTCTTGTAGTCGAAGACATTTACTTCGTCAGCTGATTCGACGATGGCATCAAGCTTGCCATGGATTGGGATTGAAATGCGCTCGGCTTCGCTCATGCCGGCACGACCTGATCTTGATCCTCTTTCATTTGAATCCCTTGATTTGAATTGGCCGTCGAAACTCGTCCTAACCCAGCGCTCTGTGAAGACCTGGCCTTTTACATTGAAATGCGGCTGCAATGCTTTTGCCACGGCCGGTGCGTCCTCAAATAATTGCTTTTTGACGGCTTCCTTCTCATTCACTGGCAGGAATGAGGACTCGAAATAATT
>CAVYBN010000010.1:0-37685 GCA_963766795.1 Candidatus Parcubacteria bacterium | reverse complement strand
ATACGTTCGTTGATTCGCATTATATATTGGGCGATTAGTTAAGTGGCATAACTGCGGTCTCCAAAACCGCTGTCCGAGGTTCGATTCCTCGATCGCCCGCTTCGAACCACCGCGATTGGTGTGCTAAGATGTCCGTGGCTCACTCCAAGAAGCGCGTGGCTCAAATGGTGGAATTGAGCCACAAGGATTTCTGATTTCGTTCCGCCCCCGCCCGAAAAAACCGCAGGGCGGCGCGCGAAAACGAAGAGGAAGGGCGGACGGCGACCTCCCCCCACACCCCCGGCCGCCGTCCGCCCTTTCCGAGCGCCGATCCGCCTCAGCCAGCTGGCTGATGGCGGAGAAGGCGCAACTCACCCCACAACAAGGAAGTGTCGCGAAGCGACACTTCCTTGTTCCGGATTCGCGGCGAAAAATGTTCGAACTTCAAGTAAGAACCTCCGCAAAGATATGTATTCATTGATCCGCATTTCAAACCCGTCTGCCTGCTGGCGGATGACAGCCGGGGCGGGGGTATGAGGTGAAATAAAAAAACAGGCTTCCTCGCGGATGCCTGTGGTGATGTTCGTGAATATGTCTGCGGCCAATCTCAAGCCGGAAGTTTCCTGCCGACTGCTTCACGTTGGCGTCGGAGGTTCGACCACAAGGAGTCGATCGAACCGGTGTAAATCATGGAATCGCGGCCGATAGTGTGCTTGCGCAGGATCTTGTCCAGGAGGACTTCGGCGGCGTCATTCAAAACCAAAGAATCCTTGACCTTTTCTTCACACCGCTCAAGGAGGATCTCGAGTGCCGATTCGTCGGTAACCGGAATGCCCTCCGAATGGTCGATGAATCCTCGTTCGGCAACGAGCCAGTCTGTGCTGGGCTTGCTTCATCAACTTGCTTATCTTCTCCCGGCCTTCAAGAGTAAAGAGAATCGTATTGTTCATAATAAAAGGTGCCTTTCTATCACCTAGACTGGATACTACATCCGTTATATGATTTGTCAATCAACCCATCACCGCGCATTTCAAATGGCAGCCGGGGTGGGGGTATGAGGTGAAGAAGCATGAATCTATGGACAGTTTTATCCTTAGTGTTCACCTGCAAGAAACTGCTCTCATTGTTCTTAAAGTTTGAATTATATGATAGAATATAACTATGAACTACATAGATAAACAGATACAAACATACGAAAAAATGAAACCAGATTTGGAGGCACAATTTATGGGCAAATGGGTGCTGATCCATGACGAGAAGCTGATAGGTAAACACGATACTTTTGAGCTTGCAGCGGAAGATGCCGTAAAACAATTTGGTTCAGGGCCTTATCTGATAAGGCAAGTAGGTGCTTCTCCGATTACATTACCAGCGTCAGTAATGATCTTCACGAACAATGGCTGAAACAAAATGCGGATTCAATAGTAGCCCGGAAGCTTCCGGTGCCAGTCTTTTAACGAGATTTGGTCCCACGATTCGCGTTGATGTCGGTTTTGATTCCGCTTTCAAGCTTTCAAAGCCGCCGGTTTTACCAGTAGCCGGAGTTAAAGGATTACATGCGCTTGTCGATACCGGGGCTGGAGAATGTTGCATTGATAATCTATTGGCTTCCCAGTTGAAATTACCGATAGTCGATAGACGGCCCGTATCAGGAGCTCACGGCAGTCATCCGACCAACATGTACTTGGCGCAAATACACGTTCCATCTCTTGGTTTTACGATATATGGCGTATTCGCGGGAGTAGATTTATTGGCTGGCGGACAAGTTCATTATGCCTTGATTGGCAGGACATTCTTACAGAACTTTACTATGATCTATGAAGGCAGGACTGGCATGGTTACAATATCTTCCTGACTGAGTGAGAGAAGACAGGGCATGTTTCCAGGCGTATACTACGCCCATGGAACCCCTCGCTAACAAAATAAGACCGCAGAGCCTGAAAGAGTTCGTGGGCCAGGAACACCTGGTGGGGCCGAAGGGGCCGCTGCGGCAGGCGATACGCGACAAGCACCTATTCTCGTTCATATTGTGGGGACCGCCGGGGACGGGCAAGACGACGCTGGCCAAGATTTACGCAAATAGTTTTGATGCAGAATTCCATGAATTGTCTGCCGTTTCCGCCGGAAAAGAGGATATAAAGAAGATCCTTGAAAGGAAAGCCGTGCCCTTATTCAATGTCGGCATGAGTGATCCAAAGACGGGTAAAAAAGAAACGATTACATTGGGTGGTTCTAAACCGCTCGTTCTCTTTCTCGACGAGATCCACAGATTCAACAAAGCCCAGCAGGATTTCTTATTGCCGTATGTCGAGTCGGGACGGCTGACGCTCGTCGGTGCCACGACCGAGAACCCGAGCTTCGAAGTCATCCCGGCCTTGCTCTCGCGCTGTCGCGTCTTCACGCTCGAGCCCTTGAATGAAGGCGACCTCAAGATGATCGTGAAGCGCGCGAGATTCAAGATCCCAAAGGACGCGCTGGATTGGCTGGCGGCATTGGCGAACGGCGACGCGCGCATCGCGATAACCGCAGTCGAGAACTGCCACCGGCTTTACGGGCCTATCACGCTCGAGAATCTCAAGAACACATTCGAGCACGCTTTCATCCGCTTCGACAAGAAAGGCGAGGAGCATTACGATACGATCTCGGCGTACATCAAGAGCCTGCGGGCCGGCGACGCCGACGCGGCGCTCTATTATCTGGCGAGAATGCTTGCCGGCGGCGAAGATCCGAAGTTCATCGCGCGGCGCATGGTCGTATTCGCGTCAGAAGATATCGGCTTGGCGCAACCGACGGCTTTAGTCGTGGCGAATGCGGTGTTTGCCGCGGTTGACGTCATCGGAATGCCTGAAGCGCAAATCAATCTGGCGCACGGAACGGCTTATTTGGCTTTAGCGGCGAAGGATCGCTCCGCCTACAACGCATATTTCGAAGCTCTGGATGACGTGAAGAAAACAGGGAACTTGCCTATCCCTTTGAAAGTCCGCAACGCGCCGACCAAGCTGATGAAGAGCCTCGATTATCATAATGGCTATGTGATGTATCCGAAAGATCCGGGCTCAAAAGAAGATAGCTATCTGCCGGAAAGGCTCAAAGGGAAGAGGTATTTGAAAAGAAAAGGAAAAGGTGTATCGTAATACTAGAAAACCTCTTTAACAGAAGGCTATATATGAAATTGATGCAATATAACCGCATACCGCGGAAGTATCATTTGTCGTGGAACCAGAAACTGAAACTGTTCACGATCCAGGTCAGCAAGGAATGTGTCCGTGCTACACGGAACGTTCCAAGCAATTCTCCTTGGGTCAGGTCAGTGGCTCTGACGCATGACGTTGACGGCCTATTCGACGCGTTCTCAGGAGATCTGTCAGCGGACACCTTCGGATTCAATGGGATTGTCCGAAGAACCAGAGAGACAGACAGCTATGCCGAGTATTGTGCCGCGATACCAAGGGTCATGATAGAGACGAACGCTGTCTGCGAGGAATGCGGCGGTAATGGAAAACGGAACGAGAGCGGATTCAACGACCGTTGCCTTTATTGTGACGGCTCCGGCAAGCGGCGGATCCGCGATTGGAGGACGGCGTATCTCACGACGGCAAGCCTGAACCTGCTCTTCCAAGTCATTGAGATCTGCGATGTCGGATCAGTCGAAGACTGCCAACACGCCACGATTCAAATGATGTCGGAATACGGACAGCACGGCAGCTCTCTCGGAGGTTGCTTCGGCGTAGATCTTTGCGGATTCCTGCGCAACGATCTGCCTGAAAAGATCGACGTGCTCGAAAACGCCTTCAGGGCCATGAGTTCGGCGTACAACCGGATGGTGACGCTTCGTCCGTATGACAGGCATAGTTTCAGCGCGAGCGCTGACAACGGTTTCCTGATCTTGAGCTGTCCCGGCGATGCTTGCGGCGTCAGCATGACGGATCATTGCGTGAGCATCGGGCGAGGCTGTGAATTCTCTTGCCACAACGTCGATTCTCCGGTCCAATCGTTGTCATTGCTGGCCGGCATAGCTTCCATTGTCGGACAAGCTGATCGCCTCATGCGTTCAAGGGAAGAGAAACTGGTCGCAGTCTAAGCCGTCAGTCATCATGCGCGTCGCCCCTTCTGGGACGGCGCGCTTTTTTGTCGTGCTACAATATCATCGTCGTCATTATCGATTCTAATCATACATGCACCATGTCAGAGACAAATACTACTTGCGTCTCATGCGGAAACTGTGACGCATCCTGTCAATGTTGCGAGACCCGCGAGTCCTGGGATCCGAGGCTGATCGGCGGCTGGAAAGGATTCATCAAAAAGCTCTATGCCCATCACAAGCCATCCGGCGGAGCGCTCATATTGCGCATCGCGCTCGGCTCGCTCTTCATCATCGAAGGCTGGGGCAAGCTCATGGATCTCGGCGGCACGATCAAGTTCTTCGGCTCGCTCGGCTTCAATGGTCCGGCTGGATGGGTCGCATTGGTAATTGCCGCGGAGCTCATCGGCGGCATTTGTATCCTACTCGGAATCCTGACCAAGCCGGCCTGCTTCGCTCTGGCTTTCGAGATGGCCATCATTGTCTTCGGTTTGCCGTCGAAAGGCGGAATGTTCTGGGGGCACCCGTATGAATTCTTCCTCTTCTTGGCGCTCCTCTCGCTGTATATAGGCGGGCCGGGGAAGTATTCGCTGGCGAGATTATGGTTAAACAGGAAAGGGAAGGCGTGATTGAGAAGCGATGATCTCGATAAATAGCATTTGAATAAAAAATGCCGGAACCTCGTAAGGAGGGTCCGGGCATTCGTGAAGCTTTATGAGGTGGTCGGTCAGTTCAATTCCGTTCGAGAGCGGATAATTGGTGCCGGCGTTCCTGTCTGCATTCAGCGAGCTCTCTGTAGCGCTCGTAGAATTCGAGTACGACACGCTCGAATTTCTTCAGGTTGAATTCCGGCGTGAGGATGACGTAGAGCAAATCGCATTCAACGATATCTCCGCGTTCGCAACCGGCCAACATGCCGAGGACTGGAACATTGGCGTCTTTCATGGCATGCGCCGCCAACATTTTTCCGCTTTTTTCGGTGATGTCCGTGATAAGAATGTCGGCTTTCGCTAAATACCACACGGATTCCGGTTGTCGCTTGACCGTTGCGGTGATATCGACTCTATGCCGGCGTGCGATCTCGCTGAGAGCGTTGCATATCACGGCTGCAACTCCCGCGTCTTCTTCGGCTATCAATGCATTCATATTTTTTTGGAATTGTTCTAGGACGTTGTTGTCCAACAAAGATACTATCATATTAAAAGCTTTTTGGCAAGCTTCCGGCAAGCAGCCGAGTCAAGCCATTCTATGTCCTCATTTCGCCTCCACCAAGTCATCTGGCGTTTGGCATAGCGGCCTATTTCAATTGTGAGCTTGTCAATCATCTCTTGCTTGGTTAGCTTGCCCTGAAGATATCTGGCCACATAGCGGTATTCAAGGCCAAGCTCGTCGAGGCGCTTCCAAGGAAGGCCGCCGTTCGGATTGCGGGCATTCCTGGGCTCGTGCAAGCGGCGGACCTCGGCGATCATGCCGGCACGGATGCGTTTCAACAGGCGTGTGCGGATGCGGCGTCTCAATTCACCGGCGGGGATTTTGATTCCAATGAATTTTGCGTCATAATTATCATGGAGGGACATTGCCAATGCCACCCTTCGGTTGGTTTCGGCTTGCCGATGTCCGGATACGGCAGGCTTTCGTCCCTCCACTTCTTTCAATGCCTGTCCCGATTCACGCGCGATCTCGATCGCACGGATCAGACGACGGGCATTTTTCTTGTCGGAATCATTACGGTTGATCGCCTTCCAACGGTTGAAGTCGAGCTTCTTCAGCATCACCATCAATTGGGTCGCAGACTTCTTTGAAAGCTTTTTTCTTAGAGCTGGATCTGGCGGAACGGACGGGAATGGCGAATTATTCAAGACAGCGTCGATGTAGAAACAAGTGCCACCGCAAATGATCGGCAGCTTGCCGCGCTTCTGGATATCATCAATTGCCGCACGCGCAAGCTTCCGATACTTTTCCGCCGTGAATTGTTTCTTCGGATCAGCGACGTCCAACAAATGATGCCTGACGCCTCGCATCTCTTTCCTTGTTATCTTCCCAGTTCCGATATCCAAGCCTCTATAGACCTGACGTGAATCAGCCGAGATCACCTCGCCGTTCATCTTTTTTGCCAGCTTCACGGCCAGATCGCTCTTGCCGGAAGAGGTGGGGCCGACTATGACCAAAACTTTCGGTTTCATTGTGCCGGGAGGGAGAATCGAACTCCCATGGATCACTCCGCACGATTTTGAGTCGTGTGCGTCTACCAATTCCGCCATCCCGGCGCGGTGGAAATAGTCTAGCGCATTCTGTGATAAAATACAGCCATGTCCCAATCCTCCTATGTCAACAACGCCATCTTCTGGGTAGAGCTCGAGAAGATCGCGCCGAACCCTTACCAGCCGCGACGCGAATTCGACCAGGACAAGCTCAAGGATCTGGCGGAATCGATCCGCATGTACGGCGTTCTGCAACCATTGGTGGTGACGCGCAAAGAGATATTCGGTGAAGACGGCGGCATGCGAGTGGAATACGAGCTCATCTCCGGCGAACGCCGATTGCGAGCCGCCAAGCTGGCCAGCCTCTCGCAGGTGCCGGTGCTGATCCGGAGCGGCGAAGAGAGCGCCCAGCTCAAACTGGAGATGGCCATCATCGAGAACCTCCAGCGCGAAGACCTCAATCCGGTGGATCGCGCGCACTCGTTCAAGCGCTTGGCCGAAGAATTCAAGCTGAAGCAGGCCGAGATCGCCGACAAGGTGGGGAAGAGCCGCGAATACGTCTCTAATTCTCTGCGCATACTTTCATTGCCGGAAGACATGATCACTGCCCTTGAATCAGGGAATATCTCCGAAGGCCACACTCGTCCTTTATTGATGCTGGCGGACCGTCCGGAAGAACAGATCGTGCTTTTCAAGGAGATCATGGCCAAGAAGCTCACTGTGCGCGAAGCCGAGAGCTTGTCGCGCCGCGTGGCCACCGACCGCATCCGCAACAAGACCAAATATCTGGATCCGGCGATCATCGAGATGGAGAAGAACTTCACGGAGTCGCTTGGCACGCGCGTCAGGATCGAGAAAGGCAAAGAAGATGGCGGCACAGTCACAATTGACTTCTTTTCGCCGGATGATCTACGCGTGTTGTTGGAAAGGATGAGCGCAAAGGGTACAGGGTACAGGGTACAGGGTACAGAAAAAGTCAAAAGTCAAAAGTCAGAAGTCAAAATTGAATCGCACCCTGAACCCTGCACCCTGAACCCTGAAATAATTGCTGACCAGTTACCAGTTACCAGCAACCAGTCACCAGTCGACGATCGCTCGCCAGTCGAGGCCGAGAAGGACGACAATCAGGAGATCTACTCTCTGAAGAATTTCTCGATTTAAGGGATCCTCATAATAAAAAGCACACTATAAAGTATATAAATCCGTTTTTGAGCGGTCATCACTTCTGCCAGAAAAATTCTAAGTCAAAAGTCGAATAGCATGGTCTAGTTATCAAGGCGTCATAAGGCTCGTTTGAAACGCAAAATATTGTACGACGTGAAAAAGGCCCTTCAGTTTTTCCAAGGGAAGGACATGATCATGGACGATAAAAAATCGCACCGAGATCCGTGAGGGAGGTCGGTGCGGTCTGGCGATTTCGATGTGTCGGCTTAGGGTGTCCAGACTTCCGGCGCTTTGGGAGCATCTTCAATGATGCTGTAAACAGCCTTCCGCAGTTCTTCGAACTCGAAAGGCTTTTGAAGGAAATGCCCGCCGAAGGGCCTCAAATCCTCCAAGCTGTAACCTGTTAATGCGCCTGAAACGAAGATGATCGGAATTCGACCGTGGATTGGACCCATAGCCAGTATTCTCGCCATTTCCACCCCATCAACGTGGGGCATATTGACATCCGTGACGATGATATCCGGCTGATGTCCATCATTGCAGAGATCGGCAATCAACTCGAGAGCTTTCTCTCCATCGGGTGCATCCTTAACCTCATACCCGAATCTTTCGAGGACTGCCTTATTAAGTCCAAGGAGAGCTGTATCGTCGTCAACAAGGACTATGAGTCCTTGAGTCTTCTTTGTTTCCATTTTTCCTTTCCGGTGCGCCTTCTCTTGATTTTCAATGCGCACGCTTGTTTTTTGCCCGTTGAGCCTGCGCAAACGATATGCGCGGCCCCGTGTGTCTGAAAAGACCTTATCAGATTAATGAAAGAAAGTCAAGGCCAGGCGGGCAAAAATTGACCCGGCCGCTTCCGACGACCGGGTCGAGGTAGATGTGCGCGGACGTCTCCGTATGCACACTTAGGGCGATCACAGTCCTCTATTTAGCGATCGTCCCGTCCCCAGAGGCCGGCTGCAAAGGGCCTACGCCGCGTCCCTCATCGAGGCGATGAAGAAGTCAAAGGTCTGGGTATCACGTAAAAGAGCTTTCGACGCGCGTGAACGCGTTTTGCATGGGAAGTGCTCTGAATGCAATACTAGCCTATTTCTTTTTCCTTGCAAACCCGCGCGGTTTTTTCTCTTGCGCCAATAATACCAATGCTTGTTCTAGAGTGATCGCATAGATATCGAGCGGCGGCTTAACGGAACGGAAATCTTTTCCGAGAACGACATATGGGCCGAACCGACCAATCGAGGCAGTTATCGGAACGTTGGTTTTAGGGTCGTTGCCGAGGATCTTGGGCAAACTCAAGTATTTCATGGCGTCGGCGACGGTGACTTTGGATGGATCCATGGTCTTGGGGATGGAAGCCATGCGAGGTTTTGGAATTGAAAGATTAACTATTTTGTCACCCCCGCGAAAGCGGGGGTCCAGTGTATTGCTGATAACATGATCATCAGTTATACCATGGATTCCCGCTTCCGCGGGAATGACAACAGAGCCAGCGGTAGTTACAAGAGAACCTGGCGAAATCACAGTCCCGACAGCTTCACTGCCCGGGCCTTTCGGAAGCTCTGCATCTTTCGCCTTCTTAGTGCGAGCTTTCTTCGTCTTGGGGGCTTTCATTCCTAGCTGCACATACGGCCCGAATCTGCCGTTCAAGACGAAGATGGGGAGGCCGGTCGCGGGGTCGTTGCCGATCGGCGTGTCCTTCTTGAATTCGGTGCCGTCGAGAGTGAGCGCGCCTTCGCAATCCGGATAGCGCGCGCAGGACAGGAATTTGCCGTTGCGGCCGAGCTTGATCTCCATTGGTCCGCCGCATTTCGGGCACTTGAACTTGTCGTCGGCCTTGCCAAGATTTGTAGCCTTGGCCAGCGTCTCCTTTGACTTCACGTCCTTGTGGAAAGGCTTGTAGAAATCGGAGAGCGTCTTCTCGTATGTGCGCTCGCCACTCGCGATCTCGTCAAGCTCGTTCTCCATCTCGGCGGTGAAGCTGTCGCTGATGTAAGTGGGGAAGTATTCCTCCAGAAATGACGAGACGACGTCGCCGGTGTCGGTGGGCTTGAGCGCTCGATTCTCTTTCTCGACATAGCCGCGGTCCTCGATGGTCTTGGTGATGGAGGCATAAGTCGAAGGCCGGCCGATGCCGCGCTTCTCGAGCTCTTTGATGAGACCGGCTTCGGTGTAGCGCGGAGGCGGTTGCGTCTGCTTGCCTTCGGCGTCGATTGATTGCAGGTCGAGCTTCTCATTTGCTGTGCATTTCGGCAGGTTGACTTCCTCGCCGACGGATTCGGGGTCGGCTTTGAGCCAGCCGTCGAAAAGGACGCGAGAACCGGTTGCCTCGAAGTCGGGAAGCATTTTGTCACCCCCGCGCAAGCGGGAATCCAGGGTCTTACCAACTGGATCAGATTGAGTGGTCTTATCCTGGACCCCCGCTTTCGCGGGGGTGACAACAGCGAGTTCCGCAGGACCCGAAGAAGTTGCTGTTCCCGCCGCCAAATTCGCCACGATTTTCGTGCGCGCCATGACAGCGTCAGCCATCTGTGAAGCTACCGCGCGCTGCCAGATCAGGCGATATAGCCTCTTCTGTTCGTCGGTCGAGCCGGCGTTCGCTTTGTCGAAATGGCTCGGACGGATGGCCTCATGCGCTTCCTGGGCATTCTTGCTCTTGGCGGAGTAAGTCCGGAATTGGTGGTATTTCTTGCCGTATTCTTTTTCGACTGTGCCAGCGATCATGCCTAGAGCTTGCTGGCTCAAATTGGTCGAATCGGTGCGCATGTAAGTGATGTGGCCGGCCTCGTACAATTTTTGGGCGATGCCCATGGTTCTCGAAGGCGAGAATCCCAATCGAGTCGACGCTGTCTGTTGAAGCGTTGAAGTTATGAAAGGCGCGCGCGGCGAGCGCTTGACCTCGGATTCTTCGACAGCCGTGATCTGCCAGGGATTTTTCTTGGCGATGTCAATGATTGAATCAACCTCTTTTTTGTCGCGCGGCTCCTTCGAGCAGGTCAATCGGAGATCTGCGCCTTTCTCCGTCTTGAATAGTCCGGAAATGACCCAGAAATCTTCCGGCTTGAAAGCGCGGATCTCGCGTTCGCGCTCCATGATTATCCGAAGCGCAGGCGACTGCACGCGGCCAGCCGAAAGCCCGTATCTGACTTTCTTCCAGATCAAACCTGACAGATCATAGCCGACCAATCGGTCGAGGACGCGACGGGCTTCCTGCGCTTCGCGGAGATGCTCGTCGATCGGACGCGGATGCTCTAGCGCTTCCTCGACGGCTTCTTTGGTGACTTCATGATAGGTGATGCGCTTGATCTTGGTGGCGGAGATGTCGCCGCCGAGCTTCTTTCGCGTCAGCAATTCCTTGATATGCCAGGCGATGGCCTCGCCCTCGCGATCCGGGTCGGTCGCCAGCAGGATCTCGTCGGCTTTCTCGGCCTCCTTGCGGATCTCGTCGATGATGGCCTGCTTCTTCGGGACGATCTCATAATTCGGCGTGAAGCCGGCTTCTATGTCTATGGCTTTCTTGCTGGACTTCGGCAGATCGCGCACATGGCCGACCGAAGCGCGCACGACGAAACCGCTCCCCAGATATTTGGAGATGGTCTTGGCTTTCGACGGCGATTCGACGATGACTAGCTTCATTGCGCGTAAGTATTACACTGATGTTGATGATTGCGCAAATCTGATGCTGAAATCGCGCCATCTTTGCGCGGGGATCTTTAATTGCAAATCATTAGGATTGCGACAGCTTCGGACTATCCTTGTAGTTATCTTTTGGTAGTAGAAAGACATCAAATAAATAGAGGCAAATTTCATGTCGTACAATATTTTGCGTTCCAAACTAGCCTTATGGCGCTTCATTATAAGACCATACTTTTATGGTTTTGACTTAGAATTTTTAGACGATCTTCACAATCCCTTCCTCGATCCTGATCAATCCTTCAAGCTCCAAGGCGGACACCCTCTCGTTGAGCTCGATGGGTCTCGCGCGGGTTTTCTCTAGAAGGACATCCGTGCTCATCTCTTCTCGGGAAATGGTATCTAGGATTGATCTCGATAACGCGTCGAATGTCTTCCTCTTATCTGGATCCAACCATGCGCTGCCATTAGCTGTCCTTGTCTCCCGTACTATGAACCCCAGCTCGCGCAGAACATCTTCCGCTGAACGTATGAGGGCGGCACCGTCTTTTATCAGCATATGCGGCCCATACGAATTGGCGGCATTGATCGGGCCCGGAACGGCGAAGACGTCCCTGCCGCATTTCTCAGCGTGCTCCGCTGTCATCAAAGAACCGGAACGATAGGCCGCTTCCACGATGAGCGTGGCATGACTAAGGCCGGCCATAAGCAGATTCCTGGAAGGGAATGCCCATTTATCGGTAGGATATCCGATCTCCCATTGAGAGACGAGCGCGCCGCCATTCTCGACGATGCGTCTCGCGAGATCGGTATGAGAGGAAGGATAGATGTCGTCCCAAGCCAAGGTCGAACCAGGGAATGCCACGCAGTGCAGACCGGCTTCGAGCGCGGCGATGTGCGAAATGCTGTCTATGCCGATCGCTAGCCCGGAGACGATGCTGATCGGATATCCGCGAAGGCCTCCGACGATCTTGCGCACGGCGTCGCGTCCGTATGACGTCCATTTCCTGGAGCCGATCACGCAAAGATATTTCTGTCCTTTGGGAGCTGGAAAGGTGCCTCTATAATAGAGCTTTTGCGGCGGTCCCTTCATATTCTCGAGAGTTTCCGGATACGAGCCTCTTTCGATCATCTTGATGTTGTCCATATTTTTGTAAGAGTTTTTTAAGTTAATATAGCTGTTAATAATCCTCAAACTGTATCAGACGGATGATTAAGAAACCTATAAGAAAAGTTAAAATTTTCGTGAAGAAAAGTTAAAATAATCTTAATAATGCGCGATATCCACCTTAAGCGGACAAAAAAGCCCGATTCTGCTACAATATCTCAACCATGCTCGACATCAGATTCATCCGCGAGAATAAGGACTTGGTGGCCGCCGCGGCCAAGAAGAAGCACGCGGCTTTCGACGCGGAGGAGCTCATCGCCGCCGACGACAAGCGCAAGTCGCTTTTGAGCCTGGCCGAGAGCAAGCGCGCCCTACAGAATGCCGCCAATGCCGGGATTGTCAGTGCCGCTTCCGAGAGCGACCGCGCGGCCTTGATCGCCAAGATGAAGGTCGTCAAGGCCGACTTCGAGAAAGCCGACGCCGAGCTCAAAGAGACCATGAAAGTCTGGCAAGAACTGATGCTGCATGTGCCGAACATTCCCGACATGTCAGTGCCGGAAGGGAATTCAGACGCGGATAATAAGGAGATCAAGTCTTGGGGCGACAAGCCGAAGTTCAAGTTCGAGCCGAAGGATCACGTTGAATTGATGACGGCTTTGAATATGGTCGATTTCGAACGAGGCTCTAAGGTGCACGGATTCCGCGGCTATTTTCTTACTGGCGACGGCGTCAAGCTCTGTTTCGCAATCTGGAATTACGCGCTCGAATTTTTCTCAAAGAAGGGATTCACCCCCGTTTTGCCGCCAGCCATCGTTCGCAAGATATTCCTATTTGGTACAGGTTATCTACCTGGAGGCGAAGAAGATCTGTATATGACCCAAGACGGCGATTACTTTGAAGGAACAGCGGAAGTGCCGATCATGGGTATGCATTCGGAGGAGACCTTTGATTCAAATGAATTGCCAAAAAGATATCTCGGTTTTGCACCGTCCTATCGCCGCGAAGCCGGCGCGCACGGCAAAGACGTCAGAGGCCTTATCCGCGTCAATGAATTCTACAAATTCGAGCAATTGATACTCTGTGAAGCCAGTCACGAAGCTTCCGTCAAATTTCATGAAGAATTGAATCGCAACACCGAGGAATTCATCGAATCGCTTGGCATCCCGTATCGCACAGTCGTGAATTGCGGCGGCGATCTGGGCTTGGGACAAGTCAAGAAGTACGACATCGAGCTGTGGGTGCCGAAGGAAGGCAAGTACCGCGAGATCAGCTCGGCCTCGTATTTCCACGATTTCCAATGCCGCCGTCTGAACATCCGCTACAAGGACGCCGAAGGAAAATTGCGCTACTGCCATTCATTGAATTCGACCGCCATCCCCACGCCGCGCATCCTGGTCTCTTTGGTCGAGAATTTCCAGCAGGAGGATGGGTCGATCAAAGTACCTGAGGTGTTAGCGAAGTATCTAGGAAAATCCGAAATCCGAAAAATATGTCATTCCCGCGAAAGCGGGAATCCAGAGTCGAAACACTAACCTAAATGGTAAAACCCTGGATCCCCGCTTACGCGGGGATGACAAGGTTCGGATTTGATTCAAATGCCTCTCCGCCGACATAGCCGAATACATGCTAGCCAGTCGAAGAGCTTCGCGGAACAGCGCCGCAGGCAGGCGATCATTGGCATAGTCGCAGGCTCCATCGCCATCTTCTCATTCACATTCTCGCTCTCAAAGCTGTCATCATTGGAATTCTTTTCGATCGAGACCATTCGAGTCTATGGAGCAGATTCCGATATCGCTCTGGCTGTCCAATCAGCTGCTTACAATTCCATTCAAGGCTCTTTTTTGGGCATATTCTCAAAATCTAACGCTTTCATATATCCGAAATCGTCTCTGACAGCCGCCGTGGTCGATGCTTCGCCGCGCGTTCTCTCGGCTGAAGTCAGCCGCGACGGCTGGCAGACCTTGATCGTCTCCGTTTACGAAAAATCTCCAGCCGCCATCGTCTGCGCCGATCTGCCGGACTTCGACCAGAATGGAGCTTTGCTCTCCGACAATGATTGCTATGCCGCCGACGATTCGGGATTGCTTTTCAAAAAAATTACGGCCTCAACTGATGCTTTCGCAGGAACTGCCTCCGCGGCAGGAACGCCTGGAATTATCCGTTACTATGTTCCGGACTTGCCGGACGATGCCTCTGCGATCGGTTCACGCGCGACTTCGACCGTTGAATTCGCAGCACTGCAATCCTTTGTAGCTGGAGCCAGATCTGCTGGCATCAAGCCTGAAGCGATCCTCTTCAAAGACGGCGGCGAATACGAGATGTATGCCGACAGTCCGGCTGGACCATCCGGCGCCGCGACCTCGACCCCGCTCATCGTCGTGTATTTCAATGATAAGGCCGGCTTCGCGGCGGAGCTCTCCGACTTCCACGCCTTCTGGTCGCATATGGCGATGTCGGCCGCCGGCGCTCCCAAGAGCTTCGAATACATCGACCTTCGCTATGGCTCGAACGTCTTCTACCGATGAAAAATTTCTTCCAAACGGTCTTCGGATCTCTGGCGGCCATCGCTTTTGGCATCGCCGTGGCTTGGGGAGCCGGCCGCCTATGGGTTATGGCATTCCCGAACGGCGCCGGTGAGCGCCTGCATTCCGCGGTAGCCGCGGCCGAAACAGCCATATCGCGGCCTTCCGACGGAACCTCCATAGCGGGCATGAAGCGCGTCATCCATTACACCGCGGATGAGGAAGAAGACCTGATCAATCAGGCGGCCATGTCTCTCCCGGCCGGCGCGGACGGCAGAGTCACCGCCGAGGCATATCTGGTCAAGGATGAGAAGACCGGGGCGATCGCCGCCGAATTCGACCAGGACCGCCTCCTGCCGATCGCGTCGCTCACGAAATTAGTCACGGCCGCGGTGGCCCGGAAGCTCATCCCGGCCGACACCGAGATCACCATCACGCCGGAGATCATGCGGACTTACGGCAATACCGCGGAGTTCAAAGCGGGGGAGGACCGTTCACGGCCGGAGACCTGCTCTATCCTCTCTTGCTAGTCTCCTCGAATGACGCGGCCGAAGCCTACGCTAGGTCCTATGGCCGAGCCAAATTCATCGCGGCCATGAATGATTTCGCGCAATCCGTCGGCGCTTATCGCACGACTTTCAACGATCCATCCGGCTTGTCGCCGTTGAACGAGTCCACGGCCAACGACCTCGCGACTATAGTGAATTGGATAAGGATCCATGATCCGCAGGTCTTGGCTGTGACAGCGGAGAAGAGCAAGACCGTCCGCGGGCATGTTTTCGTGAACCCGACGCATTTCCTGTCGTGGTCGTATTACCTCGGCGGCAAGAACGGCTATACGGACGAGGCCGACCGCACGGCCGTCTCGCTCTTTGCCTTGGGCCCGTCCAAGGATCCTTATATCGTGGTCCTCCTGGGCAGCGCCGATCGCGACGCTGACGTGATCAAGCTGCTCGCAAAGGTCAGGTGATCGTAGTACCAAAAATCAAATAAGTAAGGACGAGAAGTCTGAAGGGCGGGGTATGCGTTTTGTCTGTAAAATCAGAGGTATCCCCGCACGGCCTAATTTGCTGAATTGATATATACTTTGTTGCGTGAAGAGAGCGGAATTTCTTGCGCTTTTGAGGCGCGTAATACGATATCAAGCAAGGTCAGGAAGCGTTTCCTGTCGTTGCTCCGGTTGTTGTAGTGGAAAACAAAGCCGTTTAGGTACTCCTCCAAATGCTGTTTCGAAACGCCCTTGTGCGTCCCGGCAACGCTCCGCTTGACGTGCGACCAGAACGATTCGACCGTGTTGACGTGAACGTCCCCGCGGACATACTCCTTCCGGTGATGGTCCACGGCATGATGATCATACAGCCTTCCGACTTTGACGAATGTGTTGCTCTTGTCGGTCATGAGGCGCGTTCCGGGCTCGATATGACGGAGAACGAAATCGCCGGTCGGCGCCGTTCCCATTCCAATGACCGTCTTGGCTCGCATGTCCCCGCCTCGTTCGACGGCTGCCATGGCCTTGGATTTCCTCTCGAAGGCCTCCCTGAGCCGCTTTCCGTCTTTTGGACCGGTCTTTCTGCCGCCAAAGTACGCCCCATCGGTTTCAACATCACCGACAAGCCTTTTAATGCCTTGCTTCAGCGAGGTTCTGATCTCGTGGAGGATCCTCCACGCGCACTTGTATGTGACGGCCAAGTGACGCTCCAATTGCTTGGCCGAGACGCCGCTTTTGGCATTGGAGAAAACCATGAGAGCGTGGAACCAGAGCACGAACGGAGTCGATGATTTCTCGAATACCGTACCGACGGCCGGGGCGATCTCGGAACGGCACCTGCCGCATTGAAATTTTTTGCGCTCATTGCGAAGAGCATAGGTACCGCCGCATGAACATCTGCGGGTATGAAGCGAATCAAATATGAATTCGAGACAGGCCTTGTTCGTCGGAAAATCGCGGTGAAGCTCGCGGATCCCGTATTTGGATGACCTGGCCATGCGGTAATTCTATCAGCAAATTAGGCCGTGCGGGGATACCTCTCTGTAAAATTCTAAGTCAAAACCTCAAAAGTATGGTCATATAATGAAGTGGCATAAGGCTCATTTGGAACGCGAAATATTGTACGACGTGAAAAAGGCCCTTCAGTTTTTCTGAGGAGGAGCATGTCAGCTTGCCGCAGATTTAGCATGAACTCCTTTCCGAGTG
The DNA here is from genome assembly GCA_963766795.1 of Candidatus Parcubacteria bacterium. Classification (GTDB taxonomy): domain Bacteria; phylum Patescibacteriota; class Minisyncoccia; order Phycocordibacterales; family PALSA-1337; genus C7867-002. The sequence continues at coordinate 20,806 of CAVYBN010000010.1, read as the reverse complement.
CCTCCCTTAATTGATTTTTACGAACATGGAGTGTTGTGCTAATGTAACGCACATGACCGCCGATTTCTGGTCAAAACTGCCCCGGCCATTATTCGTCATAGCTCCGATGGCGAATGTCACCGACTGCGTTTTCCGCAAGCTATTCGCCAAGTACGGCAAGCCTGACGCGATGTTCACGGAATTCGTCTCGGCTGACGGTTTGATCTCGGCCGGCCGCAAGCGATTGCTTATCGATCTCGAATTCTCGCAGAAAGAGCGGCCGATCGTGGCGCAGCTGTTCACTGGCCATCCCGAAGCCATGAAGAAAGCCGCGGCTCTGGTCGCCAGGCTCGGCTTCGACGGCCTCGATATCAACATGGGCTGTCCAGACCGCGCCGTCGTCCGCCAAGGCGGCGGAGCGGCGCTGATGAAAGATCCGAAAGCAGCGATTGCGGTTCTTGAAGCTGCGAGGATTGGAGTAAGCGAAAAGAGATTGTCATTCCGGCGAAAGCCGGAATCCAGGGTATCACAGATAACGATCAGTTCTGATGCACTGGATCCCAGCCTTCGCTGGGATGACAAAAGTCGCCGGGGTGACAAAGGCATTCCGGTTTCCATTAAAACGCGAATCGGATATAACCAAGTCGACCTTAATTGGATCCGATTGTTGTTAGAACAAAACTTACCGGCGCTCACTATTCACTTGCGCACGCGCAAGGAGATGTCGGAAGCGCCGGCGCATTGGGAATTGATGCCTGAAATCATTAAGATGCGCGACGAGATCCAGGCTGACATCGATTCAGGTCAGCGCACATTGATCATCGGCAACGGCGATGTCACTTCATTGGAGGATGCCGCATTGAAATGCGAGAAATATGGGTGTGATGGGGTGATGATCGGCCGAGGGATATTTGGCAGGCCGTGGTTCTTTGAAGGGATCAAACGATTAAGGACGAAGAAGACATGGAAGGATATGTCCTCCGCGTCACTTCGTAAAAGTGTCGAAAATTTCGACACTTTTCAAAAGTCATCAAACAGACACATCCTCACAGGTCGTTCTGACTTAAATGTTGTGGCGGTTCCAGAAAAATCTCCAGAACAGCGACTTAAAATAATGGTGGAGCACGCCAAATCATTTGAGAAAGAATTCGGCGCCAAGAGAGGGAAGCGGGCGGTAAAGAGCTTCGCGGTGATGCGCAAGCATTTCAAGGCATACGTGAATGGCTGGGACGGCGCCAAGGAATTACGCGCCAAGCTGATGGAGACGGAGAATGCGGCGGAAGTGGCGAAGATTGTCAAAGAATATTAAACTATAGTCATGCCCGTCCTCTACCGCACATACCGCCCGGCGAAATGGTCAGAAGTCATCGGCCAGGATCCGATCGTCGAAGCTTTGAAGGAGACCGTGGCCGGCAAGCGCTTGGCGCACGCGTACCTATTCTCGGGCTCGCGCGGCACCGGCAAGACCACCGTGGCGCGCATCTTGGCCCGTGAAGCCGGCGCGGCCGACGAGGACATATACGAGATCGACGCCGCATCGAACCGGGGTATCGACGACATCCGCCAATTGCGCGAGCATGTCTCGGTCTTGCCATTCTCGTCGCCATTCAAGGTCTACGTCATCGACGAAGTCCACATGCTCTCCAAGGACGCTTGGAACGCTCTCCTGAAGACTCTCGAAGAGCCGCCCAAGCACGTCATTTTTATTCTCGCGACCACCGAGATGGACAAAGTCCCTGAAACGATAGTTTCTCGTTGTCAGACATTCATGTTCAAGAAACCCGGCAGGGAAGTCCTGCGCAAGCAGGTTTTGATGGTGGCAAAAAAGGAAGGCTATGAATTGGATGCAGGAGCCGCCGATCTGATCGCGCTCTTAGGAGACGGTTCATTTCGTGACGCTATTGGAATGCTGGAAAAAGTCATCAGCGCCTCCGGCGGTTCGATTGAAGGCGACAAGATCAAGAATCAAAAACAAAAAGCCGAAGTCAAGATCTCTCGTCAGCAAGTTGAGGCCTTAACCGGCGCGCCGCGTTCAGGGCTTGTGAATGCATTCATAGAACAGTTGCTCGCCAAGAATGAGGATGCCGCTCTGAAAGCTTTGGCAGAAGCGGAGCAAGCTGGCATTTCTATCAGCACATTCATGACGCTCATCCTCGAAAAAGCCCGATTCATCCTATTGGTCCAGCATTCAAATTCAGCTCAAGCGTCCGTTAAGGATCGCGTCTCGCCCGATGATTTCGAATTCATTTCAGTGCAAGCGAATAGAAAATTACTGACGCCTCAAATCTTAATTGCTTTGCTCGAAGCCGCCGAAGCCACGCCGAGAGCTCAAATAGAAGCGTTGCCGTTGGAGTTGGCCGTAGTCAAAATTTGTGGTTAAATAGCAGGACCCCTTGCGGGCTCGTCTAATGGTAGGACGGCACCCTTTGAAGGTGCTTATTGGGGTTCGAATCCCTGGCCCGCAGCTGATATATTTGATTGTCTGAACTAAAGGTGTAGAATGCGCTTCATGTCGGATAAAAAGACGATAGAAGAGCGCGTCGCTGATTATGAACTGATAAAACAAGAGGCCTCGGCGCTGTACGGAGCTTTTATTTCGGTTGACTCTGCCGCTCTTGGCCAGAAGATCTTCTTCACTTCCGAAGGATTCAATCACTTGGTTTACTCCGCTCCAAAGAAAATGAGAGACAAGAGAGCACAGATACTCCGCTTCGACATGCTTACAAAGGCAAAATTCATTCTGGAAACATCAACGACATATCAGGAATATGACGAAGAGATCATCAACAAAAGAGTCAATCGGAATGGTCACTGGGTTTCGAGGAATGTCTTGGTCCGTTGCTGGGGCTTTGTGGCTATAGTGCAGAAATTCCGCGTGAAAGTCGTCGTCACTCAAGAAGGCAATGGGGCGATCAAATTCTTGAGCGTGGCACCGGCATGGTTCACCAAGCAGTATCGAGATATCAAGATCATTGGAACGTCCGTCGGAAAGGGCTTGAATGCGGATGATGACGACGAAGTACTAAAAAACGCCACGGCAAGTGACGTCCTTTAGTGTGCCTGTCTCCGGCTTGGAAATAAGCCAGATAGGTCTGACGACCCGCAGACACACCAACAGTATACATAATCAGATATTCACAGTCAATTACAATGAGATTTACTATCGAGTCATCGTTCCAGCTTCGTCCCAAGCGGCCAGTTCGTAAGGTATAATAGATTCAATGACAAAGTATATTTTGAACTCCGGAGGATTACGGAATCATCCCGACCAGGCGCTGGAATTCTTTAATGAGATAATCAAAGGCTTAGGCAGCGCTCCGACCGTGCTTATCTGTTTCTTCGCATTGCCTAGACAGGATTGGGAACTTAAGTTCTCCGAATATTCGGAGAATTATAGAAAGTTTTTTCCGCCAAAAGTCGCTCCATCACTCGTGTTGGCCTTGCCTGATATTTTCGCACAGCAAATCGCCGAGGCTGATGCGGTCATAATCCAAGGCGGCGATGATCATCTTCTTCAATATTGGCTGAAGAAATTCGATATTCCGAATATATGGAAAGATAAAGTGGTAGCAGGCAGTTCGGCCGGATCAGATGCTTTGTGCAAATGCTTCTGGACATGCGATTGGCGTCGGTGTATGGATGGCCTTGGCATAGTACCGATCAAGTTCATCCCTCATTTTCAATCCAACTATGGCAATGATGACCCCAGAGGGCCTATCGATTGGGGAAGCGCGCATAAAGACCTCGAGTCGTACGGAGATGCTTCTATGCCGATCCATGCTCTGAAAGAAGGCAACTTCATTATTTTTCAGCAGTGAAGCCCCAACTTCGTCCCATACGGCCAGCAAAAATGATTTTATGAATCTGAAAACTCTAAAATTCACGTCAGATCTGGTGCCAAGGATCCTTTCAGGAGAGAAGACATCCACATGGAGATTGTTTGACGACAAGGGTCTTCAAATAGGCGATCAATTGGTCTTTATCGAGAAGGAAACTGGAAAAGAATTTGGAATGGCGATTATTACCTCGCTTAAGGTTAAAAAGCTTGGGACTTTGACCGACGAAGATTGGATCGGGCATGAAAAATTTCCTTCAGAAGATGTGATGTATGAGACATACCGAAAATATTATGGAGATAGAGTCAATCCTGATTCAGAGGTCAAAATTCTGACATTCAAATTAAGAAAATAGAATTCCGACATCGAACCCCACGGCCATCCGACTCCAGCGCTAACAGGCAAAAAATGCTACAATTGCTTAAAGTCCAGTCCGCTTTACCAACCTCGATCGTAAAATCACAAAACCATGCTAATAAAAGGAAATTTTCTGGGGGCGGCGATCGTAGCGATCATCTACACGGTCTATATTCTGATGAATCCATTTCCGACAAAATGGGAGATGGTGCTGGCCTTGGTGGTTCTTAACGCTTTGACTATCGTCTTGATGGCTTACGCGTTCAAGTAAAGATATAAAAGTGAGATAAGGATTTTCGTCACCGTCATATAGAAAGACCCGCGCGAGGCGCGGGCCGTGATGAGAACGATAAGGGAATGTGCAATCGGTGTCAGAATCTGAATTGCGTCTGCCCGCGAGGCTTCCATTTGAAGGAGATGGTCAGATCTCCCTCACGCTCGGAATATCCCGAGGGTTGATAGAGCCGCCGCGATATGACGCATTCGAAGATATATCTGTGGTACGCGGCCATGATGCCCGGCCACTTTTCCGAAGGGACTGGTTCGCGATTCTCGACGCGCAAGCATTCCGATAGCTCGTACGCCGTCTGATCTCGGAACCCGAGCTCTTCTGCCAGACAACGGGCGGCGCCGGCGCGCGGCGTCTCGGAGCGCTTCAGTGTCTCAGCTATTCCGTTGAAGAGCTTCCTGCGCAAGACGCTCCCGTCCGGGAAGATCTGCCGGTCTTCGTACAGCTCCAGCCATCTTCTCCTGAACCTGTGAGTGACGATGACGACGACCGCATGTACGTCTATGGTCGCGCACGGGGAATCCCCATTGCGGAAGAACACGCGGTCTTCGGTCATATAGCGGACCATGTCCGCGAATGACCTGTGATTCTTGGTGCCCCAAGCCCGCACGGGCACTCGGTGTTGCTTGAGGATATCCAGTATGGCTTTTGGCGAGAGGACTCGCGGGAGAGTTTCAAGGATCGTTTCGGTCTGCATGAGCAGCCCTCCTTTCTTTTGAGCCACGATATACCTTAATCGATCAAGATTCAAGCCCACGCACGGAAAGATAAAAAACCGCTCCGATGCTTACCGGAGCGGTTTGAAGCGGCCGTGGATTTCCAGCCTGGATGAGACAGTCATTCCCGGCCTTAATGCCAGGCTAGCCCCTCAAATACTTGAGCGCCTCGACTACTCCATAGGAGCTCTCGGGACGAGCCATGAGAGACCGGAGGAAGCTGACGTCGTCGCCAAGAGTGACGATGGAAGCTTCACCGGCATGTCCTAAGCCGCACGCAGAGAGAAGGCCGTTGCAGATGCAGCGCGCTCCCGCGGTCTCTTCGAGCGCGCCGGACTTCGCGAGATATGCCGCCACCGGCTCTCCGGGACAGCGATAGCCGATCGAACCGTCGGGCTCTTCGAACAATGTCCGCAGAGCGCCGTGGTCGCAGACCCTATTCCTATCGAGATAAACGCTCTCTTCTGACAGAGTCTCCGGCAGGACGGCAACCTTGAAAGGGAATCCCGTTGGGGACGCTTTCATATCCGTTCTGATCTCGAGCTTCCCGGCGAAGCCGAGCTCGCGGATCTTCCGGCGGATCATCGGATCCATCCCGGACTCTTCGCAGAGAGCGAAGATAGAGCCGGCCTGTATGCCCGCGGCGCCCACGGACTTCGCCCACTTCAATCTTTCCGGCGAAGCCTTGGAGCCGCCGATCCAGAAGGGCAGGCCCAATTCAGCGATCTTCCCATAGTCCACCTCGTCCTTCGGGCCGTAGACGCCGCCTTTCCTTGGCGGAGCGTTGTGCCCTCCGGCCGTCGGCTCTTCGATCACGAATCCTTGGATGCTGCCTTGCGGCAGCTTATCCTTCTTCATCCTATCCATGAAGGCCGATGCGAGCGCATTTGATGCGATGATCGGCAGGAATCCGGGCTTTTTGAGCGGAGGGAGCTTCCCTCCGAAGAAAGCTTCCGGATCGAAGCTCATAGTGCAACTGGTGATTTTAGTGCCAGTGACGGGAATGCGGTAGTCTGCGGTTTTGCCTTCGGAGATGGCGCTTATGACAGCGGGGATCTCGAAGGGCAGGCCGGCGCCCATGGTGATGAAATCCACGCCCGCGAGCATCGCGCCCGTGATGGCGTAGACATGGGGCATCGCTATCTTTTCTAGATAGTTGATGCTGACCGGATCGTCATGTCCTTCCTTGGCCAACCAAACGAACGAGTAATTGGCGCACACACTAAGGGCGATGAGGATCTCCGGAGGATTGACAGTGAACATCGGCGCATTCCTGGCCGAGAGGCAGTGCGGGTTTCCTTCTTCGATATAGAAAGCGTCGAGGACTTGCTCCGCGATCTTTGGAAAAGGGAAGTGCGACAGGGCTCTCCGATAGTGCCCGCCGACGTCGCCTCTTCCTAGGATGATAGACATGACGCGCTCAGGCGCGACTCCCGATACCGTGCCTAATGCGCCGTTACGGGAAACGGCATTGGCCAAGAATGGCGTGGAGATATAGACCCCCATCCCGCCTTGGATAATCTCCGGGATCGCCGGAAAGGCCATTGGTGTCATAAAGTCGATTTCCTTTCTTTTCAATCTATTTCAATGTTCAAATGTTCAAACAAGCTGATAGCTTGAAATTCACGCATACTATAGCAGGTATCTTTGCTATATTCGCTTCGCTCATATATCCGCTGCGCTCGGATGCCGTGTCAACGAGTTGCCACGCATCCTCGCTTGCGGCTATACTATACTCATGAAAAAGAAAGACAGGCGCTATCTTCTGGATGCCGAATTGATAGCGTCCGCGGCTGCGCTGGTGGTGGCGATCTTCGGGGCGTACGTCTTCTATTCATGCGAGAGATCGCCCCAAGCTCCGGTGGTCTTTTCCACGGTATTGTTCGTGAATCAGCCCGGTCCTCTAGAAGGTCCAGTCAAGCCGATGAAAAGGGTCCAACCGGTGAAGCCTAAGCCCTTCGGCTACGCCACCGTCACGGCCGTATCTCCGGCGATCTTCGAATATGCCCACGGCACAGTCGTAGCTGACGGCCAATTCTGGATCGGCATGCGCGACCATGATGGCAACCCGTTCCCGACCAACGAGGTCATCGTCTTCACAGACCCTTCTGACTTGAATGAATACAAGACGATCACATTGCCGGACAAGGGCAGCCTCGAGAGCGCGATCTACGACGCCAAGAACGACAAGGTCTACTTCGAGCTGGCCGACAACCGCGCTCTCGACATCTACTCGATCGACCCGCATACCTACGCGGTCTCTACGGTCATAGCCACCACTTCCGTCGATGCCGGTCCCAAGCCGGCCATCGTGACCGACGGCTCATATATCTATGGCATCACCAACACCGATCCCTCGATCGTCTTCAAGGTCAGGATATCCGACAGCCGGCTGACGACGGATTCCAGAAGCCATATCTTGAACGGCCATTCCGCGGCTATCGGCATATATGGAAGCTCGACCGAGCTCTATTTCGGCGGAGGCATTGGACACGCTTTTGAGAAGGTCGACGCGGCCACTCTCTCGACTATCGCCGAGATCATGGTGCATCCGTGCAGCATCACCGACGACATGCCATTCTCACGGATCGGTTCTGGCGCATCTGACGATCCAGATGCGGCCGGCGGCTACGTCTACCTGGGCTGCGAAGCCGAGCCCTACGGCGAGCGCGTGCGCACCAGCGACATGTCGGTCACGCAATTTTCATTGCCGGGAGAATCATACGGCTTATTCGTCTTCGGCGACGATCTCTACAATGCCGCCCGCGACGGCGTCATAGATTTCTTTCCCGGCGGAGACATCTCGAAGCTCGAGCGCTATCCGGCTGTCGGCGGCCCGGCTTCATTGAGGCCAGACGGCAATGAGCCGCAGTTGAACGAGCTTTTCTATTCGCCGGCTACGGCCAGCTTGTATTTCACCGCATGGCTGGGCATCCCCGGCCTATTCAAGGTGGCGACGAGCACGGCAACCACTGATTGAGATCAGTGTGTTTTATGATATGCGAATTGACCTAATTTTTAATTATCTAATTGATCCAAGAAAATTCCAAATTTCAGAAGTCAAATTCCAGAAAAATCACAAAATTCAAATTTCAAATATCAGCCCATTTATTTGATGATTGGAATTTGGAGCTTATCTGAAATCTGGAGTTTGATTTTTGGAATTTTGGAAATGGGTTCTTTTGAGGATCATGCTAATTAGAAATTATGTCGATATTCATGTATAATTCACATCAATGAACGAGACCAACGGTGGGCATGTCGGAGCGCGCGAGATCGCCGTCGAAGACCTTGATGGTCATAACGGCTCTGGCTATCGTGGTCGGCGGCATCTATGTCTGGGGCTACATGCATGGCAACGATATGTCGAACCAATCGATCTTATCTTCAGTCGAGCAACGCTTGGCCGGCTCAAAGCCGACGCCGGCGCAATTGGCGGCATCTCTCGCCGCGGCGCAGGCCAAGTTGGCGGAACAAAGCGCGGCTCTCGCGGCCATGAAAGCAGATTTCCCGTCTTCACCGGCATTGGACAAGCAGATCGAAGACGCTCATGCCGCCGCGGTGGCCGCCGTCAAGAAGACCGACAGATTCTTCAACGATCCTGATTCACAGGATCCGACGCTCAAGAACGCCGCCACCGATCCCGCCGCCGCCGCGGCCATCGCCAGCCTGCGCGCGCGCATCAACGCCGATCTCTCGGAGTGGAAAGCCGCGGCCGCCGATCCCGGTACGACGCTGGCTTTGAGCCAAAAGGCTTTGGACGACCTCGCGACCATGCAGACTTACTTGAATCAGCTTCAGAACTATTTCGCGGCTCTGCCTCCTTCGAGCGTCCTGCGGTCAGACGTGATCATCGCGGATCAGAGCCAGCTCGCGGACATCGCTTCTTCCGTGAATGACGCCATCAACGAAGTCGAATCGGTCGGCGGACCGCCAGTCATTGCCGAGAATGATTCGAATGCAAGCACGCCCGAGGATAATCCAGCTGGCGGCGGTTCGAATACCCCTCAAAATGGAGGAACGAGCGGTTCAGGCACATCTTCTCCATCGGGTTCAAACGGTTCATCATCGAATAACGATCAATTGAACGGCAGCAATCCGTCGGGTTCTTCATCGAATGGCGACCAATCAAATGGCGGCGGTTCTTCAAACGGCTCGAACGGATCGAACAGCAATACGCCTCCGCCAGTCGTGACAGTCGGCGATGTCTTGGCCGCGCAAGCCGCGGTAGACCAGACCGGCGGACAGGTCCAATCGATCGAACAGCAGATCAATGATTCTAACAATCCCAACCTAGATTCGGGAGGCTCTGGTTCTGGCGGCGTGAATTATTGGGGAAGCCAGGGAAATGACAGCGGTTCGAATTTTAATGATAACGGTTCCAACGGCAATGGCAGTTCATCCGATTATATGCAATACATACCTCCGGAGGATCAGCCCAGCAGCGGTCCGAGGCTGATCCAAGGCGACAATCCATTCCAATGAAGAAACCACCTCTCGCCGTCTTCGGCCTCGGCCGCATGGGAGCGCAGATCGCGCGGCGCCTGCACAAGCGCGGCTTCACGGTCGTAGCCTGGAATCGTTCACCGGATCCCGTAAAAGCGATCAAAAAAGCTGGGATTTTTGGCACGAATGATTTAAGTGATGCTGTCGAGCGATTGACAAGCATTACCGACAAGCGATTAACGCCAGCATTGCAATCGAAGGCAGTCGTAGCCGCCAAATCAAAGCTGAACCTGACTTCAAAGGATGCTTCTGACAAATCAAAATCGCCTCGCATTTTCTGGATCATGTTGCCGCACGCCATAGTCGACGATTTTCTATTCGGCACTGCGCATCTAAGGCCTTTAATGCGGAAAGGCGACATCGTCATCGACGGCGGCAATTCCTTCTACAAAGATTCGATGCGTCGGGCTAGCCAGCTGGCAAAGCTCGGCGTGCATTTCTTCGACTGCGGGACTTCCGGCGGCGTCTGGGGCGAGAAGAACGGTTTCGCGCTCATGGTCGGCGGAGAGAAGAAAGAATGGCCGTTGATCGAGCCGATCATCAAAGCTTTGTCGGCTGGCGACAATTTCGCGTATCTTGGCAAAGCCGGCGCCGGGCATTTCACCAAGATGGTCCACAACGGCATCGAGTACGGCATGATGGAAGCCATCGCCGAAGGCTACGCTGTTTTGGACGCCGGTCCATTCAGGCCAGACCTCAAGGCCGTGACGCGCGTCTACCAGCGAGGCTCGGTCGTGCGGAGCTGGCTCATCGACCTCTGCCGTGATGTCTTCGAGCATGAGGACGTCGCCGGCACTTCCGGAAAGATCGATTCTACCGGAGAAGGCGAGTGGACGGTCAAGACGGGCCATGAATTGAAGGTCGACGTGCGCGTCATCGAGGACGCCTTGAACGTCCGCCGCGAATCGGCTCTGGCCAAGAACCAGAAGAAATTCTCCAACAAGCTGGTGGCGCTCATGAGGAAGCAGTTCGGAGGGCATGTCGCTCACAGAAAGGGTACAGGGGACAGGGTACAGGTGAATTCAAAGCCTTAAATTCATAACTGTACCCTGCACCCTGAACCCTGAACCCTAATTCCCATGCAATTCATCCACTCAACAAACCCAAACGAAGGCCTTCTCCACATGGCTTCGCAAATATCCGTGGCGATGAATAGCGGCAAGCCGGTACTGTGGCTCGTCTGCGGCGGCTCCAACATTTCCGGCGCCGTCGAAGCCTTGTACTCGATACACGCCGGCACCACGGCTGATTCGCGGAAGCTCCTCTCCGTGGCGCAGACGGACGAGCGCTACGGCCCGGTCGGGCATCATGATTCCAATTGGCATCAGATGAAAGTCGCCGGCTTCGATTTCAATATGGTCAGGGCCTTGCCTGTGCTCACCGGAAAGAATCTAGAAGAGACTGTCCAAGACTATTCTTGGACGATCGACGCCGAGGTGAGCTCCATCAAAGCCATGACGGATATGCCCGTGTCGTACGGCGGCCTGATCGTCGCTTTGTTCGGCATCGGCCCAGACGGCCACATCGCCGGGATCCTGCCGCATTCTCCGGCGGTGAGATCGTCCGAGCCGGTCGCCGGCTACGATGCGGGGAAGTTCACGCGCGTCACTCTGACCCCGCCGATCTTGAGGAAGATCGATCTGGCATACGCATTCGCCTTCGGCGGATCCAAAAGGGAAGCGATCGATAATCTGCGCAACAAACAGCTTTCGATTGACGAACAGCCGGCGGTTATCCTCAAAGAATTGGAGCAAGCTTTCGTGTACAGCGATCAGATGTAATATGTCCAATACGGGAAAGATTCTAAGTCAACTGTTAATGAGAGGATTTCTAATGGAGCGCTATCATTATCGATAGCAGAGTGATATGTGCTATGCCTGTAAAATTCTAAGTCAAAATCTTAAAAGTATGGTCTTATAACGACGTGGTATAAGGCTTGTTTGGAACGCAAAATATTGTACGACGTGAAAAGTGCCCTTCAATTTTTTCGATGAAAGGTAATGCTTGTCCTGCCGCGTTTTGGAATCTAGCCCGACTCCTTGAGGGTCGCACGCTACTAAAATGTTCAAATCAAAACTGACTTATCCGTTTGCGATTAAATGACCAGTAACACCAAGAGTGAGACAATCCCCGCCGCCAGACAGTAAAAGGCGAACGGTTTCAAAGTCTTTGTCTGGAAATACTTCGCCAGGAATCGCACGGAGAGATAGGCGCCGATGGCCGCGGCGATGGCGCCGGCGATGATCGGCCCGAGCGGATACGAAGATGAATGCGCGATGAGACCTGGTAATTTCAATACGGCTGCGGCGCCAATGATCGGCGTGGCCAGCAAGAATGCGAATCTGGCGGCGTCTTCGTGCGACAGTCCGACCAACAAGCCTCCGCTTAGGGTAGCACCAGTCCTTGAAAAGCCCGGCAAGAGCGCTATCGCTTGCGCGCAGCCGATCTTGAAGGCTTGCAGCAAGGAAAGGCGATTGAGATTTGAACTTAAATCCCCCGCCTCGCTATCGCTCGGCACCCCCTTTACAAAGGGGACTCCAATCGCATGTTTTTTCCGCAGCCACTCCGCTCCATAGAGCATCAAGCCATTCAAGGCCAGGAAAATAGCGACAATAATCGGTGAAGCGAACAGGGTAGTCAGCTTCTTTTCGAATAACAATCCGAGAAGGCCGGCCGGGATGGTTCCAATGACCAGTAACCACAACAATCTGCCGTGCTCTTTGAGGATGCGGACCCAGTCTTTGAAAAAATAGAAGAATAGAATGAGTGCTGTCGCCGCGTGCGTGGCGACCAGGAACATGACGAAGAACGGGGCATTCTGGTCGATGGTCCAGCCGAACAGCGAAGGCAGGATCACGCTATGGCCGAGGCTGGAGACCGGAAAAAGCTCGGTTGCGCCTTGTAATGCACCAAGAATTATGCCCTGGAAGTAATTCATTGTGAAGATTGTAGCATGCGCGATAGGCATGCTACAATCCGTCTATATCAGCTATTAACCCACTTTTATGACAAATAAAGCCAAGACAGCCATAGCGCTCATCGTCGTGGTCGTCGTCCTCATCATCGTCTGGATCGTTTACTCCGCATATTCTTCCGCGCCAGCCGCGACCAGCCAGAGCCAGCAGACATCGCAACAGCCTGCTCCAGTGGCTCAAACGCCGGCCGTAGATAACAGCGTCACAGCTCCGAGCAACGCTTCGGATTCATCTGACGCCGGTCTCAACCAGGACATGTCGTCGGTCGACAGCCAGATGAACGCTTTGAATTCCGATTCGGCTAATTTCGATCAGGGCGTCAATGCCAGCCCGGCGCCAGCGGCTAAGTAAGCGATTATCAATCATTAACATCCCATTAACATGAATACCATGAAGACAAAGATCGTCGGAGCCGCCTCGATAGCCGCTGTTCTTTCGTTGATGATCGCTATCCCAGCCTTCGCGCAAGCCGGAGAAGATATCCAAGCCAATAACGATCAGAATGCCCCAGCCGTCACCGATACCTCGAACACCGCGGCCGCTATCAATGCCACGGCCGGCGCTTCCGTGAATGGCGCGGCGCGCGTGGGGAGCACGACCCGTGAGAACGCGGTCGAGAAGCTGCAGGCCCGAGAACTGCAATTGCAAACCAAGGCGGTCCAAGAGATCACCGCTCGCGTCGACAGCTTGAACAAGCTCTCGACCCGCATCCAGTCCATGAAGAACCTCTCGGCTAGCCAGATCGCTTCATTCCAGACGACTATCCAAGCCGCCATCGCTGACATGACATCATTGCAAGCCAAGATCCAGAGCGATGTTTCCACGACCAGCCTCATGGCTGACCTGAAGTCTATCGCGCCGGACTACCGCATCTATATGCTGGTCGAGCCGCAGATGTCCATTCTGTCGGCGACTGATCGCGTGAACACTATCGTCGGCACGCTCCAGGCATTGGAGGCCAAGATCCAAGCCCGTCTCTCCGGGTCGACCGGCGTCACCAACCTATCTTCTTTGCAAGCCGATCTCGCCGACATGACCGCCAAGCTAGCCGACGCGACCACGCAAGCCGTCGCCGCTTCCGCCGAAGTCTCCGGGCTCATTCCTGACAACGGCGACAAGACCGTCATGGCCTCGAATGCCGCCGCCTTGAAAGACGCCCGCTCGAAGATACAAGCGGCCACCAAAGATATCCAAGCCGCTTACAAGGACGCGCAGGCCGTGGTAGAGGGCGTGAAGGGAACTCATCCGACCGCTCCGGCCAGCACCACTCCAGCCACTTCCGCCGCCGCTTCGGCTTCGACTACGACGCAGTAATTAGCGTTAGGTATCAGGTCCAAAATTATCCGCATGCCAAAAACCGCTCAGAATATGGGCGGTTTTTGATAGGACCAGTCATGGGACTTTTGAAGTTGCAAAAAATAATTAACTGTGATATAATACATCAGTAAAGACTAAGGCTTTGGATTGTCCATAGTCGAATGTCTTACAAAGGAGGCACTTTGAAATTAATTTTGTTCTACGTCGCGAATGTATTATTGTTCGCGATCCCTCTGGCCGCCTTTGAGGTTTGGCTAGAGAAGTTCAAGTCCGGTTGGGATGGCGAATTCGTCGATCCTTTCTGGGGCAAGAAGGTCAATATCAGGCTGATCGACAAGGTTTTCGAAAAAACCTATGTCACGCCGTACCATATCATAATGTTCGGCGTCATCATGCCAGGGATCACTGTCCTTGAATGGCTCGGCCTTCACTGGCTGACTGGACAAGGATGGATAATGCTGTCATTCGGCGGCATCACGATCATACCGCCGATATTCCTGTCGGCAGTCTGGATCGGCAACGCGGTCGTCGAGGATTTCCTCTGGTTCGCGTTCAACAGCTGGTTCGGCTTCCGTTTCCCGGATGCCCTGGCCAAGCTGTTCATGGGAGAATTCAAGTGGCATACCAAATGGGCTCGTTTGAGCCCTTCGGTCATGTTGCCGAGATTCTACTTGACTGCGCCCATCTGGATTGTAATCCTGCTGGTCGCGCAACAATTAATCATCGGCATGAGCCGATAAGTTCTTTCAGATATCATTTTCACGGTCCGCCTAAGCTACGACTCCCAAGTCGAGGCTCAGGCGGATTTTCGTTTCCTCCTCGTCATCACCGCCTTGAAGAAGTGATACCAATAGCGCGCCACCATGCCTGGCAGGCTCCTGCCGCCGAAGCGGTCTCGGGAAGGGCGGTCCTTCGAAGGGTCGGCGGTCTTCATGACCAGATGCCCGTCGAAGACGGTCTTGCCGTGAAGAGAAGCGCGCTTGGCGGTATCCATGTCGTCGCCGTAAAAAGCGATTGAAGTGTCGAAGCCGCCCATCTTATCGAGAGCTTCGCGACGCAAGAAGGTGTTGCCGCCGAGAGCGATCGCGCCGCGCTTGGAGATCCGCAGGAGATGGTTCACGGGCACATAAACGATCTTCTGGAATGCCAAGCTGGTGAATCGGAAGAGCGGCGAAGCATCGTGATAATCGTATGGTCCGGACACTAAAACGACGCGGTTATCCTTGAAATGCGCGGCTCCTCGCGACAGCCAATCCTTTTCAGGCAGACAGTCCGCGTCCATTCTGCACGATGATATCGCCGCTGGCTGCTTTTCGTCCAGCTTCGCAAGCCCACATCGTGCCTTTGCGAGCTTCGGATATGACGGCGATGCGGCAATTAGGATCAGAGCCGACGAAGCCGCGAGCGATTTCAGCCGTCCTGTCAGTCTAAGCATTGTCGACGACGATGACTTCAAAGTCGGGATAGTCTTGCGCCAAAATTGCATTTAAGGATTCGGCAATCCGTTTTTCTTCATTGTAAGCTGGGATGATTACTGAAATCTTCATGGGATTAATGATTGGTCGCTGTCATCCCCGCGAAAGCGGGAATCTAGTGTTTAATAATTTATGTCAGTTGCTCTACTCTGGATCCACGCTTGCGCGGGGATGACGCACTCTGCTTAATGAATGCTAATCATCGGATCACCGTCCACTCTTTGCTGATCGCCTTCTTGCCGCGCATGATCGAGAGGCTGTTGCCGATCCATTGCGAAAGCAGTTTCGGCCATCCGATCTTGTGGCCGCGGCGGCCGGTGTGATAGATCGTCAGTCCCTTTTCATAACGGACCTTGCCGATCTTGGACAAGCCGGCGGAACAAGTCGAGATCCTCGCTGGCCACCAAAGTCTCGTCGTAGCCGTGAGCCTTGTCGAAAGCCTCGCGGCGGATCATCTGGAATTCGCCGGCCGACATGCCGACGTGGAGGACATTGTTGACCAGCCAGACATAGTCGTTGAAGAGATTGAAGACCGCCCAATCCATCCAAGTTCTCGTATTCGGGGAGGACGCGGATAGCCACGTTCAAGGCCACCAGCTCCGGGTCATTCCTGAAATGCCAGAGCACTTTGTCGAAGAAAGCGTCCGGGATCGAGGATCGTGCAGTCCGCGTCCATGAATGCCAGGAATTCGCCGTGAGCCGCGGCCGCGCCGGCATTCCTGCCGGCGGCGATGGTCTGCCGCGCCGTTGCCGCGATATTCGACCACGATATCGGCTCCGTGCGCTCGGGCGATCTCGGGCGTGCCGTCGGTGCTCTTGCCGTCCGAGACGATGACCTCGATCTCATGAGCCGCCGCCAGGCGCTTGCCGTCTATAGCCGCGCGCAGCCAGCCGAGAGTGTGCGCGATCACGCTCTGCTCGTTCAATGTCGGTATGATGATGGAGATCATGTTATGCGCGGATGAGAGGCCATTCTACGCCTCCGGAAGGTTTTTGACTATGCGGCTCCTGACGTACTTGCTGAAGCCGAAAAGGATCGCGAAGGCCACGACGATCATGGCCAGAATGGAGATCTTGGCCAAGACCGAGCTCACGCCCACATAGGCGTTGCCGAGGCCGTAGCCGATCGAGATGATGATGCCGGTCCAGACGAATTGGCCGATCACATTCATGGCGATGTATCTCCTGAACGGGATCTTGACGATGCCGGCCGTGACCAGCGTCACTAGCGCGAAGCCCAAGCCCATGGTGACTTTCGAGAGTAGCAGGATCCAATCCTGATGCTTGTGGAATATCTTCTCGACCGCGGCCACGCCTTCCTCGGTGATGCTGAAATATCCGCCGAAGCGCGAGAGGAACGGCCCCGCGAAGTGATATCCGATGATGTACCAGAATGTGTCGCCGATGAGGTCGCCGATCATCAGGGCGAAGTATATGGGGATGAAATGGAAGTCGCCGAGGCGGATCAGAAGCCCGCAGATCATCCCCAGTAGCGGCCCTTCCGCGAACGCGACGAATATGATGACGCCGTAGGTCAGTATCGGGTGGGCGTTGGTTATCTGGATGAGCCAGTCCTGCATGGGTGTATTTTAGCGCACGCCGCCGCGATTTGACATCCCCGCTTTTCGGAGTAGTTTAAGCGGCAGAGGAGTAGATGTCTGAAACCGGCGCTTGCCGGCGGAATGCACGTTTACAAGAGAATAATGAATAGAATGTGTTATGAGTAATAGAAACTTCCATGAAATGCTCAAAGCCAAATGGGCCGATGGCAAATTCGTCTGCGTCGGGTTGGATCCGGATATCTCAAAGATTCCGAAGTGTGTCAAGGAGGAGTGTGCCAAAAATGAGAGAGGCATTCGCCCCTTTGATGAATACAATCCTGACCCCGATATCATCTGCCAGTTTTGTGTGCATATCGTGGCGGCTACGCGGGATCTAGCTTGTGCCTTCAAACCAAATTCGGCTTTCTTTGAGGCCGCTGGTTCGCAAGGTCTTCTTGCCTTGGGCCATGTCATGGAGCATATCAGGGAATTTGCGCCTGATGTCCCGATTATTTACGACGCCAAGCGTGCCGACATCGGTAACACTAATGCGGGCTATGCCAAAAGTGCCTTCGAATTACTCGGAGCCGACGCGATCACAGTCAATCCGTATTTCGGCAGGGAGGCGCTTCAGCCTTTCCTGGACCAGAAGGAGAAGGGCATCATCGTGCTGTGCAAGACGTCCAACAAGGGCGGCGGGGAGTTTCAGGATTTGTCGGTGACCATAGATACGAAAGAAGTGAATTATCTGGAAAGTGTGCGGGCAACGCCCTGTTCGCAGGGAATAACCAATGCTTCCACTTCCATGTGCAATCATGTCGCGTATCAAGTGAGCCGTTCCTGGAATGGAAACAACAATTGCTTGCTTGTGGTCGGAGCAACATATCCAGGCCAATTGCAATCAATCCGGAAGATCGTCGGCGACATGCCGCTCCTCATTCCGGGCATCGGCACTCAAGGCGGCGACCTGGCGGCGACGGTGGCGGCTGGGAAAGACAGCAACAAGAAGGGAATGATCATCAATTCCTCGAGCGGCATCATCTTCGCCTCGAGCGGCGATGATTTCGCGGAAGCGGCTCGGCGGAAGACGCTGGAACTGCACGAGGCGATCCAACAATGCCTGAAGTGAACAACGAACCCAAATCAGAAAAGAAAGGACCCTTAATCATGAAGAATATCATTCCAATTCCGGGGGAAAGCCCTCTGGATACGCTCAAACGCTGTGACGGTTATTATGAGCGGCCGCCTGGCGGGCCGTTGGTAGGCTATGCCGGCCGCGACAAAGAAGGGAGACAATATGTCGGCATGATCTATGCCAACTTCGCCAAAGGCGAACGGCATGGCAAAGTATTGCTTCGTGTCGCTTCAGAACTTGTCGGCAAGTATCCTGACATCTCTGCCTGTGGAGACGGTTTCTGCGGAGCGCCTGAAGGCGGCAAGGCATTGGCTGCGGTCCTGGCGGCTAGTTTGGGGAAAGGGTACATCTTCCCTGAAAAGCAGGTGACAGCTCTCAAGACCGAAACTTCTCGGGAGAAATCAGTGCTTGTCTGGGGTCGACATGAGCCGGAGCCGGGCGAAAGCTGGTGGATCGTTGAAGATGTCTGTAACAACTTCAGCACCACCGACGAGCTCATCAAGCTCATCAAAAGCCGCGGAGCGAAAGTCGTCGGCGTGATCTGTTTCCTCAACCGTTCTCTTACGGTCGAAGAGGAATATATCGTGAGCGCCGAGCGCGGTTTGCCGGTCAGGGCTCTCGTCCGCAAGAAGATCGCGGAATTTCGGCAGGATGATCCTGCGGTTGCCGGCGACATCACCGCCAAGAATGTCGTCTGGAAGCCTAAGAATGAATGGCGCATCTTGCGCGAAGCGATGCAACAGGGCGGTGCCTAAGGCATATCGTCGTTTTCAATCACAGAGCAGCGCGCCCTCGCGGCGTTCTGCTCTTTTTTCTTGGACGAAAACGCCGCGGAAAAATCGGAGACAAAAAAGCGCCCCGACAGTGACATCGGGACGCGTGTGAAGAGACGATGAAAGAACGGGGAGATTTGCCGCGTAGTTCAGCAGAACGCCTGCTGGCGCTGGCGGAAGTTCTCGGTGGAACGGCTAGGGCGGACATGCTTGTGGTGCCGCAAAGACTTCTGCGTGTAGCGCAGGAAATTCCAGATAAGCCCTTTGACGCGCAGAGTCATATCTTCGACGGTCTCCCTGATATTCTCGACGACGACAGGTATGAACATCTTCAGTTCCTTGAGTTTGCGGAGCAAGAGCGACCTTTGCTCATACGAATCAGTGGTCACGAATGGCAGATTGATCCCGCCGCACAGCCTGACTTGGTAGGCGCGCTTCACGCTCGGCGTCAATTCCTCCAATCCCAGTGAGCCTGCTTCTTGCGGCTGAAATCGCACAATCCGTAGCGATTTCTGCGGTACAAAGCCTCGCTGGAGGTTTTTGAAGGCATCAACCACGATATCTCCGGTGAATCTGCGGAACTTTCGACGCTTTCTAATTTTCATATGATTATTTAAGAGAGAACTCCGCTAAGGATTCATTCCCGAGCGGTCTGTCTCCAGTCTAGCGCTTTTCTCGGATTTGACAATGTTATTCTATGCACAAGCGCCATGATATACTGTGGGCATCGCATTTATACAATAGTGCGCTAACATCTAATTATCATGAAAAAGATCCGCGTAGCAGTGAATGGTTTCGGCCGCATCGGCCGTGCCTTCGCCAAGATCGCCAAGGACCGTCCCGAATTGGAATTAGTCGCCGTCAATGATCTCGGAAGCCTCGAGAATTTCGCGTACTTATTGAAATATGACACCGCTTACGGAGTCAGTCCTTTTGAAGTCAGCGTCGACGAGAAGAAAGGAGTTCTGATCATTGACGGGGCTGAAGTCCAATTCATTTCAGAGAAGGATCCGACCAAGCTGCCGTGGAAGGCTATGGACATAGATATCGTCGTCGAATCGACCGGATTATTCACGTCAGCCGAAAAAGCCAATGCTCATATTGCCGCTGGAGCAAAGAGAGTGGTTGTAACCGCGCCAATGAAGGATTCACCTACTTCCTCAAATGTCAAGGTTGGCGAGCCCGATTCGCAGGTCAAGAGCGTGACGGTACTTATGGGTATGAATGAGGATAAACTCGAATCTTGCCAGATCTCTTCCAATGCTTCTTGTACTACAAATGCTGGTTCGCCTCTGATTGCAATCCTTGATGAATCGATTGGCATCGATAAAGCGCTCTTGAATACGGTCCACGCTTACACTGCCAGCCAATCATTGGTCGACGGCCCTTCCAAGAAAGATCTCCGTGAAGGCCGCGCCGCCGCGCAGAGCATCGTGCCGTCTTCAACAGGAGCGGCCATCGCCGTCACTCAAGTTGCCACGCAATTGAAAGGCAAGTTCGACGGAATCTCTATCCGCGTGCCGGTCGTCTGTGGCTCTATCGTCGATATCACATTCATCGCCAAGCGCGACACCACGGCCGACGAGGTCAACTCGATCCTCAAGAAGGCCGCCAAAGAGCCGCGCTGGAACGGCATATTCACCGTGACCGAAGAAGATCTGGTCTCTCACGACATCATCGGCAACCGCCACGCTTCGATCGCCGACCTGGCCTTCACCCGCGTCGTCGGCGGCAACTTGTCAAAGTCCTCGCCTGGTACGACAACGAGATGGGGTACACCTACACGCTGGTGGAGCATGTGATCAAGGCAGGGAGGCTAGTATGACAATTTTTAATTATTAATTTTTGAATTTTTAAATAATTTATTAATTTTTACGATGAACTATGACCTTGAAGACAGAACTAAG
>CAVYBN010000009.1:0-83255 GCA_963766795.1 Candidatus Parcubacteria bacterium | reverse complement strand
GGCTTCTAGCTCCACTCCCGTTGAAGATCAAAATCCACCTATAAATCAGTCAGAAAGCGACGCCCCGGAAGAGCCAATTTATGCCCCAAATGAGCCAGAAGCTCCGGTTTCTGAACCAACTCCTCAACCAATTCAACCTTCTCCATTGCAATCTGTACTCGAGTCAGCGCCGACGCCACCGACTCCGACAGCTCCACAAACACAACCGTCGGCGCAACAGAACCAGACCAGCTTTATCCGCGAGCTCCTCGCTAAAGCAAACGCCAAGCTTGGTTCAAACCGACAGAAGAAGCTCGACAAGGTTATGCACTTGCACAAAAGAAAGGATTCATCACCAACGAACAAGCTCAAGACCTTTTACATTGCTCCGATGCTACTGCAACTAGATATCTTTCAAAACTTGTTCAGCAAGGAAGATTGAATCGCACAGACGGTTCGCACTGGGTGAAATACCTTTTTGTGCTGAATCTTACGGTCAGATCGAAACTCTTGCGGATCAAATGGTGGATTTGAGCCGTAAGGATTTCTGAATTTCTTTCAACTTCAACCGAGAAGCGGTCGACTTCCGCTTCTCGCCACGAGTTCCGAGCGGATGTCTGTTACGGCGGAGCACCCAGCGGTCGCTCCAAGCGACGGTGCGGGTTTCCGTGCGAAGCCGTTCTGACATCCGCGTACTGACTCATCTAAAGCGGAAGTGGGCCGCTTCGAGCCACCGGACTTTCATGCTAGGATAATCTAGCGGCTCAAATGGCAGAACCGCTTGCGGATCAAATGGTGGATTTGAGCCGCAAGGCTTCTTGAATTTCTTTCTTTCACTAATACCCGCGCGAAAAAATGGCGCGGCGGCGGCCAAAAACAAATAGTGAGGGCGGACGGAATCCTTTCCCCCAAACCCCCAGGCTTCCGTCCGCCCTCTCCTAGCGTCGAGCAGAGCGAGACGCAATTACCAGTCTGGATTTTCGGAGAAAAAAGTTCGAACTTTAACCAAAAAACAGCACAGAATATAATTGAAGATTGTGAATTGAAGATTGAAGATTTAGCCACAGTTCGCGAATCTTCAATTTTCAATCTATAATCTAGAATGGGCTTGCCGGGGTGGCGAAATTGGTAGACGCACGTGGCTTAGGACCACGCGGAGCGATCCATGGAGGTTCGAGTCCTCTCCCCGGCACAAAACATTTATTAGAGTATTGGAGAATCATTGAGTCAATATTGACTAGGTTTTCTTGGTTGCTAGAATTATGGCATGTCAGCAATAGACTGGACACAAATCTACAAAAAATATAAAGGGCTTTGGGTAGCATTGCTCAAAGATGAGATCACCGTGGTCGGTCACGGTAAAACCTTGAAGGAAGCGAAAGAAATGGCATTGAAGAATGGGCATGATCATCCTATTTTCACGCGCATGCCGCCCAATTTATCAGCCTTCGCAGGCGGTGCTCTATGAAGTTCAAATACAAATCCTATGGAAACGCCTTGAGGCCGGTGATACCGGTCACGCTTTTGTACAAAGGCGCTTATGTCGACTATGAAGTTCTTATCGATTCCGGGTCAGACCATTGTTTCTTTGACTCTGATGTCGGTGAAGACATAGGCATATCCAGAAGCAATAGTGAGATAAGAGAAGTGTTCGGTGTTGGAGGTAAGATCTCTCTTTATCACAATCATAAGTTAACCTTGAAGATCGGTGAAGGCTCATTCGAAACAGAGGTTGGTTTTATGCCGAATCTGGGCGGTAATATCGTTTCGTATGGGATCGTGGGCCAGAAAGGCTTTTTCGATAGATTCATAATTAAATTTGATTATATAAAAGGAGAGGTTGAATTAAAAGAGAGGAAATGATTAGCGGCTTGACAAAACAGCATATTCCATGCTAGTCTTTTTCTAGCTCCGTTCTCATCCCATTCCGCTTCCGCGGATACGATGACGGAAAACCCATGGCATAGGCTCTTCGATGAGCCATGCCAGACCGCCGCGCGAAAGCGCGTGAAGGTCAACCTGCACATAGAAAATAAAATGCAAACGAATGATACAACGGCAAGTCAGGCCAATAATCAGAATCCGACGGTAGCCTCCGAAGCACAGACAGCGGCTTTGGTGGTGATTGAAAACGCCGGGAATCCGCCTGCTCCGTCCCCTAAGAAAAAGCGGGTGCGTAAAGCGACAAGCTCGGCGGCTCCGGCTCAACCGGCCGCGGCGACAGCTCCGGTGAAACCGCCAGTGCCAGTGGCTCGCGAACCGGAGGCTCTCGAATACACTCCATACGACGAAGCCGCATGGGAATGGATGCGCAAGGGCAGCATTCCTGGAGCGTATCCGCCTATCATGTATGTCGGAACTGATGTCTCGGACGGCGTAAGCCGGATCCTGGGACGCAGTATGACACTGGAGGAAGCGCAACATTTGGTGCACGCAGACGGCGAAATCGCCACCTGCTCTGTCACCGGCAAGGAGTTTCAGCCCGTTGCCTACTTGCCGTTCGTGCCGAACAATCTGGCCTCGAAGATCGAAGCCGGCATGGCGCTCACGGAGATCGACCTCCCTTTGGGCGGCGCGTTCTACCTGAACAAGAGCGACGAGATCGTCGCGCTCTCCGGCAGCGTCTACCACTACGCCCGCCGCTTCCGCGGCGGACAATATGTGTGGTTCAAGGATTCACCTTTGTGTCAGATGGCTCTGGCTATGAAGGAGAAGACCGGTGAGATGGACTGGGGCACTACGCTGGAAGGCGTACAGAGACGGCTCCAGGAGAAACAGGAAACGGCGCGGCAGGAAAAGGCAATCAATGACCTCGCTGGATCCATTCAGTCGAATCGCCGCCGCAAAGGAAGCCACGACAACGGCGGCACGCATCAACGGGACCACCGTATGGGTCGAGCCCAAATGGATGAAGCCTTCGAAAAAGGAAAGGGCCGACGGAATAACCACGTGGCGGTTGAGCAGGAATAGACCGGCTCCCCGACCAGCTCATCAAGCAGAACAAGAGACTCCAGATGAGACCGCAATCTCTGGAGTTTTCCCTTTTATGGGTAGCTTTTTAAATCAAATTTTCACTGCTTGACATTTTCATACTTTATGCTAGAATTGCGCCAGACTCATATAAAAACCCGTTTCGGCCTAAAACCGGGACACATCCAAGAAAGAACATTGAATATGGCAAAAATAACGAAGGCGTCCTCGGCAAAACCCGGACCTCTTAGCGCCTCCTGAAGATCAGGAGCAAGCGCCGCTTCCCGCAAGGAAGAAGCCCGCCGTAGAGGCGGCACCACCGGCTCCGAGTGCTTCAGATGCACCGGCACCGACAGCGCCGACAGCAGTGCCTTCACCGGCACCAACCGCTTCGGCGGAAAAGCCCGGAATCACATGGCACGAGCTTCCTCCGGGAGGAAAGGTGTTGATAAAAGATGCTCCAGCAACTGAAGCACCTGCCGCACCCGCGGCAGCTGCTCCGGCACAACCGGCAGCAGTTGCGGCTCAACCGGCAGCAGCAACGGCAAGTCAGCGGCGACACCGATTCTGACGGCTCCTCCTAGAAGGAAGCCGAGGACAAAACCGACGGTGCGCCACAGCCGGCTCGATACCCGCACCAGTGCCTTCACCGGTTCCAGTGCCGCCTCCGGCATTGACGATCGTTTCAGTCAATCCTATCCCCGATCTCAATGTCGCCAACGGGACATTGTCTGGGGCCATTGGACTTCAGACCACGGTCGCCGCCACTCTAAGCAACGGGACCGCCGCTTCACTGGCGATCGTTTGAAACGCGGGCACGCCGGCATATGTCGGCACGACTGCGGGCACATACGTGTTCACCGGCGCTTGACCTTGCCGCGCCGGCATCACCAATCCGCTCGGCCGTCACGGCCAGCGCGAAGGTGATCGTGGCGGCCGCACCAGCACCGCCGACAGCAGCTCCCAAGAAAGCCAACTTTAAATCGTTGGCATTCATTGGCACCGTACTGGGAGTCGCATTGGGAATGCTTGCGGTTTGTTGGTTCAGCCTGCATAGTCCGATGCCGAAAAGCCCGGATTACGGCAGACTGCTGATCGATCCGGGCCATACGCCGGTGAAAGACGGTGGAACGAATCCGCCGGCTGGATACTTCAAGGCGGAGCTCGCTCCCCTTCCGAAGCCGACCCACATCATCACGGTGCCATTCGATAATCCGATACGCCGTGAATGGACGAATGACAATGCCGCCGAAAGTTCCAGTGTTGGTGGTCAACGGATCATCATCACCGTCACTGGCAACAACAATGTCTTCAATGCCCCGTTGGTCGTCAATGGGATGACCAATCAAGCGACCAACCAAGCGTCGCCGGCAGTGAAGCCAGTCCGTCCGCCTCGGCCGCCAAAACCGGCAAAGGTCGCGCCTCAACCGACACCGACCGTGATCGTTACCAACACGGTGACAGTCACGGTCACGAACACTGTTGACAACAGCGTGCCACCGCCACCTCCTGTTATCGTCGAGCCTTACGGCTACAACGGTTTCAGATGGCATGCGCGAGTTCTGGTGCGACCGTTAAGTCCGCCGGTCGAGGTCGCCCCTTACGGGTATCCTCCGATTCAGTATTAGGATTAGGCGGAAAATCGAAATCAAAAAGTCCCCCATGCGATGTCGCAAGACAACGCTTTGGGGGATTTCCTTTTGCACGAGAATGGCGGCTAACGGCTAGAAATCTAGCCAATTTGACATCTATTGACTTTAATGTCTATATATGCTATCCTTATGCCGGAATGCGCTTGTGCGCCTTTCATTGACAATTTCAGAACAAAAAAACAAACGGGCTTCCCTGTTGGGCGGCTCGCAAAGGAAAGTGTAGGTTGAATCATGAGTAATAAAAAAACTAAGGTTGATCCGCTTCAGTTCTGGTATTCCCTCCCTTGGGAGAACCGGAACCGCCAGCTACATTGGACTAGGCCGTTATCGGATACGGTATGTGGACAACATAGACATGGAGGCTTTGTCGTTCAATATCGGCTCCGTGCTCTTTTGCTTCGCCGTCATTATGTTGGCGATACGTATGTTCACTACGAACCCCGTGTTCGTATGGTCTGTCTCGGCATCCGTTTGTTGGGTGCTGATAGTCATTCTGCGAACCCGCTTGTGGGGATTTGCCGACGCCAGACAGGCCAGCGTGTACTTGGATTACCTGCGTTCTGGACGGATCACCGTCTATACGCAAGGTTTCTATTTTACGCCCTGGACATCACGGAAACAGGTCGACCAGATCGACTTTCAGAAACACGAGATCATCTCCCTGAAGAAGGAAGACGGGACCATGGTTCGTTTCCAGACCAACGACGGTTACGAAATGGCCGCGGAGATAACCATCTTCTACAACTTGCGCGATGGAGAAGAGGCCTTGAGCAGGTCTCTCAAGTTCGAAGACGGCGAGATCAAATCTCTGACCAAGGCGGCTGTTGTCTCTCGGCTCACAGACTTGGGAGGATGCAACTCATACGAGTCGCTACTCTACTACAAATCCGAAGCAGCCAAGTGGCTCGCAAATACATTCGGAGGAGAGTCAACGCTCTCCTTATTCGAAAAAGGCCTGGGAATATCGCTTCGAAATCCGATACTGGATTCGCTCGATCTGACCGAAGAATCTAAGAAGACCTTCGGGGTAAAGGCGAAGATCGAGGTCATCAATGACGGCATCAAATCTCTCAAGAGAAGGAGCGGGGCTGGCCTATCATCGGATGAAGCAAGTCTCGCGGCTCAAGCCGCGGAAGGCAATCTAACCAGAATCGTACACACATATCAAGGGGTACCACAGGGCGCGAAAGTCGTAGCCCTCGGTGACCAGGGGATAGCAATCGCAGCGAAAGGAAAATGATTATGGCAACTACAAGCACTAGCACAACCCCGGTAAGCGCCCCGGCAACGGCGCCAAGCAAAAAAAGCTATCTGACATCATTGGGGCTCTCCATTGCGGGAATAATAGCCATCTGTTTCATTGTCGTGTCAGCGGCTTCGCCGGTTAGCAGACAATCGAACACCGGCACCACAGCCCGCGTCTCGGAAGCGGCGAGCGTCGAGGTCGACCAGCCGCGAGTCAAGGACGTCGAGGTCGGTACCGAGTGGTACGATCCGAATACCGCCATGCTCCATCTGCACGTCTGGGGCTATCCGACGGCCTCGAATGTGAAGTGGCAAATGCGCGCCAATAACGATGACGCGACAATAACGAACATGCCGACGAAAATCAGCGCGCGGGGAGAAATCCTCGCGGAGTTCCAAGGCGAAAAAGCCACGAACGCCGTCTCGGGAGAGGTGACGACGAAAGAGATCAGGTGCATCGAGTATCGGGTAACGCCTGGCCAATCGGTTGACCACTGCACATTCAGATTCAGGTTCGATCCGCCCCGATAGCGTACCGAATCACACGCGAAAGCCGCCTCGATGCAAATCGGGACGGCTTCGTTTTTTTACCAAGAGATATTATCGCTCTTCAGCAACTACTTTACGAACCCCCCGACCGTATTGGAGACCAGATAGACTATGCCCCAAGCGGCCGTCATGATGAATATGCCGATGATGCCGGAGAGCATGCTTATCTTGGCCTTAGCCCGCCCTTCTTCACCGCCCCAGACGAGCTGGAGGACGCCGTAGGCGAAGACCACAATGGCCAAAGCGAACATCAATTCGATGATCGGATCTACGACATTGGTCAGGATCGGATTGACCGCGTTGCCAAAAGTCGTCGGGTTGACCGACGACGATTGGGCGTAGGCTATCGGGAGCTTGAGAAACATCAGATCTTTACAAACCGAATGCTGACTATTGGACCGTCGGAGCGCCTCCGCTGGTCGGATTATTCGACGGAACTCCTCCTGTCTGCGTGGAATTGCCGAAGTTCGGGATGGGTTGAGTGGTCGGCTCCGTGGAGAATGTGCCAGTCAGGATGTTGACCAATCCCCAGATGGATACGATGACGAACAGGCCGATGATGCCCCAGAGGATATTCATACTGGCCTTGCCGCGGCCTTCCTCGCCGGAGCCATGAATCAGATACTGGACTACGTTCCAGACGATGTATATGACCGCCAAAGCCGTCAATAGATACAGGGCGATGTTGCCGAGGCTGGTGAGCTTGCTGGCAACGCCATTGACGTTAGTGATCGTTGTTATCGTACCTTGGGCGAAAGCCACGGAAGGAACTAGTAAAGCGACGAGTGAAAGTAACTTTTTCATTAAATTTTATGATTAAGCATTGATAATATGCAGTTATGCATGCCTTAATTCTACAAGGGCTATCGTTCGACCGCAATAGCGGTGCTGTGGATTAAAATCACTGGCCGGTAGCGCTATTCGTAACGAAATTGGCTTGCGGAAGCTTGTTCGTGACCGTCGTATTGGTTGCGAAGGTATTGAGAAGTAGATTCACAAGTCCCCACAAGGATATGATGATGAATAAGCCGATAAGTCCCCAGAGGATGTTCATGCCGGCCGGA
The DNA here is from genome assembly GCA_963766795.1 of Candidatus Parcubacteria bacterium. Classification (GTDB taxonomy): domain Bacteria; phylum Patescibacteriota; class Minisyncoccia; order Phycocordibacterales; family PALSA-1337; genus C7867-002. The sequence goes on along the minus strand of CAVYBN010000009.1, from coordinate 75,796 downwards.
CCTCGGCTCTCGCCTTCTTTGCCTGCAACGAAATATCTGACGGTATTCCAAACAATGAAGATGACCGCCAGAGCCGTCAAAAGATAGACTATAACAGTTCCTATACTGGCGATACGGCTGGTGAGACCGTTGATGTTGGTGATCTGCGTAAGAGTGCCATTGGCAGACGTCGATTGTGAGGACGAGGTCGGAGGAAGGAGACTGGCGTCACCAAAAGTAGCGCTTGGACCTGGCACAGCATCGGCACGAGAGAGCGCCGGTGCCGCAAACAAAAAAACCATTACAAGACAAAGTGTTGACAAGATCACAACAAATCGTTTTCTAAATGAATTACTCATGTTAATAGGTTTATGATTAAATCACGATTCCAATCAAAACTAGCTGGTCGGGAATATGTTGAAGTATGTGCTCCACGAGCTAGGATTCGACTGTAGATTAAAAGTGCCCACCAAGATATTGACCAACCCCCACATCGAAAATATCACGAAGAACCCGACAAGGCTCCACAATACATACTGCCAAGCTTCGCTACGGTTGTCCGTCGGCAGCATGAAATATTTGATGACATAGAAGACGAACATGACCACGGCTATGCCCATCAGAAGCTCGAGGATGAGATTCAGATATCCGACAATGATACCGATCACTGATTTCAGATTCTGGCCGCCGCTCGCAGTTTGCGCGAAGGAGATCAATGGCAGTGAAAGAGGGACGAGGAAGCTGACGACGCGCGTGGTTATTTTTTTCATATTATTAAAGTATTAAGGTATTAAAGTATTAAAGGTATAAAGGAAAAAAAATCATTGGCCTTTCAGAGCATTCTGGGCATTGGTGATGACATTCTGGTTGACCGTGCCGGTGGATTGCAAAGTGCTTATGACCACTTGGACGATGATGCGCGCACCGATGACGATCGCGAGACCGATGACCAGCATGAGCAATTGGTCCTTGCGCTCGTTGATCTCCTCCACGTTTCCTTGCGCCAAGACAAGCCGCAAGCCGACATATATGATCATGACGACCGCGAACAGGACGACCAAGTACACGAATATCTGTATGAAGCCGCCGACGAGCCCGCCCACGGTCGTGAATTGGCTGCTCAATGGGTTTTGGAGGTAGAAAGTGCCGCCGGATGAAGGGTTGACTGTTCCGCCACCTGCAGGATTACCATTACCAGTTACCGTGCCGCCACCAGCTGGAGTACCTCCTCCAGTCACCGTGCCGCCACCTTGAACAGTGCCAGCTGGTGCCGGTGTTGTCGGTGAAGCGGATACGGCATCGGAGCTATAGCAATCGACCACATTATCGTTGGCATCGTAACATGTCTGCGCTCTAATCATTGTCGGCCTTATTGAGATCATCGCGACGCACAAAAACAATGTTATGAAAACGAACGCGTATTTTTTGAGGAAGAGTTTCATTTGGATGAATTTACGGAGGTCCGACCTCAGTATCTAATTTAACTGCCGTTGCCTAGCAAGGCGGCCGCGCCGGCGTTGCCGGTCAGCCATGCCAGGATCTGATAGACGATGAACCAGGCCGTGAGGATAAGTATAAATCCAATGGCGAGCTTTGGGAACATGCTCCTAGCCTTCTTTAGATTCTCTTGGGTCCCGGTTATATAGAGATAACCCGCATAAGCGAATCCGACGATGGCGGCCAAAACGGCGACGATCGTCATTACGTTTAAAAGATATTGCACTTCGATCATCAGGCCTTGGAAGTTGCAAGGCTGATATTGGTGAGAATTCGAACCATCGGCATTGGTGATGATAGGATTCTGGCCTTCAATAGTGTAGCTCTTGCCATAAATCGTAATCTTTGTATCTTTGGGCAAACCTGAAAGATCCGGCCCGTCGCACTGCAATAAGTGGAAGCTGGGGCTGTTGAGATCGACGGCCGGGACGTTGTTGGCGGCGAAGACGGAGCTGTGGACAAGGAGAAAAGGAGAAAAGGAGAAAAGGAGAACGGAAACATAAAAGACGACTTTCTTGTCACCCCCGCGAAAGCGGGGGTCCAGTGTATTACCGCTAGAATAATCGGCGTGACCCTGGATTCCCGCTGGAGCCTGCCCTCGGCGAAAGCCGGGGGCGGGAATGACAGAATGATTCGTGGAAATGACAGCAAACTTTTGATTTTTGAATCTTGAATCTTTTTTCATTTGATTGATCGTAATCACTGCATTGCTTGTTGTAGCGCCGCGTTATGCTGGGCTTCGGCGTCATTCACCGCCTGACTGACGGATTTCTGCCCGCTGGTGACCGCGCCGATCATCGAGCCGAGGATGTTGGTCGAGATCGAGGGATCGACATCGAGCCAAGTCTTCCCGATCAAGGCCGTGCGGTCGAAGACGGCGATGTAGGGATCATTCGAACCGGCCTGGATGATGCCGAGACTGACCGAAGGCAGATACAAGGTATTGGAAAGCCCGCTCAAATACTGCGGCATTACCAGAGTCGAGACGGCCTGGAAGACGGTATTGGCATTGGGAGACGCCCTGACGATCGAGAAGCCGTAGAGACGGGCATAATCGGCGGCTTGTCCGCCGGAACGGAGCTGGGGCAGAGGCGCGACGTCGAAATTGAGATTGGGATTCTTGGCGCGGATGTCGGAGATCTCCGAAGCGAAGCCGAAATAGGTGGCCAGCGTGCCAGAGAGGAATGCCGACTTGGAATCCGGCCACGAGCGATTCCAGGAATAATCCGCGTTAGTCGGATCGACTGATTGCGTGAAGAAATCTACGGCTTTGGTCGGATCGACCGCGGCCGAGGCGGAAAGGGCGCTCACGACCGAGCCGTTCGCGGAGATCGATGTCACCGGATTGCCGGTCTGCAGGAGCAAAGTGCCTAGAAGCTCGCGGGCGTTGTCGACATTGGTGAAATCTCCCATGGCCACGGCGCTCCGGGTCACCGTGCCATTCTGGGACTTGACCGTGATGGCCTTGTTGAGGTCCGTGAACTGATCCCAATACGCTGGCGGCTTGGCTACGCCGGCGGCGTTGAACATGTCCCGATCCCAGTACATGACCAAGGGATCGACGGAGAACGGGATGCCGAGAATGCCGTTCTGCGTCAGATATATGGAAGCCTCCTGGATATAGGTATCGAGAAAAGTGCGCTCCGGCAGAGCCGAATAAGGGACAAGAGTAAGCTTGTCCTCTTCCGGAAGCAATAGATCCGCGGGGATGAGGATGGCGTCGGGTCCCTGTCCTCTGGCCAGAGCCGCGATGAAGTCGTTATGGAAAGCGACCGGCGATTCCTGCACATACTGTATGCTCATCTGTTGCGCCAGGGTCAGATTGATCTCGGAAACATACTGGTCGAAAGCTGACTTCGGGAAAGTGCCCCAGATGGTGATCGGCGGCAATGAAGCACTGCCGTTGCCGCCTTTGTAGGCCGCGAAGGCGATGACGCCGGCGACCGTGAAGATCACGAAGATGGCGAGGATGATGATCTGGAATTTGGAGATTTTCATAAGAAAAAGAGATTAGAGATTAGATTTTGCGGCAGTCTTGGTCATAACTAATCCGTAGTGGTGCTCGCCGGCATTGAATGATTGGTCTAATGCGAATCCATTCTGTTCAAAGAGAGATTGTGCCTTAATCGATGAGACGAGCGTCTTCGGGCCGATCGGCGAGAGCTCGCTCCAATCGACGATCAGGATCTTGCCGCCGGGCTTGAGGATGCGCTTCATCTCCAGGGCGAAATCGTCCGGTTTTACGATCTGGAAAAGGACGTTCGAGGCGACGATGCGGTCGGCGATATTCTCGGCGAGCTTGGTGCCTCCGATCTTCTCGGCATTGCCCCAGACGACCTCGATATTGCGCAGGCCCTGCTTCGAGCCGAGGTTGCGCAAGCGCTCCAAGAGGTCTTTCTGCACGTCGACGGCATAGACGCGGCCGGCAGAGCCGACCAGTTTGGCGGCTTCGACGGAGTAGAAACCCGAGCCGGCGCCGATGTCGACGACTTTCATGCCGTGGGAAAGGCCGAGTTTGGCCAGATTTACAGCTGGGTCGGAGAACATAGGTTAAGTATAACAGTATAAAAGTAGAAAGGTATTAAGGGTGTGGGGACATCCAGAATGAACACCATTTGGACACAGAAACTATGCCTCCGCTAGTTGACTTTCAACTCTGATTTGCTAAACTGTTTCTACCATCGCCGTAAGGCGTCAACAGGCCCCGCAAGGGGTCTGTAAATTTACAGCAAATGTACATTAAAGATTTTGACAATTGGAATGAGATGCAAAAGCATCTTAATTCTGACGATAGACGCGTCAATATCCGTGCCGGAGAAGTCCGCTGGGTCGCTTTCGGCGTGAATATCGGAAGCGAGATCGACGGAAAAGGAAAGACTTTCACTCGGCCAGCTCTGATCATTCATGTCATTGGATCTAATTTGGCCTTGGTCGTTCCGCTTTCAACCAGCGTCAAAGAAGTGGCCGGCTATTTGCCTTTTGAATTTCAAGGAAGGACCGTTTCCCTATGCGTCCACCAATCTCGGACAGTCTCTCAAAAGAGAGTGCTCTCGCGTAAAGGCCGGATCTCGGAAAAGAAGCTCGCTGAGATCAAAGAGCAACTTAAAAAGTTCTTTGCTTTGTAAACTAATCACCCGCTCCGGCCCGCCTGCTGGCAGTCAGGCGGGTTTTGTGGTTATGACAAAAAGCACAATCAAATAATAGGTCTCAAAGGTTTTGTCCGCTGGAATTCATCCGACTTGACGTTGCGCTCTGGCTCCTCTGTCCGCAACGACGATTTTTGAAATTAGAAATTTTGATAATAAGTCGTCTAAAATGTGGATAATTTAACCGAAACATGGCTATCATCCGAAGAAATCTCTCGACTTATTATCAAATCTTCCAGTTTCATAATGCGTGGATAAAAGAACACCACACCCCCGCCTGTCTACCGTCAGGCAGGCGGGTTTTGTGGTTAACGTTCACATTTAATATTCCCTACCAGCTCGTATTTCAAAACAATGACGCTCTCTTGGGGATCGATCTTTCTGCCATAATATCTTTCAAAGACTTCTGCCATATCTTTAGTAGATTTATATGTTTCGTGGCCTGATCTATCAAATGGCAGATACTTAAATGCAGTTCTGGTCTTTTCGAGAATTCGGACTTTTGCAAAGACTATTCCTTCATCATCAGCGACATTAACTCTATCACCCTCAGAAAGAAAGTCGAATTTGTTACCGAGCCGGTATGTCAATGTCTTTGCCCCGTTTTTAACAAGCGGCACTAATTCTGCCGCAAACTTAATGGAAATTTGATTATTCGGCATTGTATCTTACAAACAGATCAAGCTCGCCAGCTGGTCGCCGTCGCGGAGCTTCATGACGCGCACGCCTTGAGTGGCGCGGGACAAGGCTGGGATCTCTGTGAGGGCAACGCGGATGACTTGGGATTTCTTGGACATAGCCACGACCTCCTCGACATCGTCGGTGACGACTTTGGCGGCCATGAGCGAGCCGGTCTTGGGCGTGACATTCATGGTCAGGATGCCGGAACCGCCGCGTCCTTGGACTTTGTATTCGGAGAGCTTGGTCTTCTTGCCGTAGCCGTTGGAGCTCATGACGAATAATGCCGGATTCTTGGCGTCTTTGGAAACTACGTCGGCGGAGATGACACAATCGGAGCTTGGAGCTGGGAGCTTGGAGCTGGAAGATTTGCTACTAGCTCCTAGCTTCGAGCTCCTAGCTTCTTTTATTTCCGCCAATTTGATCACTCTAACCCCTGCCGCATTCCTGCCCATCTCTCTAACATCAGACTCTTTGAAGTGGATCGACTGCCCTTCCTTGGTGGCGATGACGACTTCATCCGACTTGGACACGAATGAGACGGAGATCAATTCGTCGCCTGGATCGAGAGTGATCGCGATCAATCCCGAGCGGCGCACATCCTTGAAATGAGCGGCTGACGATTTCTTGCCAGTGCCATTCTTAGTCACCATCATGAGCGACAATCCTTCAGCCTCCTTCTTATTCGTGGGGCATAGGCAAGATCGAAGTCACGCGCTCGCCTTCCGCCAATGACAGGAAATTCATGATGGATTTGCCCTTGGTGGCGCGCTTGCCTTCGGGGATCTCGAACATCTTGAGCTGATAGGCCTTGCCTTTGTCGGTGAAGAACAGGAGGTCGTTGTGAGTCGTGGCGAAGATCAGATGCGATATGAAATCCTCCTCCTTTGTATCAAGATCGACGACGCCGACGCCGCCGCGCTTCTGTTTGCGATATTCGCCGGGATCGGTGCGCTTGATGTAGCCGCCCTTGGTGAGGACCAGCACCGACTCCTCGTCGGCGATGAGATCCTCGACGCTGAATTCCTTGACGCCATGCTTGACGATTTTTGTGCGACGCTCGTCTCCATATTTCGTCTTGATGTCGGCAAGCTCGGTCTTGATGATGGTACGCACGCGCTTCTCCGAGCCAAGAATACCCTTCAAATCTTCGATAAGCGCCTGCACTTCTTTCAATTCATCGAGGACTTTCTTGCGTTCGAGACCTGCCAGCTTCTGCAAGCGCATTTCAAGGATCGCAGTCGCCTGAAGGTCGCTGAACTTGAATTTCTTCATCAAGCCGGCCTTGGCGTCGGCGACATCGGCGGAAGCGCGGATGAGCGTGATGATCTCGTCTATGTGGTCAAGGGCTTTCTTCAAGCCGAGCAAAATGTGCTCGCGCGCTTCGGCGGCGTCGAGATCGAACTTGGTGCGGCGGCGGATGACTTCGATGCGATGCGTGACGAATTCCTGCAGGATCGATTTCAATGACAGATGTCTGCGGCACGCCGTGGACCAACGCCAACGTATTCATATGGAAAGTCTCTTCCAATTGCGTGTGCTTGTACAGAAGATTGAGGACTTTTTCCGGGTATGAGCCTTGCTTCAGGTCAATGACGATGCGGAGCTCCTTGTCTGATTCGTCGCGCAAGAGCCTTGACGCCTTCGATGTCTTTCTCGCGGACCAAGTCGGCGATCTTGATGATGAGCTCGCTCTTGTTGACGCTGAATGGGATGGAGGTGATGATGATCTGGTACATGCCCTTCTTGTCTTCGGTGATCTCGGCTTCGCCGCGCACGGTCATGCCGCCGCGGCCGGTAGCATAGGCATGCCGAATATCCTTCTCGCCGTAAATGACGGCGCCGAGCGGAAAATCCGGGCCTTTGATGAATTGGCAGAGGTCATCGGTCGAAGCTTCTGGATTGTCGATGAGATGGACGCTGGCGTCCACGACTTCGCCGAGATTGTGCGGAGCGATGTTGGTGGCCATGCCGACGGCGATGCCGAGCGTGCCATTCAGGAGCAGGTTTGGAACGGCGGTCGGCAGGACCGACGGCTCTTTCTTGGTGCCGTCATAGTTCGGCCGGAAATCCACGGTATTCTTGTCGATGTCTTTGCAGCAGCTCTGACGCCAATCGCGACATCTTGGCTTCGGTGTAGCGCATGGCAGCCGCAGAGTCGCCGTCGACCGTGCCGAAGTTTCCTTGGCCTTGAATCAAGGGATAGCGCATGGTGAAGTCCTGCGCCATCTTGACCATGGATTCATAGACGGCCACATCGCCGTGCGGGTGATAATTGCCCAAGACGTCACCGACGACGACCGCGGACTTGCGGAACTTCGCCTGGAACGTCAGACCCTTCTCGTGCATGGCATAGAGGATGCGGCGATGCACCGGCTTCAAGCCGTCGCGCACGTCCGGCAAATGCGCGGTCGGTGATGACCGACATGGCGTAGTCGAGGAATGATTCGCGCATCTCGGTCGTGATCGAGCGCGCGATGATGCCGGCGCCTTCAGCTCTGATTGGTGCAACTGGCTCTGGGTTGTTGTCGGATTTTTTGGCCATGAATTAGGGTTCAGAATACAGGGTACAGGAATTCAGAATCAGAGATTGGAACCAAATTGGGATTGGAAATCAGTAAGGAAAGATTTTTTGTCATTCCCGCGCACGCGGGAATCCAGTGTATCACCTCTTTCGATATCTGTGGTCTGACCCTGGATCCCCGCTTTCGCGGGGATGACACCAGCCCCTATACCCTTACCTGATTGCAAAAAGAAAAAGCCCTCACAACCGCACCTTTTTACTGTTTAATTATAGCAATGAACGAGGATCATGGGCAAATTACATTTGCTCAATGTCCGAGTGAAATTGCTATATAGTCATCTATATAGCAAAAAAGAGGCGAGTAAGCGACTTGACAACAATATACATATATGCTATCTTATTGCTAGCAGTCAAACGAGCTCATTGAAAGCTCACGCGTTAAAGGCCTTGAAAGGAGGCCACTGGGTCGCGAACATAAACCTAGAAAAGACTTAAAAATGTACTCGACTCCTAAGACAAATAATTCTTGGGTGGAGCGTGTCAGCAAAGCGACAGAAACGGAACGGAACGATTTGGTTTGGCATCGGCCAATCATCGCATGGTTCTCGGAAAAAAAGCTTGCTTTCCACCGCCTCTACAAGTTGCCCGGCCGTCTGGGCAATGACCTATGGTTCGTTCAAGGCCGCGGAGATTCTGTTGGATTCGAACAAGATCTTCACGGAAGCGCTTCTGCTACTACGCTTAAGGTTTGCTTGCGGACTCTTACAGTGGAAAATGGCTGGGCCCTCTGTGAATTCGCGAGCGAAGTCGAGTTTCTCGAAGCTACGCTTGCTTATCTCAAACAGAAACCCGACTGAATTGCGTTCCCCCACTTTCCCCATCCCCGCGCGCCGCGTCAAACCGGCCGCGGGGGTTTTATATTACCCTCGAGGTCCGACCTACGTAGGTCGGACCTCGGCGAGAATGACTTTTTGAGGGCGATTTTCTCCTAAATAATCCTTTAGACTTGAATATTCGTATTTACTTGAGGCTGCAAAGGCTTCTTTAAAATGTTCTGTATATGTCGATTTCATAAGCATCGGTTCCTCTATACCGAATGGATTCAAGTGCACATAATTCATAAGAACTTGAAAATAGACATCGTCAATCACTGACTTTGACTTATATTTTCCTTGAAAGATCGTGCCGGAATGCTTATATTTTTTGTTGTAATACATTGAATATCCGGTACATAACTTACGCATAAATTTTGTCATTCCGCATCCATCGTTTTCCTCGAGGACAATATGGAAGTGATTTGGCATAAGACAATAGGCAGCTATTGATACGATGTTTTTCCCTCGATCAGCAGTGAATATGGAGCTGTCAGCAAAATCCCTAGTCATGAAAGATCTCGTGCTGTTGGAAATATATAAAAGTCTCAAGAATCTCTGATAATCTTGAGGTTCCAGAAATATTGGCGCCTTGTGAGCTCCTCGGTTGTACACATGGTAATACATAGGTCGGACCTCCGTAGGTCCGACCTCAGAGTATCAGATGGGTGATTAAGAAACCTATAAGAAAAGTTAAAATAATCGTGAAGAAAAGTTAAAATTTCCTTAATCTCGATGCATAGGTCCGACCTACGTAGGTCCGACCTCAGTGGGATTTCCCCGGCGAGACCTGTATCTCGGCGTAGCTGATCTTCTTGGGACCGGTCAACATCGTCCAGACATCGCCGCCGAATGCGCCGACTCCGGCTACCAACGATTGCGCCGGCGTGCCGGCTTTGGCGACGGCGGAGCTGACGGCGCTTTCCGCGCCGATATTGATGCCGGTGAACGAAGCCAGCCAGAACGCGGCGATGATCGCCGTGAAGCAGAGCGACGACCAGAATGCGAAGCGCTTGCGCTCATGCTCCGGCTTGGCGCGCAGGTTTTCGATATAGGTTGCGAAGCTCATGATAATTAATTGAAAGATTGGCGATTAAAATCTTAAATTTCAAATCACAAATTCCAGATAAATCTCAAAACCCAAATTCCAAAAATTCATATGCTGTTTGATCATTGAAATTTGGAGCTTTTCTGGAATTTGATATTTGGTCTTTGGAATTTACGGCGATTGTCTTCTAATCAACCGTTATAATCATACTACTCCTTTTCAAGTACCACAACATCCGCATCCTTCCCTTCCAAGTCCTTCTTCTTCAAGGTCAGCTTGGCTTCAGGCTTGGGATTTTCGCCGGCTTCCTTGAGGAAAGCTTTGAGAGCGTCCTTGCCGCCGATGTCGCCATAATGGATGGGAATGATGATTTTGGGACCTATCGAGACCGCCAGCTTGTAAGCCTTGGCTGTATCCAAGACGCCGTTGCCGCCGATCGGCACGAATAGGATATCCACACCATCTATGGCCTCCTCGGCTTCTTTCGGCAATTCCGGATCGTTGAGCGCGCCCAGGAAGCAGATATTCATGCCTTCGAGCACGACCGTGAATATGGTGTTGATCCTTTTTTCATTGTCATAATTCGAACCGGATGCCAGGCCTTTGATGAAGACGCCTTTGATCTCGAATTCGCCGGGACCCGTGACCGCGAAAGCCTTCTTGTCGCCGAATGAGACTTGGTCCACGCCATTCATGTCAGGATGATTCAAAGACGAGAGCACGATGTCCGCGCCAAATTTGGCGGTCTTCAGGCTCGAATCCTTGGAGACCGGATTGAAAGCCAGCGTCGTGTCGCCGAACTGCACTTTGACGAATTCCCCGCCGAGGAAGGTTATTATCATAGTTTACAGTTTACAGTGAGAAGTGATTAGTTTCAAGCATTCTTTTAAGGCTTGGCTCGATTAGAAAACAGACCAGGCGGTTGAAAGACATGGAAATGCGGGCGGCATGACACATCTTTCTTGCTAGAAAATCAGAGGTATCCCCGCACGGCCTAATTTGCTGAATTGATATATACTTTGTTGCGTGAAGAGAGCGGAATTTCTTGCGCTTTTGAGGCGCGTAATACGATATCAAGCAAGGTCAGGAAGCGTTTCCTGTCGTTGCTCCGGTTGTTGTAGTGGAAAACAAAGCCGTTTAGGTACTCCTCCAAATGCTGTTTCGAAACGCCCTTGTGCGTCCCGGCAACGCTCCGCTTGACGTGCGACCAGAACGATTCGACCGTGTTGACGTGAACGTCCCCGCGGACATACTCCTTCCGGTGATGGTCCACGGCATGATGATCATACAGCCTTCCGACTTTGACGAATGTGTTGCTCTTGTCGGTCATGAGGCGCGTTCCGGGCTCGATATGACGGAGAACGAAATCGCCGGTCGGCGCCGTTCCCATTCCAATGACCGTCTTGGCTCGCATGTCCCCGCCTCGTTCGACGGCTGCCATGGCCTTGGATTTCCTCTCGAAGGCCTCCCTGAGCCGCTTTCCGTCTTTTGGACCGGTCTTTCTGCCGCCAAAGTACGCCCCATCGGTTTCAACATCACCGACAAGCCTTTTAATGCCTTGCTTCAGCGAGGTTCTGATCTCGTGGAGGATCCTCCATGCGCACTTGTATGTGACGGCCAAGTGACGCTCCAATTGCTTGGCCGAGACGCCGCTTTTGGCATTGGAGAAAACCATGAGAGCGTGGAACCAGAGCACGAACGGAGTCGATGATTTCTCGAATACCGTACCGACGGCCGGGGCGATCTCGGAACGGCACCTGCCGCATTGAAATTTTTTGCGCTCATTGCGAAGAGCATAGGTACCGCCGCATGAACATCTGCGGGTATGAAGCGAATCAAATATGAATTCGAGACAGGCCTTGTTCGTCGGAAAATCGCGGTGAAGCTCGCGGATCCCGTATTTGGATGACCTGGCCATGCGGTAATTCTATCAGCAAATTAGGCCGTGCGGGGATACCTCTCCAGAAAATTCTAAGTCAAAACCACAAAAGCATGGTCTAGTTGCACAGGCGACACAAGGCTCGTTTGGAACGCAAAATATTGTACGACGTGAAAAAGGCCTTTTAGTTTTTTCGAGGAAAGGACAGACCGGGAGCGCCGCTGATAAACCATTTTACGAAAAAAAGGACCTGCCGAAGCTGGCAGGCCTTGAAGTTTATTCATTCCCTATTATCCGCGATGAATGCGCCCTGACACAATCGGATGTTCTTCGATTCCTTCGCCGAGCGCGTTGTAATAACAATCGCCGCAGACCAGTCCATCTTTCGTTTGATGGATATCTTCTTCCTGCCTTTGAGCTTCGGTAAACGGTTGATTGCACATGCAACACCGAGAAGCCGTTGCCTCATAAAAACAATCGAGATCCTTTTGCGCTCGCTGGTTGGTCACTAATTCATGTAGTGTAAACATAATTCACCTCCGTCTAAAGCCTACTCTTTAATGGACAAAACATCAAATATGCGCTAGATTGCTCAATAAGGGCTTAATCGTCCTTATTTGTTAGTTTATAGTGTGTCCTTACCAATCCGCGTCATCCCGCCTTTATTGTCGGCAGCGAGAGAGAAGTCCATGCTCGCATGGATTTCGAACGAGCGAACCGACAAAAGGATTTCCCAATCCTTATTATCATAAAGCAACTGGCGGCTCGCGGAACCAAATATGTTCAAAAAATTAAGAGAGACCCTCACGGGGGTCAAAGATCCCGCGACTAAAGAGCCGAGCGATTCTGATACTAATAAGGATGCTGGCATTGAAGCCAGCGAGAATAAAGACAACGACAACGGAGGTCGAACCTCCGCGGGAGACGCTGATACTGATAGTAAGAGCGTAAAAGCGAATAAGGCGAAAACTGATCCCGCTTCACCGAAAGCGGCTAAAGCCGTGGCCGATTCTAATCCTACCGATGCGAAGACTGCCAAGCGTGCTAAGCGCGCGGATAAAGATTCGCATGTGGATCTCTCTGATCCGAAGCCGACCACCAAGAAACAGGGCGAGATGGAATTGACCGAAGAGCAGAAAGCCAGCCCGATGGGGCTTCTCTTGGCCGCGACGACGAAGAATCCGCCTGGCATCGGCGACCTCATCGAAGGTCCGGTCATCGCCATCGACAAAGCCGCGATATTCGTGGACTTGACGCCATTCGGCACCGGCATCATCTATGGCCGTGAATACATCATCGCCCGCGACGTCATAAAGAAGATCAACGTCGGCGATGTCGTGGCCGCCAAGATCGTGGACTGGAGCCACAAGGAAGGCTATTATGAATTGTCATTGAAAGAGGCCCGCCAAGCCCTGATCTGGAGCGAAGCGGAGCTCTCCATCAAGGAGAAGCGCGTCCTCGACCTCCCGATCAAGGAAGCCAACAAGGGCGGCTTGCTCATCGAATGGCAGGGCATCACCGGATTCCTGCCGGCCTCCCAGCTCAAAGCCGAGCACTATCCGCGCGTCGGCGACGGCGACAAGGACAAGATCCTGGAAGAACTGAAGAAGCTGGTCGGCACGCGCCTCCAGCTCTCGATCATCACCGCCGACCCAAAGGAAGGCAAGCTGATCTTCTCGGAGAAAGGCTCCGAGCACAAGGAAAAGGAGAAGATCGTCAGCAAGTACGAGATCGGCGACGAAGTCGAGGGCGTGGCCACCGGCGTGGTGGACTTCGGCGTCTTCGTCAAGCTCGAGGAAGGGCTCGAGGGCCTGGTCCACATCTCCGAGATCGATTGGGGATTGGTGGACGACCCGCGCCATTTCGTCAAAGTCGGCGACAAGATCAAGGCCAAGATCATCGAGATCAAGGACGGCAAGATCTCGCTCTCGATCAAGCAGCTCCGCCAGAATCCTTGGATCGACGCCGGCAAGAAATACAAGAAGGACATGTCCGTCTCGGGCGTGATCATCAAGTTCAACAAGCACGGCGCTTTGGCCTCGATCGAGGAAGGCGTGGCCGGCCTGGTCCATGTCAGCGAGTTCGGCTCCGAGGAGAAGCTCAAGAAAGCCCTCGAGCTCGGCAAGACCTATCCGTTCAAGATCTCGCTCTTCGACCCTAAGGAGCAGAAGATGGCGTTATCCTTTGCTGGCGCAAAATAGTTATCCCCGAGGTCGGACCTCGAGTAAAAACTACTGATAATCGAATCGAGTAAAACATCGGCATACAGCCTGACAGAGGTCCGACCTCGGGGAATCTGATTACCAGGCATTACACACATTCGTCGCCTTTTCTCTTCCCTCTTTTGACCCAGATCTGAACGACTTCGGCGGCTTTCTTGCTGAGCTTTTTGACGACCTTCAATTCATCGTCTTTGAACCTACCCAGAATGAACTTCTCGATCTTGTCGTCGCCGTGCGGGACTTTGGCTTGGCCTTTTGAGTTTGTCGCCGCAGTTCCGATTCGAATGCGCGGGAAGGCTTCAGTCTTCACAGCCTTGATGACCGACTCCAATCCGTTGTGACCACCGGAGCTTTTGTTGTACGAGATCTTCATTCGGCCTAACGGCAATTGAAAGTCGTCGTAAATGACGAGAAAATCATCGGCGGTCTTCAATTTGAGCTTTGCGTTGGATTTGATCTTCACGAGCGATTTCAATGCATTGCCGGACTTGTTCATGAAAGTATCCGGCGCGACAAGCATCACCTCTGCTTTACCAACCTTAATCGTCGCGACTTGCGCGTTCAGCTTCTTGTCAAAGGTAAAATCGCCGCCATCCAACTCTTTGCGGATGACGTCCAAAACTATGCGGCCTGTGCTATGCCGCGTGTTCTCGTATTCTTCCCCGGGATTTCCGAGACCGGCGATGATGAATGGCATGGCGACTATGATATGTCTTTTTGATTGAAAAGGCAAAAAAGTCCTCCCGGTGAAGGGAGGGTTGTGAAAGAGCTTGGAAAACGAAGAACGATTGAGCCCGTCAATCGAACCTGGGAACGCGAGGATCTTCGGGGCATTCAGGTTCATCAGTTCGGGCAAGTTCACTTGTCAAGGCAGGTTGCATCGCGTCATAGACTGAAGCAAGAGCATCTTGCCCAGCCTCCGTTAACGTATCACCTTCGGTGTGAATAGCGACTACGCCATGTCGGCGTAGCTTTGAACTTATCGGCTGAGTCTGACTTGAAGTATTCATAGGCTTATTTAATTTTTGTGCTCTTGGAAGAGCGGTTCAATTTGCCACATCAATTCTTTCACATCTGCATATTGCCTGCAAGCACCGAATCACAAACTTCAAATATCAAATTTAAACTCTGTCATTCCGGCGAAAGCCGGAATCCAGGGTCGAAACACTGATAAAATATTAAAACCCTGGATCCCCGCTTTCGCGGGGATGACAAGACAAAAAACTTGCGTAAAGCAATTTTTTAGCCTACAATAGCCGCACTATGGAAACCGGAAGCACTCCTCCAAACGCTCCCAATCAACCGATTTCCGCCAAAAATGAGGCTTCGTCCGACAAAAAGAAAACCGGCAAAGCGCATGCCGCGCGCGAATGGGCGTTGACGCTGGCGGCCGCGCTGGTAGTCGCCTGGATCATCCGTTCCGCCGTGATCGAGCCTTTCGTAGTCATCGGCGCTTCGATGGATCCGACGTTTTCGACCGGCCAATTCCTGCTGGTCGACCGTTTGACCTATGATTTCAAGGCTCCACAGAGGAACGACGTCATCGTCTTCAAGTACCCAGGCGACCCCAGCCAAGACTACATCAAGCGCATCATCGGGCTTCCGGGCGAGACTGTGATCATCAAGGACGGCGCCGTCTCGATCGAAGCTCCGCAAGCTGGCGGAGCCGCCTCATCCACGCCGGTCGCGCTCGACGAGCCATACATCGAAACAAGCCATGCTTCGCACGATGACCTGACCGTCACGCTGGACGCGGGCCAATATTTCGTCATGGGAGACAACCGCGCCGAGAGCTCCGACTCGCGCTCCTGGGGACCGCTACCGGCCGCGAATATCATCGGCCGGCCGCTCGTCCGTCTCACTCCATTGAATGAAATCTCCGTCTTGCCGGGCGCTTATCATCAGTAACACAAAAACCATGAGCTCAAAACCAAAACAGAAAAGGGTTGCCGGCGGACCGTCCAGGCTCCAGTCCGTCGAATATCTCGACAAAGTCGGTGAGATCGCCACCTATTACGGATTCACGCCCATGAAGAGCCCGACCATCGTCAAAGCCGATCTCGAGGCCGCGCGCGGCATCGCCGGAGACGACTTCGTGGACGACGAGACCGAGCGTCACGGCAAGCTGTCCTTGTCCGTCGAGGAGAAGATCGCCTTGATCCGCAGCTATCATGAGCTGGATTGGCACGAGATGCCCCAGCCGGTCATGATCTATCTCAAAGATCCCTGCCGGTACGCCTGCAACCTGCCTGCCGGCAGGCAGGAGAAGCCAGCCTCGGCTGCATCCGCCAGCTGGCGGAAGAGCGCCTGCCACCGCTACGCCGATCTCGAGATCCTCGGATCTTCCGGTCCGATCGCCGAAGCCATCCTCATCCAAGCCGGGCGGGCCATGCTCGCCGCCGAAGGCTACGCGGACACGCGCGTGGAGGTCAATAGCGTCGGCGACCGCGATTCACTAGCACGCTTCGGACGAGAGCTCATCGCTTATTACCGCAAGAACATCAACGAGATGACGCCGGAATGCCGCCAGCTCCTCAAGCGCGATCCCTTCGAGCTCTTGGCGTCGCGCGACGAAGCCTGCAAGGCCTTGAATGAGCGCGCGCCGCGAGCCATGGATTTCCTGTCGGAAGCCAGCCGGCATCATCTCGAGGAAGTCCTCGAATATCTCGAGGCCTTGAAGATCCCGTACGCCGTCAATAACGGGCTCATCGGCAACCGCTCCTATTGCACCGAGACCATCTTCACGGTCATCGCCGCCGAACCCACCGGGAAGAGCGGCAAGGACCATCAGCGCATCCTGGCTCTCGGCCTGCGCTACAACGGCTTGGCCAAGCGCTTGAGCGTCAAGAAAGACATCCAAGGCGTCGGCTTGTCGCTCCTGATCAAGGGAAACGGCAAGGGCTTGCGCGATCCCCTGAAGAAGATCAAGCGGCCGATCGCCTCGTTCGTCCAGCTCGGGCTCGAATCCAAGCTCTTGTCGCTCGACATCGTTGAGAAGCTGCGCTTGGCTAAGATCCCGCTCCAGCTGTCCTTGGCCAAGGACCGCCTCGGCGCGCAAGTCTCGACCGTCGAGAAATACCACACGCCGTATGTCATCGTCATCGGCAAGAAGGAGGCCATGGACAAGACCGCCATCGTCCGCCGCGTCGACACCTATTCGCAGGAGACCGTTCCACTGTGCGACCTTCCGGACTACATGAAGAAAGTCGAGAAACAGTATTGGGGGAAGTGAAAGAAAAAGGACGGTCCTACGACCGCCCCTTGCTGGATCTCATTTGATTCCATACACCGGATGGGATTTTATCCAATTCAAATCAAGTTCAGAGAAAAATATCCCTTGTTTGGCGTTTTGTATGCCAAGCTTGACATGAGGAGTGAAATTCTCTGGCAGACTATCCAAGAATGACCAGCGCATGTCATCACACTTGTCCGGTTCAATGATTCTTAGGTCTCCTTCCCAACGACAGGCCTTGTAGAAGAAATCGATCCGATTGCCAGTCTCGTCATGCTTCGGACGCGCTGAGACATGGACCAGCTCCAGATCCTCTTTCTTAAGCACAACACCGATCTCTTCCTTGGCTTCCCGGATCATAGCCTCTGTCGGCAACTCTCCTGTTTCGAGATGGCCAGCACACACCTGATACATTCCATCCTGGTATCCAGTGTTGCAACGCCTCATAATTAAGATGCCATCGTCTTCGCGTTCAAGTATCAGAT
This sequence comes from Candidatus Parcubacteria bacterium, assembly GCA_963766795.1. Lineage (GTDB taxonomy): Bacteria > Patescibacteriota > Minisyncoccia > Phycocordibacterales > PALSA-1337 > C7867-002. The sequence goes on along the minus strand of CAVYBN010000009.1, from coordinate 58,234 downwards.
AGACCGCAACTGCGGACGTAATTCGATTTTTCATAGATATACTAAAGTCTACTGAGAGTAGTTCTACGCCTAGATAAAGCATTTGTCAACTTGACTTTTTGCATTCACGGACATATCATTTAGTCACGACTCCCCCTACTGCTTCGGTGGTAGGACGCAAAGCCGCGAGGCGACTCGCGGTTTTCGCTTGACAGGCTCTTTGATTCTGCTAAACTTGAAGCACACTGGCCTTCGGGCTCCGAGATTCCTCGACCACAGGAAGAGGTTTCGATGAGCGGTCACGCGATTTCCCGGGCTATCCTGTGTATGCATCCGGAATTTCGTTCACCCCGTCACTGTATTTGTAGGATCCGGCACAACTCCATCACCCGATGGGGTTTTGCTTTTGAACCGAAAAACAAATTACGGTAAAACTATTCTGTCAACTTGACTTTTGAGATTCACGGGCATATCATATCCCCGTGTGTTTGGCATTCGCCACGTCCACCCGTCCCGATGTCCATCGGGGCGGGTGAGGTATTATTGGGTAAACAGTTTTATGAAAGAATCTCGTATCCGTTCGAAATCCTTGACTGCGACCGTGTGAATATGATTGTCCATTCTTCGATAATCAAAATGCCTCGGTTGACTGAGTATAACCGTATTTTCAAATTCACCTATTTGCAAACGTTCGTACCACGAACCTGTTTTCTGTGTCCGTGTGAGCGGTAAACCGATAAATGTGAATATGTTGAGTTTGTGCAATACAAGGACTGGTCTTTCAAACCCGGAGCTTTTCCCACTGATCTCGTCGCCTATATTTTCACCGATATGGCACCACCAAATCTCCCGTTCTTTGAATAACGGTGGTGAATGTCTGCTACTGTCCAGCTTTGCTTTGACAGGCATCCATTCTGAAAAACGTTTGATAAATTCTGGCATGCCACAAAATATCATAAATGAGTTAAAGAAACCTTAAAGAAAAGTTAAAATAGTCGTGAATATTTGTTAAAATCTTTATTAAGAAAAATACGATGGCCTAGAGCCATCGCCACGATACCCCAGCTGGCATTTGCGCTCCCAATTATTCCATGCTATCCTGTGCTCTCTATGTCAACCAACGTCGAGATCACCCGCAATTCCGGAGAAAGCTCTTTGAGCGACGCTCCGCCGCTTTAGCCGCAAGGTCCAATCCGCCGGCGTCATCCCGCGCATGAGGAGCATCCGCTACAGCGGTCGCGTCCAATCCCCTTATAAGGTCAAGCAGAAGGCTTTGAAGCGCCTAGGCCGCCACGCGGCCATGGCCGAGCTCATCAAGCTCGGCAAGGCTCCAGTCAAGCCGGAGCGCGGCGGGAGGAAATAATGAGCGGCTTTTCCATCGTCAATGAGACGCGCGCCGGCATTCCAGCCAAGGCGCGTTTTCGTGCCATCAAGGAAGCGGCTTTGGGCACTGATTACGATCTAAGCCTGATATTCACGACGCCAGCACGGATTAAAAAGCTCAACTTGATCTACAGAGATAAAGACAAGGCCACCGACATTTTGAGCTTTGCCCTTTCAAAGAAAGAGGGCGAGATCTACATCTGTCAGAGCGAGGCACGCAAGGAAGCCGCGAATTTCAATCGGTCGTACGCCAATTTCATCGAATTCCTCTTTATCCACGGCTGCGTCCATTTGAAAGGATACGAGCATGGCGCTACAATGGAGCGTATAGAAGCAAGGTTGCACAAGAAGTTTAACATCTAGATGAAATGACCAATAACCAAGATACAATAACCAAACGTAAGTGTCAGTGTTTGGTTATTGGAGACTTGGTTATTGGTTATTAAATACAATGGCCCGCAACATAGTCACAGGCATCGACGTCGGCACCAGCGTAGTCAAGGCGGTGGTCGTCGACGCGCGCGAGAAGAACGAGAAGGGCCTGCCCAAGGTCATCGGCGCTGGGCTAGCCGAATCGCGCGGCCTGCGCCACGGATACGTGACCAATGTGCGCGACGTAGCCGAGAGCATCCGCAAGGCAGTCGCCGTCGCCGAGGAGAAGGCCGGCGTCAAGGTCAAGAAAGCATTCGTGGGCGTCGGCGGCATCGGACTCTCGAGCGTGGCGATCGCGAGCACGGTCATGACTTCGCGGGCTGACGCAGAAGATGACCGACCTCGACTTGGCAAAATTGCGCGAGCAATGCGAGGCTGACATCCCGCCGGCCTCGAGCGCCAACCGCCGCATCATCTTCGACGTGCCGATGCAGTACAAGATCGACGGCACGCCCGTCTTGGGGAATCCTTCCGGCATGACCGGCAACAAGCTCGAGCAAAAGATGATCTTCATCACCTGCCTCGACCATCACGTGGCCGACCTGATCCAGGCCGTGAATGAAGCCGGCATCGAAGTCGAAGATGTCATGGCCGCGCCCATAGCCGCCGGATTCGTGACCTTGTCGAAATCGCAGAAAGTCGCCGGTTGCGTGCTGGCCAATATCGGCGCCGAGACGGTCTCGATCGCCGTCTTTGAGAACAGCATCCCGACCTCGCTCGAGGTCTTCCCGATCGGCTCGACCGACATCACCAACGACATCGCCTTGGGACTGAAAGTCCCGCTTGAAGAAGCCGAGCAGATCAAGATCGGCGCCATCACCGGCTCGATCATTCCCGCGGAAGAAGCTCGAGGAGATCGTGGCCGCGCGGCTTTCGGACATATTCGAGCTCATCGAGACGCATCTCCGGAAGATCGGCAGGAACGGGCTCCTGCCGGCGGGCATCGTCATCACCGGCGGCGGCTCCGGCCTGAACAACATCGACATCATGGCCAAGGCCGCACTGAAACTCCCATCGCGCATCGGCTCGATCGGCGGCATCGACGCCAAATCTTCCTATAAGGACGCCACTTGGGCGGTGGCCTATGGCCTGTGCATCTGGGGCTTGCACACCGATGAAGGTCCGGAGATCGACGCCATGGCTGATTTCTTCAAGAATACCTGGAAGAGGACGACGAGGTGGTTCAAGCAGTTCTTGCCGTAGGGAAATTCACGCCGGCACGATCTTGATTTTGAGGCCGAGGCCGCGGGCGACTTTGGAGAGCCATCTTTCCATGAATCGCTCATTCATGTAAACTCTCCATCATGGTCCTACCGGGTCATTTAGCTGGAGGTTACTTGGCGGCTCGCGCCGTGCTTTTTTTGACGCACGCGTCATTCTCGCCGACGCAGGCGGCGACATTGCTCGTTATTGGAACCCTGGCCGGCGAAGCTCCGGACATCGACCTTTTATTCTTCTACTTCAATCAGCGCTCGAAGGCTTCCAAGAAAGTCGCCGAGCACCGCGATTATTTCACTCACACTCCTTTGGTCTGGCTGGTTTTAAGCTTGGCGATCGTCACGACAGGACGCATCTTTGATTCAAGCTTCGTTCAATCCATAGGCTGGATGATATTGGCCGGAACATTCTGCCACTTCATCCTTGACTCGCTCGAGCATGGCATCAGATGGCTGTGGCCGTTCTCGAATAAGAGACGCGCATTGCTGAACACGGATCCTGACATCGAATACGCCAGGATCGAGAGAGACAATGCGGCCGTTTCTAAGGGAACCTTCAAGTCTTATTGGCGATTCGTGACCGGCCCATATTTAAAGAGCTGGACAGTCTGGCTGGAGATCCTGATAACTTTGGCGGCGCTGTGGGCCTTGTGTCAATGATCAGGCCAACGCTTGCGCCCGATTATTCATGTGCTAGTATTATTGCGTACCTACCAAGCAGGGCTTTTCGCCCTTAACTTTGACTTTCGATCTTCTTGGCCTTCGAAGCCCCCGCGAAGAAGGTTCTTCTTTAATTTCTGCTCGCAGTTTTGACTTTTAAGTTTTAATTTTTGAGTTTACACCCATGCCCAACATCACGCCCGACATCGAAGCATTCGCCCGCATCAAGGTCCTCGGAGTAGGCGGCTCCGGCGGCAATGCCGTCAACCACATGATCAATTGCAAGGTCAGAGGCGTGGACTTCATCGCCGTGAATACTGATTCACAGGACCTGCACCGGTCGCTCACCAAGAAGCGCATCCACCTCGGCAAGAACCTGACTCGCGGCCTCGGCACCGGCATGAACGCCGACCTCGGGCGCCGCGCCGCCGAAGAGACCCGCGACGAGATCCAGGAGGTCGTCAAGGGCGCCGATATGGTCTTCGTGACCTGCGGCGAGGGCGGCGGCACCGGCTCCGGCGTCTCCCCCATCGTGGCTAGGATCGCCAAGGAGCTCGGCTGTCTCACGGTCGCCGTCGTGACCAAGCCGTTCTTCTTCGAAGGGCGCCAGCGCTCGCGCATCGCCGAAGCCGGCCTCGAAGAGCTTCGCAAGGAAGTCGACGCCATCATCGTCATCCCAAACGACCGCCTGCTCTCGGCCATCGACAAGGCCACCACGGTCAAGAACGCCTTCGCCATGTGCGACGACATCCTGCGCCACGCCGTCGAAGGGATCAGCGACCTCATCACCACTCCCGGCTTGGTCAACATCGACTTCGCCGACATCCGCACCGTCATGGAGAACGCCGGATCGGCGCTTATGGGCATCGGCACGGCGACCGGCGAGAACCGCGCCATCGAAGCCGCCAAAGCCGCCATCAATTCCCCGCTCCTCGACGTCTCGATCGCCGGCGCCAAAGGCGTGCTGTTCTCGATCGCCGGCGGCGAAGACCTGACAATGTTCGAGATCCAGGACGCCGCCAAGGTCATCACCGAGTCCATCGATCCGGAAGCCAAGATCATCTTCGGAACGGTCCGCGACGATAAGCTCAAGAAGAACGAGGTCAAGATCACGGTCATCGCCACCGGTTTCCCTGAAGGCGTCTTGAATGCCAAGAGATCAGCATTGCCGGGAGTCGGAGCCGCGCCTGAACCGGGTTCCATCCAGCCTTCCGTGGCTTCGCTCATGAGGACCGCCGGCAGCGAGAAAGGCAAGATCTACAATCCCGCGCCCGCGAAGAACGCTGCCGCTAACGCAGAAAAATCACCCGAGAAGAATCCGCCAGCTGGCGGAAAGGCCGACGACGATGACGACTGGGGCGCCGTGCCGGCGTTCCTGCGAAGGTCACGACTAAAGTAGATTCAAGATTCATGATTCAAGATTCAGGAAAGATTAAAGAGTTTACAGACCTATTAGTTTGGCAAGAAGGTCACAAGCTTGTCTTAGAAACATATAGAATCACTAGGAAATTTCCGAGAGCAGAGCTGTTCGGGCTTACAAGCCAGATGCAACGAGCAGTGGTTTCTATTACTTCAAATATTGCAGAGGGTTTTGGCAGACAAGGATATAAAGAGAAGGTCCAATTTTATTACCTATCCCAAGGATCATTAACTGAATATAAAAATCAATTGTTCATTTCCAGGGATCTAAACTATATCGACACAAAAGAATTCGACAAGCTATTTGAGCAATTAACGGTCACTCATAAGCTGCTTCAAGGTTTGATAAGGAAATCGAAGACTTTCTTGAATCCTGAATCTTGAATCTTGAATCTGTCCTTGATAAGAAAACCCGCGGAAGCTGCTCCGCGGGGTGGTTGAAACTGGACGACTGACTGGCGAAGAACGGTCAGGCCGCCAATGCCGGCCTGGGCGGACTGACGACTTCGATGCCCGGCAAGACGACATTGAGGCACCTGGCAACCAATGCCCAAGACAGCATGTACCAACGCTCGCTGAAACCCGGCAAACGGGCTTCAAGGGTTCCCTCCAGCAACTCCCGAGGCGACAGGCTGGCTTCTCCTTCTCCGAGTTCCAACAGCGCAGAGATGATCTCGGCCTCATAGGCATGGTGCAGATAAGTGCCGTTTTCGTTCTGGTCTGGATTCGGATCGTTACGGTCAAGCCATTTTTCATGGGCTTCGAACTTGTCCTTGAGAAGGCTGCGGATCGCCGGGTCCGTCGGCCTGGGCAAGGGCTTCGCTTCTCTTCCAAGAAAGCCGAGGATCATCGCTTTTTGCGCCTTATTCCTCTTCGACCGTTCGACCCGGCCTTCTTCCATTTTTGATTCAATGATCTTCACGGCGTACGGAGACTTTTCGAGGCCAAACTCCTTCTCGAAAAAGGCCATTGCCTTGGCCACGATCTCCGAAAGATCGGCGTCGTCCTCTTCACGGGCTTTGGCTGACAGCTCGGAGAAATAATCTTCCGCGCACAGGCCGACCAACGCTCCATGAAAAGCATCCGATTCATTCTCGTCGAAAGAGAATTCGTGCTCGACCTGGAGCCCGTGAAACTTCCAGAGCCCGGCCCTGGACATGGCTTCCGCGAGCGCCAAGATATCTCTGGCTGACAAGACCATCTTGCCAGCCGCCTGCCCCCCTTTTACCGATTGAAAGACACATCCTCTATCAAAGTTGGACATTGTTCGCTCTCTTTCTCTTTACTTAAGTTTTAGTATGTCAATTTGCTATCCGCAATTGACCTTCTAGATTTTCAGTCTAATCATAATGGGACTTTTTGTCAATCGATTATTTTGGCCGTCTGGGGACAACGTGCTAGAATGCCTCCATGACTTACGATCTGGCGATATTGGGAGGCGGACCGGCCGGCGTGGCGGCGGGCATTTATGCCGCGCGCAAGCACCTGAAGACCGTCTTCGTCACCAAAGACTGGAATGGCCAGAGCGCCGTCTCCGAAGGCGTCGAGAATTGGATCGGAGACATCAAAATCTCCGGCCTCGACTTGTCGAAGAAGCTCGAGAAGCATTTGAAGGCATATGCCGGGAATGTCATTGACATTAGAGAAGGCGAATGGGTCATTGAAGTTCAAAGTCCAAAGTTCAAAGTTCAAAATGAGGAGGCAAAGATTGAGGTTGGGGACAAGGCACAAGGAACAAGGGACAAGGAACAAGGTACAAAAGAAGATTCACCGCGATCATTCACAGTGACTACGAACAAAGGTTCATATGAAGCTAAAACGGTCTTGATAGCGACAGGATCGAGCCGGCGGAAACTGGAAGTACCCGGAGCCGAGCAGTATGACAATAAAGGCCTGACCTATTGCGCCACTTGCGACGGGCCGCTCTATGCGGATCAAGACGTGGCGGTCGTGGGCGGCGGCAATGCCGGCTTCGAGAGCGCCGCGCAGTTGGCCGCGTACTGCAAGAGCGTCACGCTTTTGAGCCGCAGTGATTTCAGAGCTGACCCGGAAACCGCAGAGAAAGTCTCGGCCAATCCGAAAGTGAAGCTCGTCGCTTTCGCCGCGCCCAAAGAAGTCAAAGGCGGAAAGTTCGTCTCTTCATTGGTTTACACGGACACGAAAAAGAGCGCCGATGTCGAATTGCCAGTAACGGGCATATTCGTGGAAATCGGCTCGATCCCGAACACAGCTTTCGCAAAGGACGTGGTCAAGCTCGACAAGTTCAACCGCATCCCGGTCGACGCCAAGAATCAGCGCGCCGTCCTCGTGAACGGAGGCAGCGGCATCTGGGCGGCTGGCGACGCGACCGACGGTCTCTACCACCAGAACAACATCGCCGCCGGCGACGCCGTCAAGGCGCTCGAGGATATCTACTTATTCTTGCACGCGAAGTAGGCAGAAACTGATTTCATTGTAGCCCTACGGGGAATCGAACCCCGATTACAGCCTTGAAAAGGCCGTGTCCTGACCGTTAGACGATAGGGCCGTTAGAAACTCAAAAATCAAAACGCAAAATTCAAAACTAAATCGTACAAAATAAACAATATCATTCTTTTGCGTTTTCCGCAAAAAATGCTATGGTATTAGCCACGGAGAGGTGTCAGAGTGGTCTAATGAGCCGCACTCGAAATGCGGTAGGGGCGAAAGCTCCTCGGGAGTTCGAATCTCCCCCTCTCCGCAAAATCGCGAAATCGGTTTCCGAGAGCAGTCGCGCCTCGCTTCGCTCGTCGCAGGGCGGGCGGGTGTGGGGGAAGAAGGTCGCCGTCCGCCCTTCCTCTTCGTTTTCGCGCGCCGCCCTGACGGTTTTTTCGGTCGGGGGAGGAAGACAGGGAATTTGCCTAAACAGGCCTAAAATTAGCTATATTTATGCGTTATCAACAAATTATTGTAGAAAAGCTTGCAATTTATTTATAATCTGCTAGTATAGCTTTGGTCGCGCTTAACCTATAAAAAACATGATCCATTCATTTTCTTGCAAAAATTTCTATTCTTTTGGAGAATTGACCACTCTCGACTTTACCGTAAATGACAATGCTCCGAAGAATAATGGGTATTTTCTGGCTGGTTCGGGAATCCGTCTGTCGAAGGTCGAAGCCGTGATCGGCCCCAACGCTTCCGGCAAGACGAATCTCTTGCGCGTACTGCCGTTTTTGAAGTGGCTCGTCGTCGACTCTTTCAACATGGCTCCAGAGTATCCCATCCTCGTCCAGTCATTCGCTTTTGGATCAGATAAAGATATGCCAATAGAACTGTCAGTCGAGTTTGAGATCAATAAAAAAGTGTACGCCTATGATTTCGTCTTGAACAAACAGAAGATTATTTCCGAGAAGCTTGAGCTCACCAGCTTCGTCAAAGAGAAAAAAGCCACGAAGAAATTATTCTCTCGGACTTGGAATGATGCTGTCGGACGATATGATCTTGAGGACGCTAATTTCGAATTACCCAAAGGATTCGAGAATGCTTTACGCATGAACGCGAGCGTCGTCGGCGCGGCGGATCGGTTGAATCATCTGGAGAGCCGTGAGATCGCTACGTTCTGGCGCATGCTGGAGACGAATACAGTTGAGGGCGGTTCATTGCGCGATCCTTTATCGCAAGCGTCTGCGCCTCACTGGTTCGAGGTGCTGATGTACTACAGCGATAACGATGCTCTGAAGAAAGAAGCGGAGAAATTGCTCTCGCGATTCGATCTCGGCTTGGACGGAATAGTGATCGACAAGAAGCAAGTAGGAACCGGCATGATGAAGATCGATGTCCAAGGCCTCCACCTATTCAAGGGGCAAAAGCAACAACTGCCCATACAATATGAATCTGCCGGAACGAAGCAGCTCTTCATCCTCTTGAAGACGATCTTGAAGGTGCTTGGCCAGGGAGGCATCGCCGTGTTGGACGAGATAGACGTCAATCTCCATCCCGAGATGGTCTTGGCGTTGGTCGATTTGTTCGTAGACCCGCATACCAACGACAAGAATGCTCAACTCCTTCTCTCCACGCACAGCCATTTGATCTTGAGCAAGCTGGATAAGTACCAGATCGTCTTGGTCGAGAAAAACGAAAACGGGGTAAGCGAATCATGGCGCTTGGACGAGATGGGCAGCGATGTCCGGGCAGACGACAATTATTATGCGAAATACATCGCCGGTGCCTATGGCGCAGTGCCTAAGATATAACGCGCCATGTCTCGAACCAATCCATTCAAAAAGAAGCGTCGTACTACCAGTAGGACTTTACTCATGTACGGAGAAGGTCTGGAAGACGAAGTCTTTCTGAAGCATCTCCGCTCGTTGTATTCTCGAGATAGCGGCGTTAGGGTTACGATACGTAACGGTAAAGGAGGTCATCCGGCTGATGTCGTCATCAACGCAGCGAATCAGCCCGGCCAGTTCAGTCAAAGGATAGTCATGCTTGACAACGATATGTCGGAAGCTGATATGAACATGGCCAGACAAGAAGCGGAAAAACGGAATATCGCGCTCATTGAGAACAAGCCGTGTCTGGAAGCGATCTTGCTCGCCATCCTGAACGGCGGCAAAAGCTATGCCGATAAAAAGTCGCCATGGTGCAAGAAAGAATTCGAATCGAAATATCTCGACTCGAAGAAACGAACTGATATCAGGGAATATGAGAAGCTTTTTCCAAAGGCCGCGCTCGATGCCGTAAGATCGAAAGTGCCAGAGCTCGACAAGATCATCTCGCTTATGGAGGGGAAATGACGAAGCCGCTTTTACGATAGTACGCGGCTCTTTTCTTCCACATTTTTTCGAGCGTCGGCACTTTGGTGTCGCGATAATCGTAGATCTTCTTGGCACCGCCGTCCCGCCGGATCCGACCGATGTATTGCGCGAGCTTGCCGTGGAATGAGACCGGGAAAGCAAGAAATAACACGCCAAGATTTTCTATGTCAGTGCCCTCGCCGAGTATCTGCCCCGTGTGGAGTGGGAGAGATAAAAATAGAAATCTCTGTGTGGCTTTTAATAGTTGACAACATCCTTTGCAGGTAGAATTCTACCCAATGACTCGATCTGACCCTCAACTGCAGCTGTGGGTATACCAAGATAACAGTCATTGTTCTCATCAATTGCGAGACCGCCAGAGTTTCCATGCTCGATTTTTGCAGAAGTGGTGTAGTAACCATTATCATCTCCCGACGAAGAAATGATCGCCATCTCCGGCGAGGCTTACAAGATCAAATATAATGAAATGGCAGATCGTACCAGATTACCGCTGGAAAACCTCTCTACAGAGCTTAATCTGCTCCTAGAAAGAGAGTTAACCCTCACAGACGGCTACAGCTCCAAACTCATCCGGGAAGAAGTCTACAAGCTCAAGCTACAGGAGATCGAGAACAAGAGGGTTGAGATAAAAAAGCAGATGCGGGATATTCAAGCCAAAACCGGACCAACAGTCGCCACTTTCGAACAGATCAAGAATATTTTTATGGACGGCAACAGAGCCTCGGAGAAGTATATCGCTTCAAAAGATGAAGCAAAGCGCAATATGCTATCAAAACTACTTTCGAACGCTTCGATCAAAAGTGGAACCGTGGCTCAATACCAATTCAAAAGTCCGTATTCAGCCCTGGCAAAAACACCTAAAAACAACGATATCGAACTATTGTGCGCGGTAAGGGATTCGAACCCCTGGCCTACCCCACGATCAAGGGGTCGCTCTACCAACTGAGCTAACCGCGCGTAGATTCAAATCATCGCGAACCTCGATACTCTAGCAAAACCGCGCCGAAAAATCTATTCCGTCTAGCGAGCGGCGACGTGACCGCCGAGGCGGGCATGGCACGCGAGCGAAGACGGAAAAAGAGCCTTGCTCATTATGCTGGCGATGATCGCGCGATCTCTTTGCACCAGCAATGCATAAGGTCGCGTACTTCCCTTGTAATAAAGGATTCTCGTCGGGAAATCCTGTATAAGCATAAGGGTATAAAGATCATGAAAATCAACCAAAAATATGCCGCCATCTTGGCGGGCGTAGCTACGATTACCAGCTTGGCCTTGGCCATACCGGCCTTTGCACAGACGAACGCCGGCGATAACGGGCAAGGCCAATCGCAAGGCGCGTCGCAGGGCAACCATTATGGCCAGTGGATGGGCCGCGGAAATGCGAGCGGCGCACCCGGCATGACGCGCGGCACGCCGCCAGCGGCCGTAGGCAGTGTCACATCCGTGAACGGCACGACTCTCACGGTAACCAGCCGCGCGTTCGTGAGATCTGCTTCGAATGGAACAGCCCCGGCCACGCCTCCAGCTAGTCCCGCAGTCACGACATACACCGTCAACGCCTCGAATGCGACCGTCATGAAGAATAATGCTACCAGCACCGTTTCAGCTATCGCCGTTGGCGATATGGTGGTCATCCAAGGAACGGTTTCCGGCACAAACATCACGGCTACTTCCATCCGCGACGGCATGATGATGCGCCCGGGCGGCATGAAGCCTGGAACGCCCGGCGGAGCGTCTGGTTCCGGTACGGCCAATATGCCCTCGCCGATCCAAGGCAACGGACAACCGGTGGTTGCGGGAACCGTCTCAGCCATTAACGGCGGCTCATTGACTGTCACCAATAAGAGCAATGTGACCTACACCGTAGACGCCACGAACGCCAAGGTCGTCCAAGGCAACAGCACAGCATCGCTTTCGAGCGTGGCTATCGGCGACAGCGTGATCATCCAAGGCACGACGAACGGCACGGCGATCACGGCTTCGACCGTCATTGATCAGAAAGTGCCCGCGGCTTCAACCAACGGTTCGACCGCAGATCACAAACAGAATCTCGGATTCTTCGGCTCGATCGGACAATTCTTCAAGAACCTGTTCGGGTTCTAGGAGCAGAGATTAGAGATTAGAGATTAGAGATTAGAATAAAAAAAGAGCGTCCCGAAGTCCATCGGGGCGCTTTTGTTATTACCAGCAAGGCAATCAGGATTCCGGTTTATTCCTATCCGATTTGCCAGGATCCAGAACTTCTTCAACCTTTTTCAACAATTCACCAACTGGATCTAGCGGTGGAGTGTCGCTCGTGCCATTTCCGAGGTTGAGATGTTTGCGGTTCCTCCTGTCCCAAGCGTTTCCGAATGAGATTTGCTTTAGCTTAGGATCATCAAAAAATTGCTTCCTATGAAATTTGGCATGCAACACTGAGATAGGTTCCCTGCTCGTCTTTACAGAGCCCCCATATCCGCACTTTGTGCAGATCGAGAATACTTCCGAATCGACACGCCGGATATAATAACGCCGCTTGCCTTCAGGACTGCGGAACGAGATGGATTCGTCATCGCCCAAAGTGATCTGACATGGCCGTTTGATCCCCAACACGCTCCCGCATTTGGGACAGCGTCGTTTGACCAGCTTCAAGATGCGGTCAACGGTCTCTGCAATAGCTACGATGAGAAAAACAGAGGCGTAAGCCGCGATCATCCCAGTTACAAATTGTTCATTCATAAATTTTCAACTTTCCGACACTACTATACACCAAACGCCTGGAAAGTATATACTGGCGTCATGATCATCCTCGGCATCGAGACTTCATGCGATGAGACGGCGCTGGCTCTTATTGAAACTCGCGGACATGGAGCTACCGCTGACGGAAGCGGCGGCCGGCTCGAATGCCGCGTCATACAGTCGCTGGTGCATTCGCAGGCGGAACTGCACAGCGCTTACGGCGGCGTCTTCCCTACTCTGGCCAAGCGCGAGCACGGCAAGAATATCGTGCCGCTGCTTCACAAGCTGCTTATTGAAGGCGGCGGATTTTCCGAGGTCGGACCTAGGGGTCATCCGGACGGAGGTCCGACCTCTGAGAATCCACTCACTGATCTTCAATTCAAAGCCATACTCGAATCTTTCCGTGCAGACGTGGAGCGGCAGAATCCTGAATTATTCGAATCGTTCGCCGGCGCTGATTTTCTGAAAACCATACCACCGATAGACCGCATTGCCGTGACCGAAGGGCCGGGCTTGGAACCGACGCTCTGGGTGGGCATCAATTTTGCCCGGATGCTCGCGGCGCTCTGGGAAGTGCCTATCATTCCGGTCGACCATATGGAGGGACACATCCTTGGATCGTTATTGCCGTCAGACGTTGCCAATGGCGTCTGGCAAGGGCTCTATGACGCTCCCTTACCAGCCGTTGCCTTGCTCATCAGCGGCGGGCATACGGAATTGGTGAAGGTCTCGAAGCTCGGCGATTACGAGATTCTAGGCCGGACAAAAGATGACGCGGTGGGCGAAGCCTTCGACAAGGCGGCACGATTGCTCGGGTTGCCATATCCGGGCGGACCGCATTTGGCTGAATTGTCGCACAAAGCCTGGGAAGAAAAGATCTCTTCGCCGGTCAAACTCCCTCGTCCGATGCTCAAAAGCGGCGATCTGGATTTCTCATTCGCAGGCCTGAAGACGGCCGTGCTCTATGCCGTGCGAGACGCGGCGATCCAAAAAGCAGCGACTCCCCCTTCGACGACCGATCATTTTGAGCTGACTGACGATTTCAAAAAAGGCCTGGCCCGTGAATTCGAGCAGGCCGTGGCCGACACGCTCGACGGCAAGCTGCGCACGGCCGTCGAGAAGTCCGGCGCGCAGTCGATCATCGTCGGCGGCGGCGTCAGCGCCAATCATATGCTCCGACAAAGGTTCGAAAAGACCGCGGCAGAATATGGGATCCCTATATTCCTGCCATCTCGCCACATATCCGGCGATAATGCCCTGATGATAGCCGTGGCCGGCGCATTGCATCATTTGGATGCCAAAACGCCCGGTTCCGCCAGCTGGCGGATCCGGGCGCATGGCACCAAGCAGTTAGGAACATGCTAGATTTCAAATTTCAAAGATACATATATTAATTGATCTTTGAGATTTGGAGCTTCTCTGGAATTTGATCTTTGGAATTTGAGATTTTTATGATTAGAACAAACTCTTCAGGAAATTCCAGAAGCGGGTAAAGATGGAAGCTTGACCGACGGCGGCGACGTTCGGATTGCCGGTGGAGAGAATGTCAGAGCCTGAAGTAGAAGCGGTGACAGCGGAACCGACAGCGACGACGCTATTCGCATTCTGATTCACGCCGACCGTTCCGGAAACGGCCGAGGCTGAATTGCCCTGCTTGTAAGCGTTGATGATCGCGAGATCGGAGACGGTCAGATTGAGAGCCGTGCTGCAAGCGATCTCATTGATCTTTTTCAGTGTGGTGAGATAGACCGTGCCGGAAGCTTTGGTGGCGCCCCAAGGGCCCATGATGTCGGACATATACTTGGTCTGGAAGGCGATGACGGCGGCCTCGGTCTTCCGGTCGAAAGCCCCGTTCACGTCGACATCGTATCCCTCGGTGTCTTTGAGGAAAGCCTGGAGCTTGGAGACTTGGACAGCGTCGTTAGAAGCGCCGGGGCTCATGAGATCGCTCACGAACGGGCAGAAGCCGGCAACCGGAACCACCGACGATCCACCGGAAGAGTAGCCGCCGTACGAACCGCCGCCGGAGTAAGAACCGCTGGAACCGGAAGAGCCGGAAGAGCCGCCGGCAGGGGTCGGTGTCGGAGCGGGAGTGACGGGTGAAGCTCCCTGTCCGGCGCTGGAAACAGATCCGCCGGTAGAAGGAGCTGAACCTGAACTAGCAGACGAAGATGAGCCGCCGGTAGAAGGAGCCGATCCGGAGCTGGCGCTGGAAACAGAACCGCCAGTAGACGGAGCGGAATCCGAAGAAGCGGACGATACAGAACCTCCGGTCGAGGGAGCGGCAGAAACAGACGCGCTCGAGACGGAATCCCCAGCTGCCGGAGCAGATTGGGCTACGGCAACAGCCGGAATGGCGATGAGTGCCGCGCAAACCAAGCTGATAAATTTGTTCTTATTCATGTGATTTAATCGATTAAACCTATAATTTAAGCCTTATAATCGCACCGGCATTACAATTGATGTTAACGGTAGCGTTCGCTCTGTATACCATACTGGCTAAAAAAGTCAAGGCCTATTTTCGGAATCTTCGTATATGAGGCACACATAAGAAAAGGCCCCGGGAAATGCTATTCCCGGGGACTTGTAGATTTCAATCAGCGTTAAGCGCTGATTACTGCGCCTTGGCGCGGTAGAACTGTGCCGAGGCACCGGCTGTGATGGCCAGTGAACCCTTCCCTGCGCCATTCGCAGTGACCAATCCGACCAGTGACCAAGGTCCAAGCACCGAGGCGCTCGAGAGAATCTGGTATTGTTCCGTCGCCGTAGCGCCGGACAATGAGATAATCCCGGATCCGTTCCCGTTGTTGACGATCGCCAATGTCGGTGCGGCCGGCAAGACTGGCGGCGTAATCGTTGACACAGTTGCGAATGATGCTGTTGTTCCGTCTCCGCCGACCATGGCGGTGTAGGTGATCTTGTAAGGAGACTTCTGATTCACCCAGGTGTTCACGGCAGTCAGACGATCCTGTGTGTCGCCACCATTAAAGAGCTTCGTGCAGGTCAATGCTAGAACCCGAACCCCTTTTTCTGAGGCAACGCCGCTACTGTTCGTAGTGCCGTTGGCATTGATTGCAATGGCCCGGGCGGTATACGAATCGCCGTTGAAACTGATCGTATCGCCGAGAGCATTCCCGTCGCTCGAAACTGTCGTCAATGACAGCATGTCCAACGACAATTCATTTTGTCCGGAAGTCGCTCGAGCGTCGAGCAATTGCCAGACCAATGGCCCTCCCAATTCATTGTTGAACGGAGAAGGCGGGTTCAGCATGCCGCCCCACATTGGAACCGTCGTGCTTTCAACCAGATTAGACCAAGCAATCTTGAAATCACAGATGGCATAATCCGTGGGAACAGTGATACTGGTGCGCGTTGTGATCGTACCAGCCAGAGCATCAGCGATGGCCTTGTCGGCCGCCGCCGGCCACGACGGTGAATCGATGTTCACCATCAACAACGGCGTGACCGACACAACGGCGGGCTGGCCGCTGGCCAATACATTCGCCTTGATGCCGGCGGCTTGCAAACCTTTTTTGACGTTTGCATTCACCGCGCTGGATGTTACCGAATCGCCCGTAGGGGGCGGTGTGATTGTCTCGGCCGCGTTAGTAGCCAAAACGATGGTTGCCGAGGCAACCAATGATGTTATCAGTGCTTTTGTTTTCATAATTCTCAATTTTCAATGGACTCTAACGATACCGAGATTGACCTGCAATTCCACAAAGCAAGCCGTTTCCTCGGTGTTTTCCTTACAGATTCAAAAAACTCGAAATCTGCTTTATCTTCTTACTATCAGATATCACCATATTTGTCAATGGGGGCTATCATCTTGTATACTTACGCCATGACAGGCTCCGAATTCATCTACGCCGCGACCGCCGGACTGGTGCCGTCGCTCGTCTGGCTCTTCTTCTGGACTCGCGAAGACCATGAGCAACCGGAACCGAAATCGCTCCTAGCCGGCTGTTTCCTGGCCGGAATGCTGGCGGTATTGTTCGCCATCCCAGCCGAGCGCTTCGTGGCGGACATGTTGAGCGACCCGTCGTGGCGCTACACGCTTTGGGCGGCCATCGAGGAGATCCTCAAATTCACGGCAGTGGCGGCGGTGGCCCTGCATGCCCGCTCCAACGACGAGCCGATCGACGCCATGATCTACTGCATCGCCGTGGCTCTGGGCTTCGCCGCACTGGAGAACATATTCTTCATCATGCAGCCGCTCTCGGGCGGAGACTTGGCCGCCGGCATCGTCACCGGAAACATGCGCTTCATCGGAGCCACACTGGTGCATACGGTGAGCTCCGCGTTCATCGGCTTCGCGCTGGGCGAGGCCTATTACCGCGGCTGGCTGGCCAAAGCCTCTCTTCTGGTCGTGGGTCTCATCGCCGCCATAGCGATTCATGCTTCTTTCAACATCGCCATCACTAGCGCCAGCTCAGCCGACACGATCAAGGCTTTCGGCTGGGTCTGGGGAGCGGTAGTCCTTCTGATAGTCCTGTTCGAAGAGGTAAAGGCGGTAAGACCGAAGCTGGCGGAGAATTGAAAGGCTGGAAATTGACCTAAAAAGTTCTAAATCCCAATCAATGATTAAAATTTCAAAATTCAAATCACAGATTCCAGAGAAGCTCCGAAATTCAATAATCAAAATAATACAATGACTTTTGAAATTTGAACATTGAGATTTTTCTGGAATTTGATTTTTGGGATTTGATATTTTCTTAGAAATTAGGTAATTAGGTCAATTAGAAATTTTAGTGGTAATCCCCACCCCTTAACCTCAATAGCCTGATAGTGCTATAATAGCCTCCTAACAACAATCTCCCCTAACCATCATGTCCAAAGATAAAAGATCCTTCTTCGAGCGTTTGACCGGAGCAGTGCGCATGGATGAAGACGCGCCCGAGGAGACGAGGCGGCTGTCCACCGACGGCAACGGCCGTGGAGCAGTGGAGCACGCGAAGTCCCTCGCTCGAGCGAATGGCAAGAACGGCAATCCGCTCCGCCAGTCGGCGGATGGCGGACGCGGCGAAAGCCTCTCGCAATGGATCGACGAGGACACCGACAAGGAGGCCGAGCTGACCGTGGACGTCTACCAGACGCCAGACATGATCGTCGTGAAGAGCATGATCGCAGGCGTCCGTCCCGAAGACCTCGACGTCTCCATCACCCGCGACAGCGTGACTGTCCGCGGCAAGCGAGAAGAAGAGCGCGTGGCCGAAGACAATGATTATTTCACCCGCGAGCTCTATTGGGGCTCATTCTCGCGGACGGTGGCTTTACCGGAGGAGATCGACGTAGATGCCGCCGAAGCCATCGAGAAGCACGGCTTGCTCATATTGAAATTGCCCAAGCTCGACAAGAAGCGCCAGTCGAAGCTCAAAGTCAGAACGGCGTAGGAAAATTCATAGCAGAAAACAATTTTTCTTTTCCGTAAATATTGACTCGGATGTTTTTAGGCGTATCATATGTGCATTATCAAGCGATTGGATTGTGTTCCTTTAAAAAATAATCCAATGATCAATATTACCAGAGGCAGAATAGCGACAATTCGAGAGGTTTTGAATGACGCCGGCCAAGTATTCTTGGCGTCGATACTCATCGAGCCGATCGTCGGACAAACGACCAATGGGCTTTTGGTTCTGTCTGGACTCTCCATGACAGTAACATGCTGGTCATTAAGCATCTATCTTTCTCGATAAACATTATGGAAAATAGCATAACAAATTTTATGGTCAACTTTTATATATTGGGAGCGCTCCTCGTGATCGTCCTTATGCTCTTTTTGATTCTGGCGAAGAAAGAGATCTAACGATTGAGACGAGGGTGGTCAAATCTTCCAGCCAATCAAGATCGAGTCTTTGTCTTGTGAATCAAACTTGTTATCCGGAGTGATCTTCAATAATTCTGATCTTAATTCGTCGTCAAAATCGGCAAGCTTATCTTTGAAGAGCGCGGGGGCTGCATATGAGGTGCTATGGAGGATACCGATGATATCATCTGCACTTAGTATTTGTGTCGGATAATTGAACTCAAACGACTGCAATCTCTTAAAACCTGAGGCTTCAAGGGACTGCTCGAACGAATATTTTGGAGGCTTATATTTTCCATTGAGAGTCAACCGATCTGGCCCCAGATATCTTTTGATCACTTCTAAAGTCTTCTGTTTCCATAATTGCGGAGCATATCTCCAGATCGTCGTACCTGAAATGATGAGAACTGCTCCACCCTTTGGAAGCAATCTGTATGCATAGGCTAAGATTTTTTCTGGATCTAGCCAATGAAGCGAATATCCGAACGAAACCACTCTTACGTCATTGAAATCATCAGACAATTCTTCAGCAGGTTTGTTAATCCAATCGATATTTTTTATATCCAGCGCTGAAGCCTTATTTTCTCCTTCAGCAAGCATGCCCGCATCGATATCGACCGCAAAGACATGCTCGAATCTATTGCTAAGCGGAATTGATAAATAGCCAGTACCACTGCCGATATCAAGGAGGTTCCCTTTTCCATTCAAACCAAGCTTGGAGCTTATCAACTTGATAAGAACAACAGGATATTCTGGCCTGTACTTATAGTATTTAGCGGCGTCCTTAAAAAGATTTGCCATTGTTACTAAATATCCAGATTCGCCAGCTTGGCGTTGGATTGGATGAATGATTTGCGCGCAGGCACGTCGTCGCCCATGAGCATGTCGAAGACTTTATCGGCATCTTGGGCATCCTCAATATTCACTTGCTTCAAAATGCGACGGGCAGGATCCATGGTGGTCTCCCAGAGCTCCTCGGGATTCATCTCGCCGAGGCCTTTATAGCGCTGGATGGAGATCTTGGGGCCTCGGCTTCCGCCGGACGCTTCGTCTCGCTCTCCGGCAAGCGCTTCGCTGGTCGCAGTTGCCGGAGAGCTCGCCTTAGCTCCGGCAGAAGTCGCGGCCAGCAATCGTTCCTTATCTGATTCCAATTCAGCTTCATCTGATTCTCCTCCGCTCAAAGCCTGCGACTCGTCGAAATCCTTGCCGAGATATTTAACTTTGGCCTGCTCGTCATAGAAATACATGACTTCCTTCCCTTTCTTGACCTTGTAAAGAGGCGGCTGGGCTATATAGACGTGGCCGCCATCTATGAGCGGACGGAAATATCGGTACAGGAGCGTCAGGATGAGCGTGCGGATGTGCGCGCCGTCGACGTCGGCATCAGTCGCTAGGATTATCTTGTGATAGCGGAGATTGGCGATGTCGAAGGTGTCACCGATAGCCGTGCCGAAGGCCAGAACCATGTTCTTGATCTGCTCTGATGAGAGCATCTTGTCGAGGCGGGCGCGCTCTATATTGAGGATCTTGCCGCGCAATGGGAGGATAGCTTGGATGCGGCGATCGCGGCCCTGCTTGGCGGAGCCGCCGGCACTGTCGCCCTCGACGATAAAAACCTCGGATTCAGCCGGGCTATCGGATTGACAATCGGCAAGCTTGCCGGGAAGAGTCATGCCTTCGAGCGCGCCTTTGCGAAGAACTGAATCCTTGGCGGCTTTGGCAGCCTTGCGGGCCTTCATGGCTAATATGACCTTGCCAACGATGGCGCGGGCATCCTCCGGATTTTCCTCGAGGAAGGCGTTGAAAGCGTCACCAAAGACGGTACCGACTGCGCTCTGGGCTTCCATGGAGCCTAGCTTGGCCTTAGTCTGGCCTTCAAATTGGATCTCGCGGAGCTTCACGGATATGACCGCCGTCAATCCTTCCAGGGCGTCATCGCCGGTGAAAGTCTCTTCGCCTTTGGCGAAATTGTTATTCTTGGCGTATGTGTTGAGGATGCGCGTGAGCGCGGTCTTGAAGCCGGTCAAATGCGTGCCGCCTTCCGGAGTGTTGATATTGTTGGCGAAAGCCATGATGCGCGGAGAGACGTCGTCGGCGTATTGGAGCGCGACTTCGACTGACTCGACGCCTTCAGCCTTCTTCTCGACATAGAAGATGTTCTTGTGGACGGGCTTCAGGAGCTGATTGGAGAACTTGATGAGCGAGACCAGGCCGCCTTCGAAATAGAAAGTGTACGACGGCGCCTCGACGCCGGTCTCGCGAAGATAGAACAATTCGTCATCTTGTCCGAAAGTCGGCAGTTGTCCGCGCGCGTCGATGACCGAGATGCGCAAGCCGCGGACTAGGTAAGCTTGCTCGCGCATGTGCGAGACGACGCGATTCCATTCGAAAGCGATGCCTTCTTTGAATATGATCGGGTCTGGCTCGAAGACCACGATCGTGCCCTGCATCTTGGTCGAGCCGATATTCTTGACCTTGGCCACGGATTTGCCTTGCTTGTATTCCTGAACATAGACGCCGTTCTTGACCGTGCCATCGTTCTTGTGAACGAGCACTTTCATGTAGATGGACAATGCGTTGACCACGGATGCGCCGACTCCGTGCAATCCGCCGGAAGCGCCGTATCCGGTATTCTCTCCTCCGAATTTTCCGCCGGCATGGAGCGTCGTCATGATCGTCTCCAAAGCCGAGACTTTGGTCTGCTTGTGGATGTCGACGGGGATGCCGCGGCCGTTGTCCGCGACGCGCACGCGATTGCCGGGCAAGAGCGCGATCTCGATGTCGTTGGCGAAGCCGTTCATGGCTTCGTCGCGGGAGTTGTCGAAGATCTCGGTAATGAGATGGTGCAAGCCGTCAGGGCCAGTAGTGCCGATGTACATGCCGGGGCGCTTGCGGACCGGTTCAAGGCCTTCGAGGACTTGTATCGCCGACGCATCGTATGCGCCGGTTTTTCCGCCAGCTGGCGGATCTTTTTTAGCTGTTTTTGCCATAGTTCAAAGAAAAAAGCGCGAGGCTTTTGTGCCTCCATTGTACCAGAATCAAAGCCAAATTGCACGCGTTAAAATCATTAAAATATGGCTTAAATAAAGGCTGGAATTATACACATTGCAAGTAGTTTGCGATTATTTCTGCAAGTATCGCGTTTGCTTGGTAAATTCACCTATTGGCCGATTGACAAAGATATTGATATATGATACAATAGAAAAAGATTTGAGATGGGTTTACACCAAATGTGTACACTCGTTAGGTCGGGACAAAATACGTCCTTACCCTTTGAAATAAGGCTGACCAATAAGCCTCAATTATTGGTAGAAAGAAAATATGAAGAAAATGAATTGGATCCCAGGAAAGGTGTACGCATTAGTGTGCAATGCGGGAGCACTGGCCTCAATACACCTCGGAAAAACAGTTATGGAAGGAAATGAAGTGACCGTAATCGCAGGGGGTGACGGCTCCTTGCCGGATATAAATTCCATAATTGGAAAGCTTCTGGGAACTCAACGACCTGCCTCAATCAATGAGATCCCGGGAACATACCCCCTGGGATACCTCAGGTCGTTCTGGAACCCAGACTTGGAAGCAGAGGAGGATCTAGAGAACATGCCTCCTTCTGCAAGGAACTACGAGGCTTCCATCAGCTTCCGTTGGGAAGCGTTGGAGAAAGTTGCGGAAATTGTTTCCGCCCATTACGAGTTAGAGTGGGCAGAACAATAGAGTGATTGTTTTTCACCCGACCTCTCCCTTCAAAAGGAGAGGCGGTTTTTTGTCATAGCTCATGATACTCCCAATTTATCCATCACTTTGTCCATATTGATCAACACCTTTCCCATCGATCTCTTGAGCCACGAAACATCACCTGCCAATAAATCTATCTTCTTTCCCAGATGGCTTTCAACGGCATCAATCTGCTTGAAAGCCTGCTTGAAACCTCCATCCATATAATCCTTCTGCTCGTCGAATTTCTTATCGATCTTTTGAGAAAATCTTCCGAACTCTTCTTTATTTACATAATTAGGTTGCATGGGTGAGAGTATTGCGTCTTTAGACATATATGACAATGCTTATTCTTATAATCGAAATGATCCGGAGACAAATTGCGTGATGCGGAATTGCTGGCAGTCAGTCCCGCCAATTAGATATGTATGTGCGACAATTGTATCAAAGGAAATCATTTCCGCACAAGTTCCGTGCGAGGAAATTTTGTGTCAGAATTTTCTTTTTGCTTTTTTACTCTCTACACAGGTCGAACCTGTGTATTACCTCAACACCGCTTTGAGCTCGCTCTCGGTCTTGGTGCGAATCTTGTCTTGAATCGAATTAACTTCGTCGTTGGTGAGCGTGCGCTCCGGCGAGCAATATACGATGCGGAAGGTGTAGCTGACCTTGCCGGCGCCGAATTTCTCGGGATTCTCGTATGTGTCGAGCAATTTGGCTTCTTCGATCAGGTTGCCGGCGTATTCGCGGACGATCTCGAAATAATTGTTCAGGCTGACGCCCTTGTCGACGACGAAAGAGATGTCGCGCAAGGTGGACGGATACTTGCTGACTTCCTTGTATTTGGAATCTATGTCCTTGAATTGCCGGGTGATGCGCGGGTCATCGGACCAGAGGATGCGGATGTCGGGGATGCCCATCTTGATCATGGCCAGCCGCTCGCCGAAGCCGAAAGCCCAGCCGTTGTAGATCTCGGGGTCGATGCCGAAATTTCGGAGCACCACTGGATTGACCAGGCCGGCGCCGTTGACTTCGAGCCATGCCCTGTTGAACATGATGTCCATCTCGAGGCTCTCGACAGTGTACGGGAAATCGTCGTCCAAGAATTTGTATTCGATCTTGGGCCCGAATATGCCCTTGGCCAGATCCGCTTGGACATCTTTCAAGTCATTCTGTGTGATGACCTTCTTTGATTTCTTGCAGATCAATAATCCGTCGATCTGATGGAAAGCCGGGAAATGATGCCGATCTATCTCATCTTTCCTGAATACGATGCCGGGAGACAGCGCCTTGATCTCCCCTTCCGTCTCCAATCGCTTCAAGACCTCGGAATCCTTCAGATAGAATGACCAGAAAGCGGTCATCTGCGTGCGCAGGAGGTGCGTCTCGTCGACATAATAGGTGTCAGTCTCGCGCCGGCTGGGGTGGTCCTTGGGCGTGTTCAAGAGGTCGAAATCTTGCTCTACGGTAACGATACGCGGGAAATCCACTGTGTCGAAATCCTTAAATCTCGGCAGATCTAAGATCCGATCAACCAGGATCTTCACGGGTGAATCGGTTTTTTTCGTCAGATCCGGCAAGGCCAAAAGACGCTTCATGCGCAGACTCTTGAAGTCGGTGCGCTTCTCCAGCGTCTTCAAAATCTTCTGCTCATCCTTGTCGGTTATGACGATATTGCGTCTCATGGGAATGCCCATAACTCTACCAGAAAAGACGGGATATTTCATCTGGCTGGCAGTTTTGAATTTTGACTTTTGAGTTTTAAGTTTTTCTAGGAGCCGCCTCCCAGGCTTGAACTGGGGACCTTCGCTTTACAAAAGCGTTGCTCTACCAACTGAGCTAAGGCGGCAAGTTAACTCAAAATTCAAAACTCAAAAGTCAAAAATTACGATCGACTATGACAATTTAACAGGTATTGGCATACCAATCAACGCATATCTCAAAGCTGTGTCCCGCGAGACCGGCAGACTTCACTGTTTACTGATGACTGTCTACTATCGATTCTATGAGCGCTTCCCTTCCGCCGCGATGTTGCGCAGAAAGAACGAGGCACCGTGGTCGCTCAATTCGCCGCGGCCGCGCACGGCGTCGATGAGCTTCTTGCCGTGATCAGTCGAGATGAAGCGGTGCTTGATCTCGACATAGAGCGTGCGGAAGAATTTCAATACGTGGAAAGCCAGCCACTGGACCAGGGCCGCGAATGTGCGGCGATTGAAATACGCGAGGACGCGGCGGATGACGGAAAAGAAGGCTTGGAATACGTGGTCGCTCTGGGCGCCGGCCTTGGAGACGAAGCTCGGGTTGCCGGTCTTCATCTCATGGCGCTTGAAAGCCACCATGGCGATCATGGCGAGGAGGGAAACGTAGAAGATGGCGATTAGAGTGTACATGATTGTTTAGATTCATGATTCAAGATTCTGGATTCATGAATCGTGAATCCTGAATCCTGAATCCTGAATCTACCTTTCTAAGATCTTGAAGCGGACAAAGCGGCCGACGGCGGTCTTCTCGCCGAACTTCTGGACGGCGGCGTCGATGAGGCCTTGGATGGTCACTTCCGGGTTCTTGATGAACGGCTGATCCATGAGGACCATCTCGGCGAAATAAGCGGAGAGCTTGCCTTCTAGTATCTTAGCACGAACGGCCTCCGGTTTCCCCTTGACCTCGGCCTCGAAGACTTCGCGCGCAGCCTTGGTATCGGCTGGGGTGACATCCTCTTTGCAGATGAATTTCGGGTTGGTGGCGGTCACATGCATGGCGATGTCTCGCGCCAGAGCCTTGAAATCGGCGTTATCCGACACGAAGTCGCTCTCGCAATCGAGTTCTACCATGGCGGCTACGTTGCCATTGGCATGGATATAAGATTGTATGGTACCAGCCTTAAATGCGCGGTCGGCTTTCTTAGCGGAAGCTCCGGACGAAGACTTGCGCAGGATGACCAGGGCTTTGGCCATGTCGCCGCCGGCCTCTTCAAGGGCCTTCTTGCATTGCATGATGGAGACGCCGGTCTGGTCGCGGAGCTCTTTGATGAGCTCGGTCGAGATGGCGGGCGAGGCTTTCGGATTTGACGATTGATTGTTATTGGTCTTAGGCATGGTTGTACTTGAATGATTGTCGGCTGGCTTTTTCGTCGATTTGTGCCAGAGGAGGAACGGCGAGAGCATGTTAAGCCTGCCTGCCGTCAGGCATGGCCTTCGGTGCGGTCGCTGGCACTGATCCGCCAGCCGGCGGAGGCGCGGACTTCTTGCCTTCCTGATAAGCATCAACGATCTCTCCCACGAAGAACTGGATGCTGCCCTTGGAAGAGTCATTGCCGGCGATCGGATAGGCGATGGCGCGCATATCGCAATCGGAGCCAGCCAGGGCGACTACCGGAATCTTGCCGTGGGCGGCTTCGGCTATAGCGATGGATTCGCGGCGGGGATCGATGACGAAGAGCGCGTCAGGGGCCTTCTTCAGCGGCACGATGCCGAGGAACATCTTCTCCAGGTCGGCGATCTCCTTGTCGAAGAGCATGCGCTCGCGCTTGGTGTATTTGGCAAGCTCGCCCTTTTCCTTGTCGGAGACGAGCTTCTCGTAGCGCTCGATGCGCTTCCTGATCTGCGAGAAATTGGTGATGGTCCCTCCGATCCAGCGGCCCTCGACATACGGGAGATCGACCGACTGGGCGCCGGCCTTGACGGCAGCGCTGGCTTCCTTCTTGCCTCCGACAAATAGGATCGTCTTGCCATTCTTGGCCAAATCGGCTACGTATGCCTTGGCGGCTTCGAGCATGGCACCGGTCTTCTCGAGGTCGAAGATGTCGGTAGAGTTCTTGGTGCCGAAGATGTAGGGCTTGGCTGACGGGTGCCGTCGCGAGCGTCCCAGGCCGAAGTGGGCTCCGGCCGTGAACATGGTTTCCATGGATTTCTGTGCGTTTGACATGTCGGTACAACTTACCAAAAAGGCAGAGCGAAGTCAAACGAGGCCTGCTACGATTTTTGTTGGGTTGATTTTGTTTCCAATTTGGCATTTGGTATAATAGGTTCACAGTCAACTGTGCCTGCCCCGCGGCATGCGCAGCCAAAAGAAGACGACCGCCGAGAGGCGCGTTTTTTAATTGATTGTTTAAACCAATGCTCGCATTCATCGACGAATCAGGGGATTCAGGGCTCAAGTTGGAGAGCGGCTCCAGCCGTTTCTTTACCATTACTATGGTCGTATTTGAAGATGATGAAGACGCTCTGGCTTGCGAACGCCGGATAGATCTTTTGAGAAAAGAGCTTGGCTGGAAACCTGACAGCGAGTTTCATTTCAAAATGAACTCCAATAAGATCAGGGAAAAATTCCTGATGACAGTCGCATCCTGTGACTTCTATTATTACGGCGTCGTCATACGGAAGGACTTACATGATCCATTAATCCAAGGACTGGCTAACAAAGACGATTTTTATCAATATGCATGCGGACTCGTATTTGAAAATGCCAAGCACGATTTACATGATGCCGCGGTGGTCATAGATAGGACTGGAAATCTAGACTTTGGCAACAAGCTTAGACAATATCTGAGACACAAGATGAACCGCGATTCGAAAGTGATCAAACGCGTCAATCTACAAAGATCTGAATCGAACAACCTCTTACAATTAGCGGATTATGTGGCTGGCGCTATCAACAGATCGATGGTCGGTAATTCCAAGGCGAAAGACAGTTTCAGAAAACTCATCGTCCGACACGAAGAAAATGTCGATGTATGGCCAAATTGAGCAGCGAAAACCCCCGTACCTATCCCTTTCGGGAAAGCTGGGCGATAAACGCCACTTTTTCGGTACGGGGGCAGTTTCGTACTTACAAGTATACATTTTAAAACTCGTAAGTCAATAGCCGACTTATATCCAGTTATCCCTAGTTTCTCCCCTTTCAGCAGTTGCTTCACACTTCCTGATTGTGTGCTAGACTGCGGCCATGAAATTCTTGATCGTCGAAGACGACTTGAATATGGCCACGGTCATCAAGGACAGCTTGGCCGCTTTTTCTCACACTGTCGAGATCTCCGGCGACGGCACCGACGCCCTATTCCTGGCCAAGAGCTACGACTACGACGCCATCCTCCTCGACAATTCCCTGCCGAGAAAAGACGGCCTGTCGATCTGCCGAGAGCTCCGCGCGGCCGGCAAGGACACGCCGATCCTATTCATGTCAGTCGACGGCGAGACCGACACCAAGCTCAAAGCTTTCAAGAACGGCGCCGACGACTACATCACCAAGCCCTTCGCCTTGGAGGAGATGCGCGCCAGGATCGAGGCCGTGACGCGCCGGACAGCCACGGTCAAAGATCCGGTGCTGACGATCCACGACCTCTCGGCGGACATGGCCAACCACACGGTGACCAGGGGCGGCCGCGTCATCCATCTCACCCGCAAGGAATTCCACATGCTCGAATATTTCATGGGACATATCGGCAAGATCCTCTCGCGAGCCCAGCTCATGGAGCGCGTCTGGACGGCCGACGGCAATCCCTTCTCGAACACGGTCGAAGCCCACATCTCCAACCTCCGGAACAAGCTCAATATCGGCCACAAGCCCAACCTCATCGCCAACGTCCCCGGCCAGGGCTATGTCCTGGATACGCCCGAGAATCTGTCTAAGATCGTGTGCTTAAGGAGATCTTCTTCTGACGAGCGGGTGCGGCGCGGCCGCTAAGGCGGGCATACGCGCGAGCGAAGACAGAACAATGGCTCTACGCCTTCGTATTTTTCTTCACGAAAATTTTAACTTTTCTTCACGATTATTTTAACTTTTCTTATAGGTTTCTTAATGTGCCAGAGCGTAAACTGACGGCGGTTATCGTCGAATAACCCTTAACACTTAATGTGGTGATCACCGCGGAAAGCTTCCATTTTGACCGTCCCAAAGGCGCCTGGCAGGTGCGAAAGCCGCGTTCGTAAAAATACAGCGCGGCTTTTTGAAACAGCAATGCGGTGACAAACTATTTTTGACTTTTGCCTTTTGACTTTTGAGTTTCTGATTGCACATCCCTCGCCGCTTTCCGGTAATTGCAATGATCGCATCCGCCAGCTGGCGGAGGCGCCGGCTTGGGCGGCTTGTCGAGCAACAAGCATTTTTTGATGTCAGCCAGAGCTTTCTCGATCCATGAAGCGTCGCCTTTGTATGGGATTAGATCGATGTCGAATTCGAGCTTGGCGTCGAAAGCCTTGCGGTCGGTCTTGCCGTTACAATAAACGAAATAGCCGGTCGAAGAGACCTTGAAGCCGTTCTGTCGGAACAGCCACTGATAGACTTCCATCTGGCGCTTGTAGCCGATCTGCCATTCCTTGTCGAGCGAAACTTTCTCCTCTTTACTGGTGGACTTGTAATCTACAATGATCAATTCTCCTTTAGAATCCACCCAGACATCGTCAACGGCGCCGGTCACTAATAGATTGGTCGGCTTATGGATGAAACGGATGCCCTTGAAGTTCTGCCGCCAGAGACCAAGATCCTTGTGATCATACGGGATGACGTCTCTCAATCCGTACGCTTCCATCAAGGGGTGCGGCGCTTTGGCGGCACGGTGTATGTCGAATTCTTTCTTCAGGAGCGCGTCAACAGCGCTGTTCAACGCGAATGGATAGCCGGGCGGCCGACCGACGCCTAGACGGCAATCGAGGTAGAAGCAGAGCGGACAATTCAGGAACAGGTCTATCTTCGAACGGCTGCAACGGAACGGCTCCGACGAAGCCGGGTCGAACAGGTTCTTATCGCGACGGAAGTTGTAGTAGTCGGACATAAGGCAAGTTTACAGTTTACAATGATAAGTGATTAGTTAAATCGCACTTCACTAATAATTTTTCACTGTAAATTGTGAACTATTTCGTCTCCGCTACTGTGACCGCTCGTCATCGTGATCGGCGTCGTCGGCATATTATGAGTCGAGCTGTCCACCGGAACTTTGGCTATGGCGTCTACGACATCCATTCCCGAGATGACCTTGCCGAAGATGGTGTAGTTGTGCGGCAACGGGTTGTCGGCCTGCATGATGAAGAATTGAGATCCGTTGGTGTTGGAACCGCTGTTGGCCATGGCCACGGTGCCGCGCACATAGCCGGCTTGGTATGAAGGCGTCGAAGAATCGAGCTCGTCGGCGAATGTATAGCCGGGACCGCCGGTGCCGGTGCCGGTCGGATCGCCGCCCTGGATCATGAAGCCGGGAATGACGCGATGGAATATGGTGCCGTTGTAGAAGCCCTTGCCGGCGAGCGTGATGAAATTGGCGACGGTCTTCGGCGCGTCGGCGTCGTAAGTCTCGAAGACGATGATGCCCTTGCTGGTCTTGATGGTGACTGTATGCATGAAGTTTTTTACTGATTGATTATTAACGGAAGTCGGTGCGGCTGGACCAGCCGAAGCGGCAGCGGCAGTTTGTGTATTAGCCGGAGCAGCTGAAGTCGGCGAAGCAGCGGGCGGCGTTTGATCAGCGGCCGTGGCAGAAGTCGAAGTCGCGAATAAGTCAGGCGTTTGCACAGCTTGGGTGAAACGATGGTCGATGAAGAACCAGGCGATCCCGATGACGACGATGACTACTGCTATCCAGATCCAGATGTTTTTTGTCGACATAAAATTTAAATTTAATGTTTAATTGAACGATTGAAAGATTGAAAATTGATAATTTACAGATTGTACAGCTCTTTGGCTTTGGCGACAACTTGACGCTTGGCTTCATCTAGCGGCATATTCAAAGTGGCGCCGGCCGCAGCCTTGTGTCCCCCGCCGCCCAAGGCGACGGCCAGCTTAGAGACATCATATTTATCGCCGTCCTTGCTGCGAAAGCTCATCTTGATCTGCTCAGGCTCGATCTCGATGAGCGTTCCCGAGACTCTCCATTGAGCGACAGTCCGGAGCTTGGTAGAAACGTGCGCACCGCTAATCTCCAAAGGCGGGATGGCCTTGCTTTTAAGAACACTGTTCGAGACGACAGACAGGCCGAGCGCGCCGCCTAGGAATGTCTCAATCGAGTCCAGAGCCAAGCCTTCAAAAGCCAGGGTTTCCGGCGTATTCGAATTTTCCATTTCCGAGATCAATCTTGGAAAATCAGGGAAAGCCTTGACCAGCTCGCTCGCGATCGCGAATGAATGTCCAGTAGTGCCAGTGTATTTGAATCCGCCGGTATCCGTATACATGCCGATGAAGAGATTCGCCGCGATCTCTGGCGTGAGCTTCACATCCCAGAGTGTGAACAGATCAAAAAGGATCTGCGCGACTGCAGGGTACGCCGGTTCGACAAGATTCAGATCAGCGTAAGAAGGATTGGAGGGATGGTGATCGATGACGACTGTGCGTATCGGCAACGGAAAGCTGATCTTCTTCCAACGGGACATCATCTCGGTCGATCCTGAATCTTGGATGATGAACAGATCAAACTCCTTTAGATCTACCTCTCCGAAATTCTTGGGCACGATCTCATCAGCGCCGGGAAAGTGCATGAAAGCCTGCGGGATCTCTGAATCGCCGCGGATGACGGTGGCCTTCTTTCCGAGCGATTCTAGGGCGAACTTCATGGCCAGAGCCGAACCGACGGAATCGGGATCTGGAGAAGGATGGCAATGCAGTAATATGGACTTGGCCTTCTTTATCTCCGCCAAGATGAGCGGCGCTTTTTCGCGGATAATGGGTGAGATGTCGTCTTTCTTCATTGGCTTACTATAGCAGACGGATGCATTGCGTGGAAATAGCTGGCCATTTATGCTATATTTTTCCTCATGGAACGCACCTATATCAAGGACTTGAAAGCGTCGGTCGGCAAGGAAGTTAGCATATCCGGCTGGGTGGATATCCGTCGCGACCACGGCAAGATCATCTTCATCGACCTGCGCGACATGAGCGGACGGGTGCAATCGGTGGCATTGCCAAATAATAAGGAAGCCCACGAGACCGCAGGCAAGGTACGGCCTGAATGGGTGGTGCGCGCGACCGGCATGGTCAACAAGCGCCCCGAGAAGATGGTCTCCAAGAACAAGGAGAAGGGAGAGATCGAACCGAACGGCGACATCGAGCTTGAATTGAAGAAGCTAGAGATCTTGAACGAAGCCGAGACTCCCCCATTCGACGTGCGCGGCGACGGCCATGACATCAATGAGGAATTGCGATTGAAGTACCGCTATCTAGACTTGCGCCGGCCGAGGATGCAGAAGAATATCAGACAGCGCGACAGGATCATCTCATTCTTCCGCGACTACATGCACGAGAACGGTTTTGTTGAAATAGAGACTCCGATCCTGATGAAGGGCACGCCTGAAGGCTCGCGCGAATACGTGGTGCCATCGCGTCTCGAGAACGGCAAGTTCTACGTCCTGCCGCAGACCCCCCAGCAATTCAAACAGCTCTCGATGGTGGCAGGCTTCGAGAAATATTTCCAGATCGCTCGCTGTTTCCGCGACGAAGACACCCGCGGCGACCGCCAGCCGGAATTCACCCAGCTCGACTATGAGATGTCGTTCATCACGCAGGAGGAAGTATTGAAATACACGGAGAGGATGTTCATTGAACTAGTTAAGACACTGTATCCGAATAAGAAGATCACCGAGACGCCGTTCCCGCGACTCACTTACGCCGAATCCGTCAAGAAATTCGGCTCTGACAAGCCGGATATGCGCAAAGATAAGAATGATCCGAATGAATTGGCGTTCGCGTGGGTCGTGGATTTCCCGATGTTCGAAAAGGATGACGAGGGCAACATGCAGGCGGCTCATCATCCGTTCTGCTCGATCAAGGACGAGGACATAGACAAATTCATGTCGGGTAAAGATCTGATGAGCGTGCGCGCCAATTCGTACGACTTGGTCCTGAACGGCTATGAATTGAGTTCCGGCTCGATCCGCATCCACAAGGCCGACATGCAGGCTAAGGTCTTCGAATATCTCGGCATTTCGCCTGAAGAACAGAGAGCCAAGTTCGGCCACATGCTCGAAGCCTTCAAGTTCGGCACGCCGCCGCACGGCGGATTCGCGCCGGGCATCGACCGCATCGTGATGCTCCTCGAGAACGAGCCGAACATCCGCGAGGTCATCGCTTTCGCAAAGACCGGCGAAGGCAAGGATCTCCTGATGGGCGCACCTTCTGAGATCTCCGAGAAGCAATTCCGCGAGCTCGGCATTGAGCTACGCAAAAAGAAGAAATAGAAATTATTTTTCAGCTTTTAATTCCAGACACACCGAATTCATGCAATAGCGTTCGCCGGTCGGAGTGGGACCGTCGGAAAAGACGTGGCCGAGATGCGAGCCGCAATCGGCGCAGGCGACTTCGGTGCGGATCTCGCCGTGACTGGAATCGATGGAAAGCTTGACCGCGCCGGGCAAGGCTTGGTCGAATGACGGCCAGCCGGTGCCGCTGTCGAATTTGGCCGTCGACGGGAAGAGCGGCGCACCGCAAGCCTTGCAGACATACATGCCGGCGCGCTTCTCTTTGAGGAGAGGCCCGGAAAAAGGCGCCTCGGTGCCCTTCTCTCGGAGCACGCGGTATTCCTCGGGCGTGAGCTTTTTCTTGAATTCGTCTTCGGTCATGGTTGTAATCATACTACACAAGTATAGTATAATCTGGTGCGAGTCCATACTGCCAAAGGAAGGCTTTTATGGAAGCTTTTTAAGGAAGTGTAGCATTGTGAGCGTGTCGGAAATGAAGTTCATGTTAAGATTAGGAACATTGATGACTGGTTCATGGCCTTATGGGGATGGTTCCTTCTCTTTCGCTTCACGAGAAATGAAAATGGAAAAGTTGATAATAAGTCGCTTCTTTGCGATGATTTTTAGCCATCAAATCGG
Source organism: Candidatus Parcubacteria bacterium (assembly GCA_963766795.1). Taxonomy (GTDB): domain Bacteria; phylum Patescibacteriota; class Minisyncoccia; order Phycocordibacterales; family PALSA-1337; genus C7867-002. The sequence continues at coordinate 25,335 of CAVYBN010000009.1, read as the reverse complement.
ATTGAATTGCCATTTTACGCCTACTTATTATCAAAACTTCCAGTTTCATAATGCGTGAGATGAACGAGAGGAAATGACTACTGCAAATTAGCTGCCGACGTTTTTTCTCCCAAAAGGAGAATTTCAAATCATCTTCTTAAAAAGCTTGCTCGTCTTCTATTAATTGTTTCCTAGTAACTGATTGCGCGGATTGTAAATTAACAAATGAATGTTCTTATCAACTAGAATTACTTACTGAGAACATGAACAAACTCAAACCTGACCGCATAGAAATAACTCGTACTAGCGTCATCGAATTATTCGTCCTGAAGCTGATAGCCATAGAACCGCTTCCAGTCGTCGAGCTTGCGCTCAAATTCAAGGAAATGAAGATGCCGATACCGCTAACCACTCTTTATAAGACGCTCCAATCGCTTGATGCAAGAAGCCTTGTCTCAAAAAATTACGAGGAGCTCGATGTTGGCGCGCCGCGCAAATGCTTTAGCCGCACTGAAAACGGACGCCGCCATATGAGAGAGCTCGAGGATGAATGGAACAGGATGTTCCACATCATGCGGCGTCTTGAACTTTCAAGAGTTCGCTGAACCTCTTCTGCAACTTCTCCAATTTCGGCTCGATGACGATCTCGCAATACATCGAATCCTTGTTGTTCTTGTAAAAATCCCGATGATATTCTTCGGCCGGGTAGAACTCTCCGAGAGGTCGTACCTCGGTCACGACTGGCTTGTCGTAGGCTTTGGCGTCATCCAATTCCTTGATCAAAGCTTCGGCTTTGTGCTTCTGCTCCTCATTCGAATAGAAGATGGCCGAACGATATTCGGAGCCGATATCGTAGCCCTGCCGATTCAAGGTCGTGGGATCGTGCGTATTGAAGAAGACCGCGAGCAAATCGTCGTATGTGATGATGCTCGGATCAAATTCGATCTTCAATGATTCGGCGTAGCCAGTATCGCCATTAGACACTTGCTCATACGTCGGAGCCTTGCCTACGGGCATAGGCCTGCCGCCGGAGTATCCCGACATGACCGACTTGACGCCTTTCAACATCGAGAAGACCGCTTCCGTGCACCAGAAGCAGCCGCCAGCGAAAACTGCGGTTTCGCTTACTTTTTCTTGCTTTTGTTCAGCCATGCGAGTTTGCGCGCATGCTTGACGGCCAAACGCTTCTTGGTTTTGCGTGAACGCGAGCCGTGGACTTGGACTGATGCTCTTTTTGCCATAGTGCGCCTAGTATAACCTGTGTTAGACTTATTGGCAATATGAGCACGAAAACCTTGATCTGGATCGGCGTCTTCGTCGGCGGAACGATCGGCGCTTATATACCGGCGCTCTGGGGGAATTACGATGTGCTTTCGCTGTCATCCATATTCTTCTCGATGATCGGCGGCTTGGCCGGCATCTGGCTCGGGTGGAAGCTGGGCGGGAATTGAGCCATAGAGGTCGGACATCGATAGAATCACCCAAACGTGAATGTGTAGACTCTCGTCCCAGGCTTGTCGAATATGACATCTATGCGATGCTGGCCGAGCGTCGGATTGGAATATAAATGGTAGAGACGTGAAGCATTGATCGTGACCTTGCCATTCACGACATCGCTTCCCTCCCAAGTGGATGGGATCGAATGACCGTCAATCAGGATCGTGGCAATTGCCGGCGTTCCATCAGCCGTCGTGGCGATGATATACATATTCGTGGCGGTGAATTCGTACGACAAGGTGTCGCCGGCGGATTTAGTTTCTGCGTACTCTTGATCGATATGCCACGAGCCGCCTAAGTAAAATTTATTCGGCGTCAACTGATTTGGAGTCGTATACGAATCATCGCCGGCGATTGAAAGCGTGCCATTCCCAAAGTACTCATTCCTCATCGCGCCGAAATAAGTCTCGGGGCTTTCGGTCTGAATCGTGTAATCCGGCATCGTCGAAGTGCCTGTATTGACCGCCGCATTCTGGCCCAAGAATCGTAGGCGATCATTCAAGAGCTTGACGATCTCGGCTTCGACGACATTGTCGCCGCCTTCGCCGATCTTGTCGTAGACGATATCGCCGTGGATGTCGATGAAGTATTTGTGCGGCCAGTATTCATTGCCGTAAGCGTTCCAAGTGGCATAGCCGTTATCGAGCACTATCGGGAACGTCAGGCCGAACTGCTTGGCGCCGGCGGTGACATTGGAGATATCCTTCTCGAAAGCGAACTCCGGCGTGTGGATAGCCACGACTTCCAAGCCTTGATCGTTGTACTTGTCCCACCAATTCTCGAGGTATGGAAAGGTTCGCTCGCAATTGATGCAAGTGTAGTCTATGAAATCCACGAGAATGACTTTCTTGCCGATGAAGTCGGCGAGCTTGAACGGCGCGCTGTTGACGAATCCGGCCGGGTCGGCGATCTCGACATAGCGTCCCTCATTCTGCTCAACCGGCGGAGGCGGGAGATTGGCATGCGAGATTTGATTGGCCGCAGAAGCTTGAAGCTTGGAGCTTGGAGCTTGAAGTTGAGAAGTCGAGGAAACGCTTGACTGCGATTGTGTTTCTCCTAGCTTCAAGCTTCCAGCTCCTAGCTCCTGACTACCAGCTACCGGCTCCTTGTAGCTTTTCGGCCCTTCCAAGCTCTGGTGAATGTTCTGCTCCAGCGTCGTAACATCGAAGAACCCGCTGTTCAGAATCTTGGCCTCTATCTGTTTGTCCCAACCGAAAACGATAACCACAGCCACGACAATGAAAAGGACGCCAAGCGCTTTTCTGAACCAGCCATTGGGGTCGATCGCCCAATCAAGCTTGCCGACCAGCTTCTGGCCGATGTACGCGATCAAAAGGAGCGACAATGAAAGACCAACGATGTATGCGAGCAGATCAATGATCCCGAGTCCAAGCGATTGTGGCAAGACTGTCGCCAAGATTACGAAGAATGTCGGCGAACAGGTGGTGAAAACCGGACCGAGCGCCGCGCCGACCAAGATGTCGCCCCACCAATGACTGCGGCTCTGATAGCCCTTGGCCATCCACGATTCCGGCTTATTGTGGCCGGGCAATTTGAGGACGATCTTGGCCCAAGTTATCGGAAAAAGCAGCGTCAGACCGAATGCGATTAAAATGATCGCTGAAACATACGACCAAAAGGTTGGCGAGGTGCCAAGCAACGCCGTCGAACCTTTTAATAGAAGAGTGAAAATGAAAACCGAGACGGCAAGTGAACCGATTATAACCAATGGCCGCCGGCGATTCCCCGCTTCAGCCATGGCTCCGCCTAAAGTCACTGGTAAAAGCGGCAATACGCATGGCGCCAGCACGGTGAGCACTCCGGCGATGAATGAGACGGCGAAGAGGACCATGTTTGGTATACGAGCAAAGACAGGGGTTGTGGCGCAAGTTGGTCGGCTTGACTGGGATATTGCTTAGATGGAAATTGGGCGGGAATCAACGGAAAACATTGAATAGACAATGAAGTATTCGTGTGGTAGCCTTTTTATGAACAATGTATTGAAAGGCTTGTATGCAGAACTTTGATTTGCAGAGTATCTTTATCGGTATGGGTCTGGGATCATTCGCCACACTCATCATAGGGCTTGTCATCGCTTTGTTTTTTCCTTTGAATCAGCATGCAGAAAAAAGTCAGAGAAATCGTCCTTTTTCTGGTCAACTGGCGTGCTGTTTCCTGTGATTTTCTTGATGAATTTGAACATACAAATAATATCCTCTACGACCATTCAAATTTCACTCGTAATTTATTCATGTTCATGGGCAAAATTTTATCATGTTGCAGTCTACCCGAAACGATTCCCGGATGAATATCGACCTGAGATGCAAACTTTACTATAGCGTTATACATATCTGTACCGGTCAAAAGATGTCGTTTCAAATATGAAGTGAGCTTTTCATATTGAGCGGGCGGAATTAATTCGTCACATGCAAATCTATCAGCCCTTTTCTCTTTTTCCACCTCAACGGGGTTGTTCACCAAATCAACATTAAAATCCTTTTTATTGTCAAAAAGGGTGTGACCAATCTCATGGAATAGACTAAACCAAAAGATATCCGCATATTTATATCTAAGACTAAGCTGTAACAATACTTTATTGGGACTAAGCCATCTAGTTACCCCATTAATCGGAGCATGCTTAAGGCTTTGCGTTACCACAAAAGCAACTCCGCAATTCGCGAGTAGCCTGTTAATCTCTTTCATCACTTTATTCGGATCATCTTCTTTTGTAAGCAATCTGAGCGCAGCCAAATTAGCCTTAATTGATTCTTTATCAAATCCACAAGTCTCAATTTTCGTACCATCTATCGATCCTTTTCTCAACCAAGCCATTATAGATGGCATGGAGTACTCATGCTTTGATGAAATTCTGAATGCTCCTTTTTCTATAATATTTTTAAAGTCGGTCACAGCAAAAAATGACAGGAGATGAGCAACTTTTTCCTTGGAATCGGTAGTATGCGGCAACCATCCATATTTGGCCATTTCAAGGTATGGATATTTCTCGGCTTCACTTATAAATGAGAACTGGAGATTTTCGGTCTCCTTTCTGATCTTCATCTCTTGATACCGAGCCTCAAGGTTATTCCAAAAATGCGCGGGAATGCCGAGTACCTGTTCAAATCTAAGCGATGTCTCAGGAGTTATGACAGCAATCCCTTTTATGATCTCATTTATCGTCTTGGGATGTTTACCGACACGCTTGGCAAATTCGACCTGGGTTATATCCCGTTCGTTCAATATCTCATCCAAAGTCTCACCGGGCGCAACAAGAAAAAGAGGCTCGTATAAATTTCCACCCTCATTTTTATTTACAGTCATTTTATTTATGATAATTAACCACTTCGACAAGGACTAAGACCGTGATCAACTTACAATCAATGCCGCCGCTAGCATCTCTGTACTGACGCAAACCACCTTCGACATCGAACACGATGCGCCTGCCACCATCCAAATTCGCAGAGATCTGATGATTTCGATCACCTTCAAGCCAATGCCAGTCTCCCGGGAATCCGGGCTGTAACAAGACGCATAGATTATTGACGGCTTCAGCATTACGCAATCTTCTTATAAGGATCTTCTGGGTCGAACTTTCATACTTTGACTTTATGAAATCTTCAAATTCTCTTGCAGGTCCTTCAAACAGTCGTTCAGATATTAGTATTTTCATAATGGAGGCTATTCGACCCCAATAGCCATGATTAATTCTATTAACGCGATATGTTAATCATATTAGCGCATGTACATAAAAAAGCAAGCTGATTTGTGTGGATAATAGGCTTTACTTCAACAACAGCACAACCCCCGCGAAGATGATGGCGATGGCACACAGCTTCTGAATGATGGTCTTTTTCGACAAGTCCTCCTTACCCCATTGAGGAATAAAGAGCGTGAGAATGACGCCGTAGATGAATACCAGCATCGGCTGGAACCCATTGACGACCCAGACGAGCGCGAGCGGAGCCAGGAGGCTGGCAAAATTGGCCAGAAGCTTAGCGATGATGTTCATGATCTCTGCGACAAAATTCACGCCAGTGACCTTGAGGCCGCCTTTTTTTATAGTGGCGATGAATTGCTGACGGTAAAGCGGGATGAAAAGCATAAGCAAAATACCGAAGATGGCGCCGCCGACATATTCCCAGAAAGCCGTCCCCCAGAAATTGGCGTCGAGAGCTATGACTTTGAAGATAAGTGCGTTGACTGCCAGCATGAATGAGGACAAGACCATCAGCCAGAACGGTTTGGCTTTGAAACGAATCGTATGGGTTAGGTCAAGAGAGATAATGACTGCTCCAACAACTACCAGAGCCGAAGCGAACAGTTGGCCGACCGTCAGGTATTCATGTAAAAAGACCATTGCTAACAGATAAGTGAACACTGGGATGAGCTGGAAAAGCGACGTAACAAAAGAAGCTTCCTCGTGCTCTATGGCATACATATATGGAATAAATGATGCGACCAAGATGGCGCCATTCACGGCGATGACGAACGTCGCAATGACTCCGATGTCTAACGAACCGAAAGCAAATATTCCGATCGGTATCGCCATGATCGCTCCGCTCGCGGCCGTGAAGAGAACCAGTGACCCAACGCCTTTGTCGCCGACGAAAAATCGCTTGATGATATATTTATCTACGTGGTTGACGAGGCCCCACAGAGCCGGCGCGCCAAGCGCGATCAAAAACCAGGACATGACGAAATCATAACATGAATGGCCTTTTTAAAACTATGCCGTATTTGATGGTTTTTACATTCATTCCACCTCTCCCCGATTTCCATGCTACCATCAATGAGTCATGCCCACGGAGTACTCGACGAAAACCGACCCGGAATTGGCCGAGGCCTGCAAAGAAGGCGACGATGCGGCCTTCAAGGAGCTCATGGAGCGGCACGCCCGGCCGGTATTCAACTTCGTACGCCAATATGTCAAGGCCGACGATGAGATCGAAGATATCGTGCAGGACGCATTCTTCAAGGTTTGGCGGCACATCAAGCGCTTCAAGAAAGGCCGGCCGTGGAAGCCCTGGCTCTTCGCCATCGCCCGGAACACGGCGCTCGACCACATCAAGAAGCGCCGCGCCATGGTCTTTTCCGACCTCGACGACGCCGAGAACGACCTACAATTCGCCGACACGATCGAGGACGCGGAGCCTCTCCCACCGGAGCTGTTCGAGCAGGCCGAGCTAGTCGGTGAATTGGCGGCATCCATGGAAAGCCTCCATCCAGACCATCGCGCCGTATTGGTCATGCATTACCGCGAGGAGCTGACTTTCGACGAGATCGCGGCCGTGATGGACCGTCCGATGAACACGGTCAAGAGCTGGCACCGCCGGGCTCTCCAGAAGCTCCGCCCGCTGCTGCCTCATCGCCTGCCGCACCAGAAAATCTGATATAATCGTATTGACGCAACAACATGAACACCGAACTGATGATCAAGGAAGTCATGACGCGCATCGCCGAAAGGCGCGTGAGGCAGGCACGATTATGGGGAGCTTTGCATGGGATTATCTCATTGGGAGCGCTCGTCGCGCTGGTCCCAGCGTACGGATACCTGTCCAACAGCGCCGCGGCGTCAGGATTTTCCGCTTACCTCTCGCTCATGGCTTCGGACAGTTCAATGCTCGCCCATTCTTGGCAGTCCTTTGGCCTGACTCTGGTGGAATCGGCGCCGATCGCCGGCTGCGCGCTGGTCTTGGGCATCTTGATCGCGTTGGCCTACGGCGCGACCAAGACCGCCGGAGATTGGGGCCGGATTCGTTTCAACGCGGCACATGCATGACATGCAAAATCAAAATGAAAAATGACAGATGCTGTCATTCCCGCGAAAGCGGGAATCCAGAGTATCACCAGATAACACTGGATCCCCGCTTTCGCGGGGATGACAAAGCAAATGGTTTTACATTTTAATTGCCTTAAATCTCATGAACGAATCTTCAAAATCTCCCAGTGTCTCCAAACTGATCGCCATTCTCGGCATCCTCTTGTCCGCTCTGCTCATATTCTGGGCAGGAACGGCCGTGGGATACCGCGAGGCCAAATTCTCGGGAGACTGGGGGAATAATTACTCCCAGCAGTTCGGCGGACCCGGCTCTCCGTTCGTGCCGCAAGGAGACCGTGATGATTCGTTCATGAGCGCCCACGGAGCCTTCGGCGAGATCGTCGGCGTGCGTTTGCCCGAGATGATCGTCAAAGGAGCGACCGAGAGCGAGAAGACCGTGATCGTCGGTGGCGCGACCGTCATCCGTCGATCGCACGCCTTGGCAACTACCACTGACCTCGCTCCCGGAGAGACCGTCATCGTCATCGGCGAACCGGACAGCAAGGGCGACATCCAGGCTTCGCTCATCCGCATCGTGCCGACAGCGCCTATGAACACAGCGCCTCAAAATGGCGGACAGCCTCCGCCCGGTGCGCGGCAGTGATCGAGCTCGAAACCATCCGCTAGCATAATCAAATCAAAATCAATGAAAAATCCCATACCCACAGTCCGCGCGTGGAGCTCGACACATAAATTCGGCAGTGTGCTCATCGTCGCCGTCGTCATCGTCGGCGGCTTCGGCATGTACCGCTCCGCCACGACTGCCAAGGCCGCGACCCAATATGTTCTGTCCCCCGTCACAGTCGGCAGCATCATCCAGACCGTCACCGGCAGCGGCCAGGTCTCGGCCGCCAATCAGATCGATGTGACCAGCCAAGCTTCCGGGGCTATCACCTCCATAGATGTCTCGGTCGGACAGCATGTGCATGCCGGCGACTTGCTCGCGACGATCGACGATACCAACGCTTTGAACGCTTTGAATAACGCCAAGCTCTCATTCGCGCAACTGACCGAGCCGGCCAAGCCAGGCGACATCGCCAATGCCGTGAATGCCGTCGCCAAAAGCTACACCGACGGCTACAGCTCGGTTTCCGGGACATTCACCGACTTGCAGACCATCATGCCGGGGCTGAACGATATGCTCTACGGCCAGACCGGATTCTTGAGCGATCAGAGGTCCACGCTCCTCAGCGACACCGGTCAGAATTATCGCGAGACGGCCGGACAAGCTTATGACAAAGCCAATGCCGAATACGGCACGGTGCTCACGGAATACAAATCTTTGAACAGACAGAGCGCCACTTCGAGCATCGCCCAACTGATCACCGACGCTTATGGCATGGCCAGGGATGTTTCGACCGCCCTGCAGAACACGCAGAACGCCATCACTTGGATCTCCAACGCACAGCCGAAATACGACCCGACCGGCTTGGCCACCGCCGAAGCCGACGCGACCAGCTGGAGCAATTCCGTGAATGGGGATGTTTCCAGCCTTTCTGGAGCCAGCGATACCATCGTCTCAAGCGCGAATTCCCTCTACAATCTGGAGACTGGCGCCGATCCATTGGCGGTACAAGCCGGTCAGATCTCGCTCGCACAAGCACAACAGACATATGACGATTATTTCATCCGCGCGCCGTTCGACGGAGTGATCGGGCGCATCCCGGCGGCGCTCTACAGCCAGGCCGGCGACTCGACCGTGATAGCCACGGTCGTCGGCGACCAGAAGCTGGCCAATATCTCTCTCGACGAAGTCGACGCGGCCAATGTCAAAGTCGGACAGAAGGTCACCGTCTCGTTCGACGCCATAAATAATTTCACGGCCACGGGAACCGTCTCTGAAGTCGATCTAGTCGGAACCGTGAGCGGAGGCGTGGTCAGCTTCGGCGTCAAGATCGCCATCAATACCGTAGATCCGCGCATATTGCCGGGCATGAGCCTGAATGTCACTATCATCACCAACGAGCTCGACGGAGTGACGATCGTGCCGACCGCGGCCGTGAAGGCTTCCGGCAAGCAGAGCTATGTCCAAACCATCGATCCCGCTACGGTCAGAGCTTACATGCAGAAGCAGGCGGCCGCGAGCGGAGCGAGCGGCCGCACAGGTTCGACCACTCGGAATTATTCGGGAACGGGATCTGGTTCTAGCACGCGGAGCTTGCCGGGAGCTGGAACCGGTTCGAATGCGCAGAGCTACCCGAACGCCGGCGGGGCTTTCAGCTCGACCACCGGCGGTTCCGGCGGCGCGGCTTCAAGCACTCGTTCATTCTCGGGCTTGTTCGCGGGAAGCGCGGGCGGCACTGGCCGAGCTGGATTATCAGTGACCATGCCCTCGGCGACTTCCCCTTCGAGCGTCAATGTCACCGTCGGGCAATCCGACTCTACGAATATCCAGATATTGAGCGGCCTCACGCCAGGACAATGGGTCGTGACGCGCACCATTGCCGGAAGCGCGGCTTCGACCGCCACGGCGGCGCCTAGCCTGCTCTCGAGCTTGGGCGCCAGAGCAGGCATCGGAGGAGGAGGCGGGGGCGGAGCCCGTCCGACAGCCGCGCCGGCGGCAGCAGCCAGGCCGGCAGGCAATTAGGAAGCATAGAAAATTGACCTAATTACCTAATTAACCTAATTGACCTAAAAAGTTCCAAATCCCAAACACCGATTTAAATATCAAAATCCAAATCACAAATTCCAGACAAGCTCCAAATTCCAAAAATCAAAAAAGATATGTCTGCATCATTTGGAATTTGATTTTTGAGATTTTTCTGGAAATTGAATTTTGAGATTTTGGATTTATTTAGAAATTAGGTCAATTAGGTCAATTAGAAATTCCCAAACGACATGATCAAAATAAATGACATCGTCAAGACCTACATGACCGGCGACATCGCCACGCATGCCTTGCGCGGCGTGTCATTCACGATAGAGGACGGAGAATTCGTGGCCATCATGGGGCCTTCAGGATCGGGAAAGTCCACGCTCATGCATATCCTGGGAGCTCTGGATACGCCGACTTCCGGGACTTACACGCTCGACGGAGAGGATGTATCGAAGCTCTCCGACGACCAGCTGGCCGATATCCGCAGGAACCGCATCGGCTTCGTCTTCCAGTCATTCAATCTCCTGCCACGCGCCACCGTGCTCCGCAATGTGACTCTGCCTCTCATCTATGCTGGTGTGCCAGAAGCCGAGCGTCTGACTCGCGCTCGGAGTGCCCTCAAGAGCGCCAGTCTGGACGAAGACCGCTGGCATCACATGTCGAACCAGCTCTCCGGCGGACAGATCCAGCGCGTGGCCATCGCCCGCGCGCTGGTCAACAATCCGTCTTTGATTTTAGCCGACGAGCCGACCGGCAATCTCGACACGGCAACCTCCGAGATCGTGCTCGGGACATTCCAGCGCTTGAACAAGGACTTGAAGAGGACGATCGTGCTCATCACTCACGAAAGAGACATCGCCCTGCACGCCGACAGGATCATCCACATCAGGGACGGGCTGGTGGTCGAAGATGGGCGCAAGCATGAGAAGAAAGTGATCGATATGAATAAGCACAAAGTATAAAGGTATTAAAGTATAAAAGTGTAAAAGTGTAATCGCAATACTCAATATCACATTTCCATACCTTAATACCTAATACTTCATACCTAATACTTACTCCCATGACCACCTCCGACATAATCCACGAGACATTCTCGGCCTTGACCGCCAACAAGGTGCGCACATCCTTGACCATGCTCGGCATCATCATCGGCATCAGCTCGGTCATCAGCATGGTGGCTATCGGGGCCGGCGCGCAGAGTTCCATCCAGTCATCGATCCAGAGCCTCGGCTCGAACCTGCTCATCGTCTACCCCGGCGCCCAGCGCTCGTTTGGCTACGGCGCATCCGCCGGGCGCGGCGCGGCGCAGACGCTGACGCCGGACGACGCCACCGCGATCGCCGCGGATGTGGCGAATATCAGCGCCGTAGCCGCGGAAGTGGACGGCCGATACCAAGTCACCGCGCCGGGAATGAATACGAACACTTCGGTCACCGGCACCGTGCCGGCCTACACCGCGATCCACAATGTAACGATCGCCGACGGCAATTTCTTCAGCGACTCGGATGTGACCAACCGGAATAAAGTCGCCGTCCTAGGACCGACGACAGTGAGCGATCTCTTGGCCAGCGGCACCGAGCCGGTAGGACAGGTCATCCGCGTCAAAGGCCTCCAATTCACGGTCATCGGCGTGACGGTCTCGAAGGGATCGAGCGGCGGCCCGTCGAACCAGGACGATGTCATATACATACCGATGTCGGCCGCGCAATTATTCCTGTCGGGAAATACCAAATATGTGAGCTCGATCAGCGTATCGGCCGCTAGTCAGGACGCCATGACGCAAGTGCAGACTGACATCACCAACCTGCTCTTGTCGCGCCATAACATCTCCGACCCTACTCTGGCAGATTTCAACGTCTTGAATCAGGCTTCGATCGTCTCGGCGGCTTCGAGCGTGACCGGCACCTTCACCATGCTCTTGGGCGCGGTCGCCGGAATCTCGCTGGTCGTCGGAGGCATCGGTATCATGAATATGATGCTCACCACCGTGACCGAGCGCACCCGCGAGATCGGCTTGCGCAAAGCCATCGGCGCCAAGCGCCATGACATCAATGTTCAGTTCCTCTCGGAAGCCGTGGCACTGACGGTGATAGGCGGCGCCATCGGCGTAGCGCTAGGCTGGATCGTCTGCTATGTCTTGACCAACCTCGGCATATTGCAGACCCAGCTCTCCACTTCATCAGTCCTCTTGGCCTTCGGCGTCTCGGCCGCGATCGGCATCGTCTTCGGCTACTACCCCGCCCGCCGCGCTTCGCGCTTGAATCCGATAGAGGCGTTGAGGTATGAGTAATAAACACAAAAGCCCCCGAAGGAGCTGCCGTGTTACCAGTGAAGAGCTTATCTCTAAGCTCTGGGGTTGTCCTGAAGAGTGCAACTCTTCAACCGTCCACCAGTCGAGGTTAATCGACAAATGTATTTTAGCATAAAAGCAAGAATCCGCCGAAGCGGATTGGTGTGGACGAAACGGGAGTTGCACCCGCTTACCGTACTTGGTAAAAGTCCGGCTCCTCTCCATGAATCCGCCCACTCGGAAGACCTAAATCTCCCGTAGGCACAAACGTATCAGAGAGATGATTAAGAAACCTTAAAGAAAAGTTAAAATAATCGCGAAGAAAAGTTAAAGTTTTAATGAAGATTAATACGATGGCCTAGAGCCATCGTTCTGACTTCGACTCGGACGCTGTGTAAATGAATTTCCACGCGTCCTCGCTCGTCAGAAGAAAATTTCCTTAATCTCATTTGCTTACTTCACCTCCCTCAACCTCTTCCGCAAGCGCCTTCCACTCCGGCACCGTCTCGCCCACCAACGCCCAGAAAGCCCGGCCGTGATTGAATTCCTTGATGTGGCAGAGCTCGTGGACGATGACGTAGTCGCGCAATTCCGGCGGCAGGAAGACCAGCTTGTAATTGAAGTTCAGATTGCCCTTCTTCGAGCATGAGCCCCAGCGGCTCTTCTGATTCCTGATGGCGATCTTGCAGTGAAGTGATGCCGTGCTTCGCGCCATAATGCTCCATGGAAATGCCTCACCCGCTCGCGCACCAATGCTCGCGCGGCTTCTTTATTCGCCTGATAGAGCGCGCGGCTCCGCGTCTGGAAGATCGGCCGCGACCAGGCGGATGCGATCGACAGAATGCGCCTTATTTCGTCGATCTGAATATGCTGAATGGATCCATCATTGAATGATAGCAAGTTTTTAAAAAGCTTTTATGGGCTCTAGCGCACACCTGATCCATCTTGAAGTCACAAAACATGAATAAGCATTATATGCACATTCTTGTCCTGATAAATGGCTCTGTTGAGAGCGTATTTTTCTTTACATTTTGAAAGAATGTTTCATTGTCATTTTGTGACTTCAAGTTGGCGGACAATACCCGTCTGTCCTGACTAGCTCAAATCGATACAGGCTCACATAAAAAATAAGCCCACCGGAAGATTGGTGGGTTATAGAATCGCCCAATAGTCGATTCGAGCTCAAAAGTCAAGGGGCAAAAAAGGGCTTCCGCAAGGAAGCCCTGTGAAATAACTCGCGACGATCCGGTCCTTCAGGCGATGACCGCGGCCCTAAGGTCGGCGGCAGCGCTCTCCGGCGAGCGCGGATTGAGATACAGGCCAAATCCCTTTTCGCATCCGGCCATGATCGCGGTAGTTATAGGCTCGATCTGGCAATGCCAGTGATAATGATCCATATCCGGCTGATTGGCCGGGGCCGTATGGACGTACAGGTTGTAGTCCGGATCATTCAGAGTGGTCTTTATGCGTTTCAGCACTCTCTGCAACAGATCAGAGAACTCCGTCAGACGATCCGCCGCCGTGTGAGTGCTTATATTAGCAAAATAGCTCTGATGATACCTCGGGGTGATCACGACCTGGTACGGCGTCTTGGAGGTATAAGGACACCAGGCAAGGAAGTTGTCGCTCGCATCTACAATCCTCAATTTCATCAGAAGCTCGTCATGGATCTCGCGACAATAGAAGCATTCCATGTTCTCCTTATAGAACCTCTCGGCGCCGTGAAGCTCATTCCGCACCCTTGTCGGGATGACCGGCAAGCCGATGATCTGGCTGTGACAATGCGGCTGGCTGGCGCCGGCCAATGGGCCGTAATTCTGGAAGATCGAGACGTACCTGACGTTCCTGTCCCCAATGACCGTGTTGGTCATATCGCGCCACATCTGTATGACGTCATGGATGTTCTCTTTCTTGACTTCTGCCATGTGAGCGACGTGTTCGGTAGTCTCGATGACCACGAAGTGATACCCGAAGCCTTCGGTGACCAGGAACTGTCAGACTTGCCGCTCTTCGATCAAAGTGCCAGGGAAGCTCTGATCCAACGCCGGACCGATGTTCGGCACGACCCTGACGGTCCAGCCCGGTTCGTCCGGCTTGGTTCCGGCTTTGCGATACGCGAGCTTTTCCGGCGGGGTCATGCTTTCATGGCCCACGCAAAACGGGCATTTCTCCCCGCTGACGAATCCTTGATTGAAACCAGACCAATCGCGCGGATTGACTCTGCGCAATTTTTCAAGGCTCTTTTCGCGACCAGTGGCGATGACGACTACAGTCCCAGACACCGGGTTTCTGCGTAATTCTGCATTTGGCATATGGCTCCTTGTTATTTGAGGATTTTTGTTGAGGCGGGATCCCGACAACGCATGTTGTCAAAGATCAAAAGGTCTTCATAACACTACGCTTGTTATAATCTTTGTCAATCAGAGTTTAGTGCCCTGCTCTCCCCTCTCAACCGAAAACCAGAAGCACAATGCCGCCGCGATAAAGGTCAAAGTCAGCCCACAGCTGTATGCGATCCGCGAGAGCACATCCGTGTATTTCAATAGTCCCATAGCCGACAGGATCCAATTCCAGTCGTGGATCGTCGAGTCGCCGCCAAGGAGCGGCAGCTGTTGCACGATCGAGTCGCCCATGTAAACGGCGACATACAGGATGTTCTGCGCCACCCAGAACAGCACGGCCGAGGCTGAAAAATATTGCTTTCGCGCGAAGAAATAAAAGGCGAAGATCGCCGGCAAAAGCACCTGCGTGAGCGAACCGCCGAGGATATGCATGAATTCTCCGAAAAAGATGAAGATCCAGTGGCCCGCCTCGTGTATGAGCAGATCCAAGCTGTCTAAAAAATTCCAATTCGCGTATGTATGCGTCGGATCGCCGAAGGCATGCGCGATGAAGAACCAGGACAAGATGACCGCGCCGGAAAGCTTCCAGTAATTCACTTTGATCCTAGAAGTTTTGGGAATGCCGCCTTGATCCATATTCATCTAGAAAGTATAGCAAGTTTTTGGCATGTCGCACCAAAACCAAAACCCGTCGCGTACAATCAACACATAGGGTTTCGACATGGGGTCAAGGACGGATTAACAGCCTTAACATATAAACACCATGCTTAGAATAGCCGCACACCTCCGCTTCAAGGGCAATTGCCGCGAAGCCTTTAGTTTCTATCAGAAATGCCTCGGCGGGAAATTGGATCTGATGACCGTAGGCGATTCCCCGATGGCCAAAGACATGCCCGACATGAAGGACAAGATCATGCACGCCTGGCTCAAGAATGACGGCATCGAGCTCATGGGCGCCGACCTCTGCAAGCCCGGCCAGGATTATGACCTCGGCAATGCCGTTCTCTCGGCCTCATCGGCGGCACCGCCGCCGAGTTCAATACCCTCTTCGACAAGCTCTCCAAGGGCGGCAAAGTCGGGCAGGCTCCGCAGAAGATGTTCTTCGGCATGTATGCTGACCTTGTCGACAAGTTCGGCGTCGAATGGCTGCTCCAGAGCAACGAGGGCGCCGACATGAAGATGTGAAGGCGCCGGCCTCAAGCGGGCGTATCTAGATCAACGATATAGGTCGTCAGGAATTTTTCGACCGCCGAGACCGTTTCATCCTTGAGTTTGGCATTGCTTTCAGCCACCCATTTGGCGAAGTTATAAAGCTCCTGGTCGTCTACCTTGATCCACTTCTTGTTGCTATACAAAAAATAGAATAGGGTCGCCATAGCCACTCGTTTATTTCCATTCTGAAATGGATGGTTTTTGATCATAAGATAGAACAAGATGGCCGCCTGGGCGACAAGACCGGAATAGAGCTGATTTTGGTCGTATGTCTGGAACGGCGCGACGACGCACTGCTCAAGGACATTCGGATATCTGGTGATGAATTCCGGGATCGGTTCGTTCCATGACATCGTCTCTGTCGCGAGACGGTGCGCGACATACTCGATATCCGCGATCGTGATCGGCTTAGTTGCCATGATAGTCATTCCCTGCCGAGCATGCGCAGAGTTTTTCCATACTCATCTACGACCTTCTTTACTGCCGCATCGATCTCATTTTTTCGCTCATCCGTCAGGGTTTTTTCCAGCGCTTTGGTCAGATCCTCGATCTTTACGGCGTAATTACGCCCGATCTTCTCGGCAGGAATAAGGCTAGCTTTTATCTTCTGAAAAACCGCTACGCGGCTGATACCCAGGATCTTGGCGACCTCACTGGTGCTCAAATACTTGTTATTATTGAGTTCTTTCATATGCATGTTAAGTGACGCAATCTAGCTTAACATATGTTAAGTAAAATGCAAGCGCTTAACATATATAGACGGCTTCTAGATATTCTTATAGACGGCTCCACTGTTTCATAGACCTGACGATCTCCTGCACGGCTGGAAGCTTCTTGACCACGGCCACTGAAACTCCCAGTCTCTTTGTCGCTTCATCCAGATATTCCGCCAACCGCTCTTCTTTAACTTGGATAATGTCCGGCAACGATACGGGTCCTTTAGCCAGGGCATCTTCAAAAGCTTCTATCACCGAATCTTTCAAAGACGCGCCAGGCGACACGATATTGGTATTCAATACATAGTATGAAATTTGGTGGGCGACGATGACCATGTCGAACGGCTTGCCGTCCGGTTTCCTGGTACCGAATATCGGCTCCGGAACTATGCCGATCTCCCAGATTCCGGATCTGGATTTTTTGTCATGCTTCGGTTTTTTATCCATGATATTCGGTACTATATATCCTCTGTCCTTTTATTTCAACAACGCCAACTTTTCTTTGAATACCTTGTATCGTTCTTTTATGAGCTCGACGTATTTATCGTCCCGCAACGAATTATTCACCAGTTTGAGACAGCTGGCGCTCTTATCGGTCTGTATTCCTCCCGGCTCAAGATACGCGCCGACCATCATGCGCGCGGTCGCCTTGTCGCCGATCCAATCCGCGTAATATCTCTCGCTTTCCCATCCGAAGCCCACGGTTCCCAAGATGACCGGCCTGTCTCCAATCTTCACCACGTTGATCATGGCTTTCCTGCAATCGCATGCCTTGTCGGCACAATAGTTCTCGACCAACAAATATGAACCGCGGGATAATCCGAATGTATCTTGCAACAAATCGATCTTTCTCATCCGCACTTCCGTTTCCTCCGGAAACAACTTGGAATACGGCAAGAAAGCGCCTGTCGGCAGAGCATCCATGGCATCCTGCGAAATGATCTTCCTCTCTTTCTTCTGCAGAGCTTCGTTGAAGTCGCCCGCGGTGTGCGGACCTTTCATGATCAATTTGCACAGCTCACAATCGCAATCAGCTTCGAAATCAGAGCCAATGGCCACTGGCAGTGTCGCGAACCACGCCTTCATCTCTTCGAATAAGTGATCGCCCTGCCAGCTTGCCCATCCGGCCAATAGCGACTCGTCGGCTTTACCCATCATCTTCAGACACTGGTCGAATGCTTCCGAATGTTCGATCTTCAAAACGGCGGTAAGCTTTTTATGCAAAGATCTTTCGGCCAGTGTCTCAGTTTCGAGGATCATTTCCATGAATTCTTTCAGCCAACGCGATTGGATCGCAGAAGATGCCGGCGGAATAGCGGCATATCGTCGATCATTCGAGAATCTGACGACATCATCCTTATCTGCGGCAGATACGCATCCAACCTCTCCGCTCACGGTATCGAGAAAATACCTAGTTTTACCAGTCACATCCTCCATGGCATCTATGATGCCGTCAGTATCGATCTTTCTGCCATTCGGTAACATGAATGAGAACATGTGAGTATATGTCAGTTCAGCTCGGTTTGAAATCCTCAGGGATTTTCCAGATCCCTTTCTCCAAAAAGGCTTCAACCGTCTGACGAGCAGCCTTGTTGATCAGGTTCGAATGAGAGATCTTGTTTTTCTTGGCATATTCGGCCAGTGTGACGATCTTCTTGTCTTCCAAATAGGCCAGGCGCTTGTGATAGCTGTTGGTCAAAGCTTTAGCGACTATCTCTTCCATGATATCGGTCGATCCTTTTTGGTCGAATTCCTTGAAGGCATCGTAATACTTGCTGCGATCGATGAATTTTATGTTGATAGGCACGTATCCCTCGCGTATGAGCAGATAATTATTGAGCACGCGGCCGATACGGCCGTTGCCGTCTATGAACGGGTGGGTATGTTCGAAGGCGAGATGCAATCGCGCGATGCGTTTGACTATATCCTCATGGACGCTCGCATTGTAGTCCGAGAGCGTCTTGGTCAGCCTTGGGACGATCTCCTGCGGCGCCGGAGCGATATGGCTACCGACTCGCACCATCTCGTTTCCTTGTCGGAATCTGCCGGCGACATCATCGCGAATGTTCGAAATGAGCATTTTGTGCAGAGACAATATGACATCCAGAGTCAACTCCTGCTCCTTGGCCTTCTTCTCCATGTACGAAACCACTCGGGCCAGATTCTTGGTTTCGAATATCTCCCTTTCACTGATGAATCTGTCCAGATCTATCTGCAGGAGTATCTTCTCCGTCTCCTCTAGAGTGAGAGTGCTGTTCTCTATGGCATTGGAGTTGTATACCTGCTCCGGGATCTCTGCTTCCGAGATAAGTTTAAGGAGCGCTTCTTTTCCAGAGGAAGCTTTGTAGTACCCTTCGCGAAGGCTATTTATCTTATTGAATGCCGCGTGCGTTTTAGCCATATATGATTAAGTATACTGATTTTCACTCTTTTGTCAACATAACCGTGAAAAACGATGAAAAAATGACCTATTTTCACGCTTTTGGCATGATTTTGATGTTAATGCTTATTCCCTGACTCATTCAGGAAGGCGAGATTCGGGTTCACTCGCACATCGAGGGGTTGTTCAGCTTTTATTTTTGACGCTACCCGGGCCTACCCGGATAAGTTACGCGTGAGCTAGCTACAACCATTGCTGCTTGCTCTACGTATCCTCGGAAAGAGCCAGCCTCGAGAGTTAGCGCCTTCCGGTTTGTAGATACGGGGTGATTCAGTTACTTTACACCCGCTTGTGGACAATACCTCTAATGATTAGTTGCCTCGATACTACCCTATTATGCCCTGTTGCTTTTCGGGTATGCCTTATTCCTTGTCCTAGGAATTATTCGGCCACTTCCTGAATGAATCAGCGAACATAACGGCGACATTTACCGCCGCGATTATTTAGTTTTACCTGTTGTCTTGAATTCCGAGAAAAACCACCAGACTGATGGCATAAGTATAGCGCTATTCATAAATAGCACAAGTTCTCAAGAAATGATTTTTGTGGTGTAACTTATGAATACTACCCTATAAACTCCCTCAGCATCCCTCTATACTCCTCCTGTATCTCCTTTGTCACCCAACCTTCATCCAAGAGAGCGATCGCTCCCCCATTCTTGATGATATTGGTGCAGCTGTCGAAATAGAAGCCCACGATATTTGACTTCGACCATGTAGACGTTGGCCAGCTAGATTCTTCTCGTATCCGAATGGCAGGACCGTGAATTTCCCGGCCTTCCTGAACATCTCTTCGAATACCAGCTCTCCGATCTTGCCTTTGATGAAGTTGCGAGCCGAGTAGCGGGAATTGGGTCGGTGGTGGGCATGGGTTTATTGATCGAAGGTGATCATCCGTATCATACTACCTTCCGTTATGAGTCGCAGTTGAGACAATAGAAAAAATATCATCTCCCCTTCGTAGAGCATCCAGCAGTTTTCCAAACATGTATGCCGTTTCAAGATTTGTTTTCTCTTGGATCATTAATAGTTTCGCCAGAAGAATAAGGAATTTCACGCTGTATTCACCCTTACTACTGAGAGCTTCATATTTTTGAATCATCTGCTGACTATCATTTAGAAGTGACTCAATAGTCAATCTTTGCTGTTGATTCTCCAGACTTTTAACCGGAAGCGTATCCTTCCAAATTCCAATTAGGAAATCCAGAAAGGCCTGAGTCTTTTCCATGTTTTCGTGAAACTTAAAGGAGTTTAAATATTCATTTAGCTTGTATCCGGTAATTATATCGAGAAGAATATTTCGAAAAAGAATTCCGCAGTATTATCATCATAAATTTCAATGACCTCATGGCTTGGAATTTTAAATTTTTTGACTATCCTCTTTATCTTTTTAGTCAAGGAAAAAGATCGTGGAAAAATATCAAATCCCCAAAATAATATATCTTCGTCATCGATTTCAAAAAAGTTGTTAGAATTTTTTATTATCATAATAACCTTACCCACGCCTGAAATTCCGGGTAACATTCGCTATCGTAAAAATCTAAACATTTATCATCAGCCCACACTAGCTCGGTAAAATTTAAGTCATCTTCATTATATCCACGACAGACGACTATGATCCTGTGCGATATTTTATATGGAATAAGCCGCAAAATTATCTTCGCTAGCCAAGGATAGAGTTTTATCGACCAACTATATTTATGAGGATTCATACCCTGATCATTGATCGAGAGACAGGAAAAGTCAATGTAGTATTCACTCGTAGTCTTGTAAAGAAGTTCTGACTAATTGATAAGAATATCTTTCTCTAACTTTACAATATTTTTCTTAATTTTTTTATCAATTCTATCCAGTAAAACTGTTGCCTCTTCTGTATTTTTAAAATATTTAGATGCTGAAAAAGCAAGATCTTTTGAATGGTAAACATCCAACATAGATGAGTACAGATCATCAATAAATTCCACTGCGTAGTCGTAGATTATCTTCAATTTATTGTCAGATGTGAACTGTCCGAAAAGTTCATTTTCTTTGATTATCCTATCTACGCCCACAACTTCTGTGATTAGTTTTCCCATCACAGCTACAATGTGTGTTGTTCCATGCAACATAAAATCTTTATCTTCCTTAACATTATTTTTGGTTCTTTTTTTGAATTCCTTCAAACTCACTTTTGCAAATTCATAGCATTTATATGCAAGCAGAAGTGTTCTGGCGTTGACAGCAAATATTTCTTTGTAATACTCTCCATTGGAATCTAGAAGAGAATTCTTTTGGGACTTTGCTTGAGCAGGTTTGCCGATAAATGAACAGTACGCCTGTGCGACAGTTAAATTATCAATGATCGCTAAATTTTTCCTTTTTATCCATTTAGCTTTAATTTCTTCATGTTTTTCTCCTCTCTTAATCTCGTAAAAATAATTTAATAACTCAAACTCGCCTTGCAGTTTCTCCTGTTCCTTCAAATGTGACACAAAATCTCTTGGTTTAGTAGGATTTTGTTTGTTGTTAAAATCTCTAATATCCGAAATTAAATCTTCGTCCTTGTTAGTTTTAATTATCCTCGCAAGTACCGACACTTCGCGTAATGGCTCAAGCCCAAGTGATAAGGAAACTCCATAAATTGCCTTGGTTGTCTGCGCCCCATTAACTATTTGAGCATTCTGTATAAATATTGAGCCCTCTTTAATTTCGTAACTATCACAGATTATTGTAATTCCGTTGTTATAGTACCAAAAATTTTTACGTTTTTCTGAGTCTTTTAAGGTTACATCTATACCCTTATTTATTTGTCCACCTTGTAACCCGTATCTTAGATTTTGTTCAAGAACATTACCTTTGTGCTCTTTATATGCTCTAGCTAAATCATCACCAAACACTGAGCATACGACATATGGTATATTCTTGGACTTATGCTCATGATGACCGTTTTGTAAGCTAAATTTTAGATCAGGTTTGTCTCTCCTTTTAAAATCATTTAATCTTCCTATGATTTCATCGGCATCAAGTAACTCGATCTTTGCGTTTTTATCTTGTGTATTAAATATCTCCGCCTTTTTACGGGCAGCCGGTTTGTAACTTGATGATGTAGCAAAAATAAGCCGGGTATCATAGGATCGTTCTATGTATTCTTTGTAGTCTTGTGATTTCTCCTGAATATATTTTTTACATCTGCGCTCAACACTAGTTGGTGGCGCTAAAAGATAATCTGGTGAATTTAAAAAATTGTCGATTTCGTTTTCATCGACTTCGTGAGTGTCGTTGTAATATTTGCACTGTAGTAAACAAACCTCCTTAGCGTCGTCGTTAACCCAAAATGCATCTATTCCACAATCTTTCGGACCACCAGCATCTAAAGCTTCATCATAGATACTTTCTTCAAGACCCAGAACATCTTTGAGTATGAATAAAGGAAATGCTTCATCAACCTTAATTTTTTCATCCTTACTCAAAATATTAACGCGCTCTCTGAGCTCTTCATATTCTCTATTACTTTTGCCATTTAATTTCATAGTTTTTTAACAATCTACTGAGTTTCTAACATTAGGAGCATGCCTAAATTGGACTATGTTTCCTAATATGATCCATTAGATCATTTTCTGATCTGCAATACAAGATCTTAAATCTATTTCCAAAAGAGATCTAACCAGAGTCATTTATTCATTTTTTCGCCCTATCTCTTATACTCCACCCCCTACCTCACGAACCAATAGGTGCTGGCGCGTTTGACGCCGCGGCGCGAGAGGCTTATGGCAACAGATTCTTGCTCATCCTCACGGTCATCTTGGCCTTCAATGGCCCGCCGCGAGATTCTGATTCCATGAATGCGATGGCTTCTTTCAGGTCGTCAAATCTTTCCGTGGATATGGCGAGTTTGCGCTGATCGAGATTGAAGCCTTTGATGAGATACTCCCGGAGAATGCGGGTGGCCCAAATGCGGAATTTAGTCGCTCTCTTGGAATTCACCCTATAACCGACGGCGATGATGGCATCCAGGTTATATGATTTACGGCTATATATCTTGCTATCTGGGCCAGTTGTCAAATAATATTTGACAACTGAATTGCTTCTCAATTCACCCTCCTTGAAGATGCGCAGCATATGTCTGCTGATCGTTTGCTTGGAAGCATCGAACAATATGGCTATCTGTTCCTGTGTCGCCCACAATGTGTTCCCTTCTATGTCCGCGCGCAGCTCGACATTTCCGCGCTTGTCGGTGTAGAGAACGATCTTGTTCTCTGAAGCATTTGTAATCTGACTGGTTTTAATTTTTCTCATGTTAATAATCGTTAATTGATAATATCTAGCTTCAATCAAAAAACTGCCCCTCGGGCAAGCATTTTGATTTTCAGATCCGCACGACCGCCAACTGCGACCTGGCCGTGGGTATAATGAGACAATTAATTATACCCTTCTCAGCTTAAATGCAATACTCCAGTTATGCACTTTCCTTCCACATCCGCACATCTTTCAGTGGTAAAATGATACCGGCCAGTTCTAACCAACAGAAGGAAACTTTATGAACCTCATGCATGATTCGTCCGAACACGCGGCTGTAAAAAGCCACGCTGTCTGATCGCCATCGCATTCATTTGGATGAAGAAGAGATGAACACGCAGAGAGATTTCGAGGCCGCCGCGGAGCAACCGGGCGGTCATTTTTTATAAAAGACAAACCGCAGGAGTTACCCCGCGGTCGTTTGATTTGTGCTAGTGTCACTTGCTTTGGGCCAAATCGCCTGCTAGGCGCTTCGAGATGGCCCGAACAGATTCGGCTATCTTCTCTCCGCGATGGTCGGCGGCGACCCTGCCCTTCTCGAGGATGATCACGCGATCGAACCTCTCAAGGTCGGCATCGTGGCTGATGACCAAGACGATCTTGCCTTGGTCGCGGGCGAGAGCGATGAGCTCGGAATAGACCCTGCTCCTAGTCTCGGGGTCCAGATACCTGGAAGGCTCATCAGCGATGATGAACATGATCCTGGGATCGAGAGCCCGATAGAAGAAGCCGGCCAGCCGGAGCCTCTGCTCTTCGCCTCCTGACAGGTTGGTCCCGCCAGTGTAGGCCGTGCCGATCTGAGTATGGATGCCGTTTGGCAGCCGATCGAGGACTTCCTTGGCTCCGCTCATCGTCACCGCCTTTGAATATCTGAACCTGTCGATCCCCGACATGTCCACTACTCCGAAGAGCGATTCCGAGAGAGGCAGGTCGTAGAGATCCCCGCTTTGCGGTATGACCAGCGCGTGCTCCAGGACGCTTCGCGCCGTGTATCCGCCGATGGCCGAGCCCCCGTACATGACACAGCCATTCTGGGGACGGTGGATGTTGGACAGGAGACTGCCTAAAGTCGTCTTGCCGGAGCCGTTCGCGCCGACGATGACGACTGCTTCGCCTGGAACAAAGTCCAAGGTCATGTTTTGGATGACAAGCGGCGAATTCGTGACGTAAGGATACGCGAATTCCGCTTCGACCACCCTCACGACCTCGCGGCTTCCGACCGCGAACGAAGAATCATCCCTGTCCTTTTCCTCATCAGGGAGCTCAAGAAACTCTTGCAGCTCTCTGACATCTTCGATCGAGGATTGTTCCCCGAACAAGGCCCTCATGGCATTCGTAAATGCGCCGATCGCCATGCCGACGGTGGAGACAGTGATGCCGATCTTGACCAGAGAATCGTTCTTGAACAGATTCTCCCGAGTCATGTAGAGCTGGATAGCCAAGGCGACGATGGTCAGCGATCCGACCAGGGTCGTGACGAGCAGAGCCTTCCTGTGGAAGCGCACCTTGTCGTCCATGAGCTTGGTCCGGAGCACCTTGGCCCTCTCGAAGAGCGCCCGGCTGGTGCCGAGGAATGTGCTGTCGACGGACAATGAGGCTGGGTAATATTCGCCTGCCCGATCCTCCGTCTCCTGCAGCTCCTTTTCCCTTTCCCGTACCCATCGCGCCATATATGCCGCGACGAATGCCGCTATCGAAGCGGTGATGATGAATATGAGGCATATGCGCCAGTTAAGGAACGCCAGCGTGCCAAGCAGCATTACTGACGAGAGGACTGCCGACAGTGCCTCGATAGGCCAGAGCCCGACGTTCTTTATGTCGAAGTGATTGCACCGTCGCGCCGTCCGCAGCTTCTGCCTGAACTGGCTTCCGACCCTGGTGCCGATCCCGACTGATTGGCTCTTCTGCCAAACTAGGCATGTGAGCTCCAATTCGATAGCCACTCGGCTCCTTTCCCGATATGCCTCCATGAAGACTGAGATGATCCGGCTTGCGAGCACATAGCCCACGTAGATCCCGAGGGCCATGACCCAGTTCTTCTTGACCCACCCGATGACGGCCGTCTCCTCGAAGAAGCTCATGAAGAGCCCGACGAGAGCGATCCGCACGAACTTCGAGATGAACGACTGCGCCTGGACGTATATCTCGTTGAAGATCTCGGGACGAAGCAT
>CAVYBN010000008.1:0-98403 GCA_963766795.1 Candidatus Parcubacteria bacterium | reverse complement strand
GCCGAACGGGCCTTGGACATATCTCGGGCCTGACGGCACGCCCAACACCTATTTCACCTCGCCCGGCATGCAGGTGAGCGCTTCCGCCAATGGCAATGAATACGCGCGCTACATGGCGTATATGACCACGAAGACCGCCACGGTCACGCCGACCGTCTCTGACGCTTCATTCACTTACACTTCAGCCTGCGTCCCGCCGGGCTATGTCCTGTTCCAAGGATTGTCGACTGGCTCCTATACCATAACCATAACCAAGACAGGTTACACCTCGGCGAGCGGTCCGGTCACGATAGCCGCCGGCTGGCAACTGAAGACGGTCAATCTGGGGCCGTAAGGTTCCAGAAATACAGTTTTAGGCCTTAGTTTAAGGCTTTTTTGACAACCCAGCAAAATCATTGACTTATACTATCAACCATGCTACACTAGTAGCAAATCAAGCCTGCCGGTATTTTCCGGAAAAACAGGCTTGAAAATAAGGACATTGTAAGCAAAAGGACAAACGATGAATACTACCATCGACGCAGACGCGGCCAGATTGGCTGGTTTGCAAATCGACACCCTTCAAAAGGTGCGAAGCGGTCAACTCACCCTCGATCAATGGGAGCGGTTCAACAACCTATCTCTGGACGATCGGGAAGCGCGGCTCGGCGGTTGGAAGAAGTCGGAGTCAGTAGCTCCCGCTGAACCGACCGAGAAATTCGCCTTGCTTGTGGACCTCGGCATCATCACGGTGCCTGACGACTACGATTATGGGACACGGCTCGCCAAGTTCATGGAGAATAACCGTGGAAAGTTATACGGCGTCAACGATAACATCACCGATGCCAATTTCCCGAACCCGAGCCGAGTGTTGAAACCCGGCGACAAGCTCCGCGTCCGCGCGTTCAAGCAAGTTGTCGGCGGTACGACCACCTCGGAGGAGCGCATGGCATTTCTCGCCACGCAGAAAGCGGTTCATGTTGGCGCTCAAGGAGCTTCTCTTGTTTTCGAACAGAAACGCAATCAACTGCCGAAAGGCAGATGGTACGCTTCTTTCGATAAGAAGGAACGCCTCTGGACAGATGCCGACGGCGACCACAGGGTGCCGGGCGTGTGCCGGCACTCGGGCGGGGACTTCAGGCTCAGCCTCGGCTGCTTCGAGCTCGACTGGATTGTCGACGACTGCCTCCTCTGCTTCTGCGACTTGGAGCCAGAGTCCTCTGCCACTTAGACGCTCGTTTCACTCTGGCCTTAGACCCTTTGAGCCCTTGCTTTACCGCGGGGCTCAATTTTTGTACCGGGAATTGCGATAATTTGCGTAAAAATCAAATTCCCGGGAGTGTTTTCGGTCATTGATTAAATGCGGAAATTTTGATATCCTTGCGACATGACTAAACCTGACTATAAAAAGATCACTCAGGCCTTGAACTATATAGCTCTAAAGGAAGGAGGAAAGATAAATTACATGAAAGCTCTGAAGCTCCTCTATTTGTCTGAGAGATTGCATTTGCGGGAATATGGCCGATTGATCACGGATGATAATCTTGTCGCCATGAAAAACGGGACATTAGGCTCTCAATCAAAGGACATAGCGACTATGAGCGAATATCTTCCGCATATCGTCTATAAATATGCAAAAGATAAATTAATGAAAAATAGATATGATATCGAGTCAAATTGCCAGGAAAGGAACGAGCTTTCAGAAACTGACATCGAGTGCGTAGACAAAGTACTGGCTGCCGTCGGGGAAAAGACTGAGTATGAGCTTGCCGACCTTACTCACGAGCTCCCAGAATGGAAAAGACATAAATATGAGATCGAAGATGAAGATGCCCGTGTCGTGAGTTTGGATGTTTCGGACCTCTTTAAGCCTTCAGAGAATAAGATCCTAGAAAAGATCTACTCTCAATCTAGTGCGATGTTAGATCTATCCCGTGACTTATTTGCTGAGTCTCTAGAGCAAAAAACACAGCTCGTATAACATTTGATACGCCGACCATGGTTGAGATGTCAAATGAAATAAAGGTGTCATTAGGCATAGAGCAGGGGCGCGTCTATAACTTTTCTCCGAAAGACGGCGTTGTCAATCACTATTACGTTGTCCTTAACAGGAATCCACAAAAAGACAGTGAGATCAACTTGGCACCCTTTACGACAAAAAAGGAAAAAGTATTGAAGTTCATCGGGATAAAAAAGTTAAACATAAATACTTACGTGGCTATAGAAAAGGGAGAATGTCCCTTTTTGCCATCAAGAGATAACGCCGGCATTGATTGTAACCGGCTTATCTACACCACCAAAGAGAGACTGATCGAATTAATCAATGAATCCAATGGAAGTTGCGATTATCCTGTACTGGAAAAGAGTCTTCTCAAGAAAGTGGTCGACGGGGTAAAAGCCAGTCGCATGGTCAAACCAACCGCACAGGAGGCTTTGTGATTATCATCTATAAACGTCCGCTTCCTCAATATCTCTTTTGGCATTACAATAGAGGCATATGCAAGCTCTTCCATACTCTCGCGGCTTCACCTTGGTGGAAGTATTCATCTCCATCGCGATCTTCGCGGTAGCTTCGGTGGCGATCTTCGCCTTCTATGCGAACACGCTGTCGAATCAGCAGGCCGTTTCTAATTCTTTGCAGACGGCGCAGAACGCCGAGGTCATACTGAAGACCATGCTCTTGGAGATACGCTCGATGGCGCTTTCCGCGAACGGCGTCTACCCGCTGGTCACGGCTGGCACCAGCACCCTGACCTTCTTCTCGAGCCCGATCTCAACCAGCACCATCGAGGAGATAACCTACGCGCTCAAGGGCACGACCCTGTATCGTGGCGTCATCATGCCATCCGGTTCTCCGGTTACTTATAATCCCGCCAACCAATCGACCACCACCGTATTGACTAGCGTCTACAACGCCACCTCATCGCCGATCTTTCAGTACTATAATCAGAATTATACCGGCACCAGCTCGCCTCTCTCACAGCCGGTGAACCTCTCGTCGGTCACGCTCATCAAGATCGCCTTGACGCTCAACCCCAATCCGAACGGCAAGCCGCCGTCACAGCCGCGCACTTATTCGACGCAAGCGGCATTGCGCAATCTGAAGACAAACTTATGAAGCAGAAAAGAAGAAACGAAGAAAGGGAGAAAAGCGTTTTTGTCATTCCCGCGGAAGCGGGAATCCAGTGTTTCACCGATGACGTTAATGGTAATCCCCTGGACCCCCGCTTTCGCGGGGGTGACAATGCCTCAAAAGGCGACATCCTCGTGGTGGTCCTGGTCTTCGCGGCTGTGGCAGTGACGATCCTGACAGGCCTGACCAATTGGGGAGTGTCCATGCTCGCCGGCATCCGCACGGTTCAAACGCGAGAACAAGCGTTCCAGATCGCCGAAGCCGGCATCGACTATTATCGCTGGCACTTGGCGCAATTGCCGACTGATTATAAGGACGGCACGAATAATTCCGGCCCTTATTATCATAAGTTCTACGACAAGGACGGCAACCTGCTCGGCTCATACGCCTTGTCGATCACTTCTCCTCCGACGGGTTCGACCAAAGTCGTCATCACTTCCACGGCTACGACCACGGCCAATCCGACGGTCAAGCGCATCGTCCAGGCGACCATGGCCATCCCGTCCTTGGCGCAATATTCAGTGGTGGCCGACGATTATCTGCGCTTCGGCGCAGGCACGGCGGTCTATGGTCCGGTCACCTCCAACTATGGCATCCGCTTCGACGGCACGGCTTACAACATCATCTCCAGCGCCCAAAATACTTACACTGATCCCGATACCGGGCTGACCGAATGGGGAGTCTGGACTTCAGTCGGAACCGACGATCCACATCCGCCGACGGCAGAATCCCCTCGGCCCGATGTTTTCACCGCGGGTAGGCAATTCCCGGTGCCGGCCACCGATTTTCCCGGCCTGACCGTCAATCTCCAGCAATTGCAGACCGCCGCGCAATCCGGCGGCAAGGATTGGCCGCCGTCCGGCGCGCAGGGCTATCACATGGTCATGAATCCCAACGGCACTTACAACATGTACAAGATCAATGGCCTTCAATCGGTCCCGAACAATTGCACGAACAGCAACAACCAGACCCAGTGGGGGACTTGGAGCATCAAGGTCAACAACTCTGGTCAGATCACCACGGGTAGTGGGGGCAACAACAGCCAGACGCAAGTGAACGGCCCGAATAGCGATCATTCCTGGCCGAATCCGGGGAACGGAGTCATCTTCGTCGAAGACGATCTCTGGATCGACGGGCAGGTGAGCGGCAGCCGATTGACGATCGCCGCCGGGACATTCCCAGACAGTCCCGGCAATGAGCCGAACATCACGATCGGGCAAGATAACGGAAACGCTTCGACCGGCGGCAATCTGCTCTACACCTATTTCGACGGCCGCGACACGATCGGTCTCATCGCCCAAGGGAATATCAACGTCGGCCTGCTCTCCGAAGACGTTCTGACGGTCGACGCCGCCTTGGTCGCCGAGAATGGCCGCATCGGGCGCTTCTATTATGACAACGATTGCACGGTGAATAGCACGGATTTCCATGTCCGATCGACGATCAACCTGAATGGCATGATCGCCACGAATAATCGCTACGGCTTCGCTTACACTGACAATACCGGATATCAGATCCGCAACATCACTTACGATAGCAACTTGCTCTACGCGCCGCCGCCGACTTTCCCCTTAGCCTCGAGCCAATATCAGATGATCTCGTGGGATCAGGTGCAGTAAGAACGATTGGAATTGACCTAATTTCTAATTGATCTAATTGACCTAAGAAAATCCCAATTACCAATTAAAATCTCAAAATTCAAGTCACAGATTCCAGAGAAATCTCAAAATTCAAATTCCAAAATAAGATTTGCGATTTTGATTATTGTAATTTGGAATTTTTCTGGAGCTTGATTTTTGGGATTTGGGATTTATTTAGGAATTAGATTAATTAGGTCAATTAGAAATTCTTATTTATGCTAAACTAATGCTCATGTCATCTCGCCATCTCATCATCGGCAATTGGAAGATGAACCCGGCCGGCTTCGAAGACGCCAAGCGGATCGCCCGGCGGACGAGGGCGGTCGCGGCGCGGCTCGCGCATGCCGAAGCCGTAGTCTGCCCGCCATTCCCGTTCATCGCGGCGGCGATCTCGCGCAATCCCGGCGCGAATTTCCACATCGGCGCGCAATCGGTGTCGATCGAAGACGGCGGCGCGCATACCGGGGAAGTCTCGGCGGCCATGCTCCGGAGCCTCGGCGCGGAATACGCGATCGCGGGCCATTCCGAGGCGCGGGCTTCCGGCGAGACCGACTCGATCGTCTCAAAAAAGATCGCCCGCATCCTGGATTCAGGCATGACGGCCGTGGTCTGCGTCGGCGAGAAAGCCCGCGACGAGAACGGCGGCCATTTCGAATTCCTGAAGAACCAGATCAAGGGCTCTTTCGAGGGCATAGCCGAGGACAAGGCCAAGCGCGTGATCATCGCTTACGAGCCGGTCTGGGCCGTCGGAGCCAAGGAAGCCATGGCGACGGCCGACATCAATGAGATGGCGATCTTCGTCAAGAAGACCTTCGCCGACCTCTTCGGAGCCGAGGCTGGCCTCAAGCTCAAAGTTCTCTACGGCGGCGCGGTCAATTTCAGGAATGCCGGCGAGATCATCAGGACCGGCCGCGTGGACGGTCTCTTGGTCGGCCGCGAGAGCGTCAACATGCCAGGATTCATGGAACTGTTGAAGGCCGTCGACAATATATAATTCGAATGAAAACCCTCAACGACATCGAACATCTCAAAGGCGTGAAGGTCCTCGTGCGCGTGGATTGGAACGTGCCGATCAAGAATGGCGCGGTGGCGGACGATACGCGCATCAAAGCCGCTATGCCGACGATCGATTTCCTGCGCGCCAAAGGAGCAAAGATCATCTTGATCAGCCATCTGGAGTCGAACGACGGGAGCATCCCTTCGCTCCAGCCTGTGGCGGACTATTTGAAGACGAAGATCGGCCTGCCTGTGATGTTCGTCAAGAATATCCGCGCGGCCAATGATCTTATCGAGAACGAATTGCCCGAGAGCGGATGCATGCTGATCGAGAATCTTCGCACTTTTGACGGAGAAAAAGCCAATGACCAAAAATTCGCGAAAGAATTGGCTTCGCTGGCGGACATTTTCGTGAATGAGGCTTTCTCGGTCTGCCATCGCGAGCATGCCTCGATCGTCAGCTTGCCGAAATATATCCCGAGCTATGCCGGATTCGAGTTGGAAAAAGAGGTCGCGAATCTTTCCAAGGTTTTCAACCCGGCGCATCCATTCCTGTTCATCCTCGGCGGCGCCAAATTCGAGACCAAGCTGCCTCTGCTTTCGAAATTCATGGAAATCGCCGATATGGTATTCGTCGGTGGCGCTTTGGCAAGCGATCTCTTCAAGACCAAAGGCTGGGAGACGGGGAAGTCATTGGTTTCTGATTTAATTGACTCAAAATTCACGATTCACGATCTGGAAAAGTTCGTCGGCAATCCCAAGCTTCTTTTACCGGTTGACGTCGAGTTAAAAGATAAAACGGTCAAATCGCCCGATTCACTGACATCAAATGATGCAATCGCGGATTCAGGGTCGAAAACTGTCGCGATGCTTCAAGAAAAAGTTAATGCTTCTAAATTCATCCTCTGGAATGGCCCTTTAGGCATGTACGAAGACGGCTTTCGTCAGCCGACATTGGATTTGGCAGAGATGATCGGCGAAGCTACATTCCATGGCGCGGAGACGATCGTCGGCGGGGGAGATACCTTGGCTGCCATCGCCTCGCTCGGCATCGCCGACAAATTTTCTTTCGTCTCGACCGCCGGCGGCGCGATGCTGGATTTTCTGGCGAAAGGGACGCTGCCGGGGATAGAAGCATTGGAAGATTCGCAGGCGTGACAATTGAATATTGAAGATTACGATTGAAGATTGAAAGTCATTGGCACTTGACTTGATTATGATTGGGCGTAATCTTCTTGGCAGACAATCAACAACGAAAATGAAAGGAACTTTTTATGGCATGTATAGTCAAATGCGCATTCTGCGGGCATGACGCCTGCGATCACGACCACGACGGTTGTGCCAAG
Organism: Candidatus Parcubacteria bacterium; assembly: GCA_963766795.1. Lineage (GTDB taxonomy): Bacteria > Patescibacteriota > Minisyncoccia > Phycocordibacterales > PALSA-1337 > C7867-002. The sequence continues at coordinate 91,309 of CAVYBN010000008.1, read as the reverse complement.
GATTATGGCGAGGAGCTCAAACAATGGATGTTGGATTGGTACACGCGATATCTGGATGAACCGTTGCCCGCCGATTTTAGGAAGCGGTTCAAACGATTCAGGGGCGAAAAATGGAGGGCGTACCAAGAATATCTTGGGCGACTGAAAGAACGCGCGGAGACAGAAAAGAAACGATTCTTGTATGCGGCAGAAATCCAAGGCGCGCTCCAACTGGTCGGTGATCAGAAGATCCGCAAGCTCGATCCTGACTTTCAAGTCAGAGTCAGCGTCATCTGCACTCCGATACCGAAGTGCTGAAGCATTCACTAGCCGCCTGACCGCACGCTTAAATCGATCACACACTCCCGCCGCTCCGATGCATATCCGGTCCGCGGGATTTTTTATCGCGTCTCTAATCTCTACTCCAGATTCTCTGTGATCTTCTTTTTATTTGTTTCAAAATCCATCTTATCGCCTTTGACCTTGTCGCTCGGGAAGACCCAGATATGGGCGTGCGGCACTTCGTCGCCGACGATCTTGCTCAGGATCCAATCGGTATCGAAAGCCTTGCGTTGCGCGCGAGCGATCTTCGCCACAGCCTCGAAATACGAGGCGATGCTTGGCTGGCTCTTACGGTCGGCGGGAATGTCCCAGACCCAGCGGTAATGCTTCTTGGGGATGACCTGCACGTGGCCGACGGTATGCGGATGGATGTCGAGGAAGGCCATGAAGTCGTCGTCTTCATAGACGATGTGCGCGGGTATCTCCTTCTTTACGATCTTACAGAAGATGCAGTCGTTCATGTCGATATTTTAACGCAATCTAGTCATTTTCATCAACCATGGAAAAATCCAAATTTCAAAATCCAAATTCCAGAAAAATCACAAAATCCAAACTTCAGAATTCATACAGCATTTGATTACTGGAATTTGGAGCTTTTCTGGAATTTGTGATTTGAATTTTGAAATTTTATTCTCTAGCAAATGCTATACTCAGCCTTATGAGCTATTCCATCCGACGAGTCTTGACCCCAGACGAAAGGAACGCGCTTTCCGGCGTGCCTGACCTTACCGCGCATCTGTTGTTCCACCGCGGGATAAGCGATGCCGAGACTGCCGAAAGATTCCTGGTGCCAGATTACGAGCGCGACACGCACGACCCATTCCTGTTGAAAGACGCCGAGAAAGCGGCCGAACGGATCATTCAGGCGCTTATTTCCAGCGAAAAGATGGCCATATACGCCGACTATGACGCCGACGGCATTCCCGGCGCCGCCATGTGGAATGACTTCTTCAAGCGCATCGGATTCAAGGATTTCGTCATCTACATCCCACATCGCCATAATGAGGGATTCGGATTGAATATCGAAGCTGTAGAAGAATTGGCGAGCCAAGGCGTGAAGCTGCTTATCACGGTCGATTGCGGCATAACTGACGTAAAGCCTGTCGAGCGCGCCAATGAATTGGAAATGGATGTCATCATCACCGATCACCATGAAGCGCCGATATCTCAGAAGACCGGATGTGAAGAAAAGCCGCCAGCCTTCGCTATCGTCGATCACAAGCAGGCTGATTGCAAATATCCCGACAAAAATCTTTGCGGTACCGGTGTGGCTTACAAACTGATCCAGGCGATCATCAAGAAGTCGAAAGACGACAAAAGTCTTTCATCGCTTTTTGCCGCGGCCGGCTTCAAGGAAGGACACGAGAAGTGGTTCTTGGATCTGGTCGGCATGGCCACGCTCTCGGATATGGTGCCGCTTACAGGCGAGAATCGCGTCTTCGCGCACTATGGCCTCACGGTCTTGCGCAAGAGCCCGCGCAAAGGCCTACGCCAACTCCTCTCGAGATTGCGGATCGCGCAGGAACACTTGACCGAGGACGATATCGCCTTCATGATCACGCCGCGCATCAACGCCGCCTCGCGCATGGGCGTGCCTATGGACGCATTCGATCTTCTGGCCGCCGATACCGACGAGGCCGGTGCCATCGCCGCTGCTCATCTGGATGAGATCAATAATGAAAGGAAAGGCGTGGTGGCGTCTCTCGTCAAGGAGGTAAAAAAGACGATCAGAGAGAGATACGGCGAAGAACCAAGCAAAGTCAAAAGTCAAAAGTCAAAAGTCAAAATTGCAAGTCAAAACTCAAAAGTTAAGGACAATAGTGTTGTCATTCCCGCGAAAGCGGGAATCCAGGGTCCAACGATTGGAGGTGAAAGCATCACAGAGATCGAGCATGTAAAATCTGGCTTACCAAGCGTCATCGTGCTAGGCAATCCGCAATGGAGGCCTTCATTGCTGGGTCTGGCCGCGAATTCCTGCGCCGAAGAATTCCATCGGCCGGTCTTCCTGTGGGGCCGCGACGGCGACGATCTCATCAAAGGCTCGTGCCGCTCCGAAGGCAAGACCCATGTCGTCGAACTCATGCGCGCCATGCCGGTCGGCACGCTCACGCAATTTGGCGGCCATCATCATTCCGGCGGATTCACCGTCAGCAATGACGCCGTCCATTATCTGGAGCAACGATTGAATGAAGCTGCAGAAGGATTGGCGAAGGATGCAGAGATTGAGACCAGGAAGCCAGACGCTTCTGTCACCCCCGCGAAAGCGGGGGTCCAGGGTGAAACGATTAAGTCTAGCGGAAAGACACTGGATTCCCGTTTGCACGGGAATGACAAAATGACAGGCAATGGCGATAACGATAATCTAGAGAGCGACACTTCCAAGGCTGATGAAGAATCTTCTGCCTCCGAAGCCAGCTTCATCGACGCCGAGCTCCAATTGAGCCAAATAACATATCGTCTTCACGACGAGATCAATAAGCTGGCGCCGTTCGGCATCGGCAATCGCAAGCCGGCATTTCTTTTCAAAAGCGTGAAGCCATCCAGCGTGCGACGGTTCGGGAAGGGGAATGAGCACATCGAATTGTCGTTTGATCTCGGTGCCAATAAGAAAGTCTCCGCCATCTCATTCTTCGGCGTGAATAACGAGTGGGCCGACAAGGCCAAAGCCGGTCAGCCGCTCGACCTCATCGCTTCCGTCGAGAAATCCATGTATCGTGGCAGGCCGGAATTGAGGTTGAGGGTGGTTGACATTGTTCCTAAATAGGCCTAGATTCAATCTCGGTTCTGCTTGGCGGGATGCGTCCCAAAGAGCAAGAGTTCAACAAAAACAAAATAAATAGAAAAACATATGAATGCGGATGCGTCCAAATTCTCGTTAACTGCAGAGTCCCAAAGGATTAAGCCTCTCTTGGAATATCTTATCTTCAAGCGAGTTCCTGATTACTTCCTCAAAGAGGAGATTACTTGTGCGGGAAGGAAGAGGTGCTTATTTGAAATCCGTAAGGATAGCTTGCTGGTCCCATTCGGTTTCACTGACAATACTTATCTTCGGGTCGTGGCTAGGTGTAATCATCTCGCATACGATTGTATGCACGATCTCACTCAGGCCAAGGAAGTCAGGAAGAATTTGCTTTTCCTGAACAGAGAAGGAGACTGGTTTCTGTGGAGGACAATTTTTGTCAATCAGGGCAAATGCACCTTACGGGGTAAATACATCTTCCTTTCACAGGAATCAGTGATCAGGAAGACAAACGATGAAACGGTTCTTGTCGCTAGCCACGATGCGGACCTTGCTTCTTGCGTACGCGAGGAAATAGATAGGTGGCTCATTGAATGTATTGAGCGGCGCGAAAGAGTCTCCGGCAGGTTCGCGGAACTGCTCAAGGAAAGCCCCCTGTTTCAAGCCAAAGTTAATGGTTAAATTCTTTGGTCGTTGGAATTATTGCAAGTGTCACTGCGCTCCGAAGTCGGGGCGCCATTTTTTATCCCGATTTCTTACATATGCTACTATGTTGTCATGAATCAACCGGACCCAATCACCATCTTCACCGACGGCTCGTCGCGCAACAATCCTGGTCCAGGCGGTTGGGGAACTGTAATAGTGCAAAGTGAAAAAGCAACGATTAAAGGACGAGATGAAAATGCGACAGTCATCGAGCTTGGCGGAGGCGAGAAGAACACGACGAATAATCGGATGGAATTGACAGCGGCGATTGGGGGGCTCAAAAAGATTCAAGCCAGCCGTGTCATTCCCGCGAAAGCGGGAATCCAGGGTTTAAATACTCAAATCACTCTCTTCACAGATTCTTCCTATGTGATCAATGGTATTACAAAGTGGGTCAAGAGTTGGAAGCGCAACGGCTGGCAGACCAAGACGAAACAAAGCGTGCTCAATCGCGACCTTTGGGAGGAGTTGGACGAATTGAATTCGAAGCTCTCGGTCAAATGGAATTATGTCGGCGGACATGTCGGCATTCTCGGCAACGAGCGTTGCGACCACATCGCCACAGCATTCGCGGACGGCATGAAGATCAAGCTCTATCAAGGCTCGCTGGCTGACTACGATCTGCCGGATATCCTGAACATCTCGCTCGACGAAGCATTGCAAAGCAAAAAGAGCTCTGACTCGGCGCATTCACGGGCAAAAGCCTATTCCTATGTGAGCATGGTCCAAGGCGTCATCGAGACCCATCACACTTGGGCGGAATGCGAGAAGCGCGTCAAAGGCGTCGCTGGAGCCAAGTTCAGAAAAGCCGAAAGCGCCGACGACGAAGCGAAAATAATGGCTGAATTCGAGGCGATTTGAAGTTATTAAGGAAATTTTCTTCTGACGAGCGAGGACGCGTGAATGCTCGCATTCACGGCGTCCGAGTCGAAGTCAAAACGATGGCCGTAGGCCATCGTATTTTTCTTAATAAAAATTTTAACAAAAATTCATACAAATTTTAACTTTTCTTATAGGTTTCTTTAACACCCTGCGAGTAAGCTGTGCCCATGAAACGGGGCACTTTCGCTTTCTGGAGCCTATTCGGCGCGGCCGCCATCGTCCGCGTGTTCTTGTCGTTCAGCCAAAGCGCGCCTGACGCCGCCGGCTGTCTCGGCCATCCTCTTAAAGGCGTTGGAATAGTCGCTGACGACCCTTCACGGACGGCGACCGGCCAAGTTTTTAACGTTGACGCGGAGCGATTGATCGTCAGCGATGATTTAACTGCACCTCATTCAAATAAGGTCAGTTCCAGCAGTGATTTAATTGCGAGCCATGCCAGTACGAGCTCAAGCAGCAGCCTATCGACGACAGCCGCACTTCAATCAGATGTTCTTAATGGGATCTGCGCTGAAAACATTCGCATTCAAATTAAAACCAAGTTCTACCCGAGATTTTCTTACGGCGACCAGATTGAATTCACCGGCAACCTTTCGAAGCCCTTTAATTTCTCCAGCGACAACGGTCGCAGCTTCGATTACGCCGGCTATCTGGCAAAAGATGATGTTTACTATCAAATAAAAAGCGCAGTCGTGGTTTTGGCGACGGATGATCCGAATACATCGATCACTTCGACGCTTTATGCAATCAAGCGTGGCTTCGTCGGAAATCTGGAATCTGCTCTCGGCGAGCCGCAGGCCGCTCTGGCAGGCGGCTTGGTCGTCGGCGACAAGGCTGCGCTTGGCAAAGACCTCCTGAATGATTTCAGGATCGTCGGGCTCATCCACATTGTCGTCCTATCTGGATTCAATATCACGATCGTCGGCATAGCTCTAAGGCGAATGCTTTCAAGATTGCCGCGCATTTGGGGCATCTTGATCGGAGGAATCGGCATCGGCTTATTCGGCATTCTCGTCGGCGGGGGAGCCACCGTCATCCGTTCCTGTTTCATGGCGGGAATCGCTTTGATCGCTGACCTCATCCGCCGCGATTACAGCGTCGAACGAGCCCTGGCGTTCGCGGCGCTCATCATGCTCATCGCCAATCCGCTCATCCTGATGCATGACCCGTCATTCCAGCTCTCATTCCTGGCCACGATCGGTCTAGTTCTTCTGGCCGGCCCGATAGAAAACAAGCTCGAATGGATCCCGGATAAGTTCGGGATGCGTGGAACGATCGCTTCTTGTCTGGCCACGCAGATATTCGTCGCGCCCTTCATCCTCTATATGATGGGCCAGATCTCGATTGTTGGCGTGCTCGTGAATATTCTAGTCCTGCCATTCATTCCGATCACAATGCTAGCCGTATTCTTGACTGGCGCTCTTGGCTTCATCTGGCATCCAATCTCGATCGTCATCGGCTGGTCCGCGCATCTATTACTGTCATACGAGCTCTTCATCGTCGAATGGTTCGCCAAGTTGCCGTTCGCCGCAGCCTACTTCCCGCCATTCTCTATTTGGTGGGTCGTCGGTTTCTACGCCGCATTCATCGGCGGGTTCTTGTGGTGGAAGAGGAGGACAGGTTCCTTCGAAAAAACATGAATAAGAATCTCCTTTCACAATTCATGGCTTTGCAGAAGCTTCCCAAGGGCATTCTAATTGATAGACCGGATGAATTGATTCCAACGACATTTAGATTGTCTCGTGAGACCAGAGAGATTACCGGTGTTAATGAAAAATGCCTTGTATTTTCTAGGTTGTCCTTGAAGCATGTTGCAGAGAAGGGAAAAGAGGGCCGACGGCTTCTGTCTGTATTGCCCGTCATGCTTTCTCGGCCGATAGAGATATAGAGATAAGGACCGCAAAGGAGAGCAACCGTTTCCAAGTCATCTCCTCATCCAAGGATTATAAGGATGGCCGTTTGCATTCGATCGTCATCGAGCGTATGAAAAATGGCTACGGGATGATCGTCACCATTTTTCAGACCGACGAAGGATATCTCGAACACTATGAGCTGCTCTGGAGGACGGCGGGCATCGTATGATACGCTCCCTCCATCTGCGTATGCCTTTCGGCACGCTGGCAGTTGAGCCGATTTTCTGCTCTTAGAACAGCTCACGGCGTTCGAAACCGAATCTAGAAACTCTCAAGGTATTTCGACGCTAATTATAGTGCGAGCGATGGCGAAAAGTCAAGATGATGTCCGTTGTGCTTTCTTAAAATTCTCCTCAATGACCTCCCAATTCAAATTCGCGAAGAAATCCTCGACATACTGTTTCTTGCCGGACGGCTGATAGTCGGCGACATACGAGTGCTCCCACATGTCGAGAGCCAGGATCATCTGGCAGCCGTTCAATTGTCCGAGATGCTGCTCGTCCACCCATGAACCGATCAGCCGCTTATCTTTGGGGTCGTACCACAGCACGGCCCAGCCGATGCCGCGGGTCAGCGCCAATGATTTGAATGCGGCCAGGAAACCGTCGAATGAGACCCCTACTGCTTCGATGGCTTTCTTGAGCGTGCTGCCTGACGCCAATGGTTTGGAGCCGCCTTTGAATGAGCTGAAATAGATCTCATGATTGCGCATGCCGTCGTATTCGAAGCTGAATCGGCGGTTCAATTCACCAATTAGGTACGAATTGGTTGTAAAGTCGGCGCTTAATTTGCCGAGCATGTCGTTGATGCCGTTCGCATTCTTGACATAGCCCTCGTATAACTTCAAATGCTCTTCAATGGTCTTGGCCGAAATGCCTTTGAGAGCTGGAATGTCGAACTTTTTCGCGGTGAATTGTTGCATGGCGTTGATTAAAATTAGCGCGATTAACGGATAAACACTGAACCTTAAGATTATTTTAACATTTCTTAATGAAAATTTTAACTTTTCTTCACGATTATTTTAACTTTTCTTATAGGTTTCTTTAACACCCGCTCTTTATACTGTGCGCCTATGTCCACGGGTGCAACCAAACCGTTCATCATCGCCGCTCTGGCCACGGCCGCCACGCTGGCCGGAATAGGCGGTTATGCCTTCGTCGAATCCCATAGGCCGGCAGTCTTGGAGCTGTTCATTTTCAATACGCCCGGCAATCCCGCTATCTTCATCCGTACCCCGAATGACAAGCGGATCCTGATCAACGGAGGCTCCAATTCGGAGATCATCGAACGGATAAGCGGAATATTACCGTTTTATTCGCGACGCATTGATGTCGTCATTGCCACGAATGACGATCCAAAGAATGTGACGGGGTTAATTGATGTGATCGATCGCTATTCCGTCGATAAAGTCGTTTTGCCAGCGGTTTCACTACAAAGTCTCGGTCTGGCCAGCTCGAGCGGTCCCATTTACGAGACATTCATGGCGGCAGTCGATTCTCATAAGATTCCAGTCAGTGAAGTCGAGGCTGGCCAGCGGTTGGTTTTTGACCAGCTGACGAAGGGAAGCATCAGCAATGATTCGAATTCAAATAGTCCGGTCATTGCCGACGTCTTGTTCCCGGTGGGCACTGATTCGAATGCGCCGAATTCGACAACTACCAAAGCTTTTCAATATTCAAAAGCCAGCAGTCCTCAAATCATCATGAGGATCAATTACGGTTCGACTTCATTCATGTTAATGAGCGATGCCAGCATCAAAGTGCAGAAATTCATCTCGGTGAATAACGAATTGCCGGCTGACGCATTGATCATCTCGAATAGCGCTATCGCATCGAACATCGCAATTCAATTGATAGATTCGTTGACACCGGATTATTTGATTTACTCGGCACAGGTATTGAAAAGCACTGCCGCCAATACTGATCAATCGACGCAGAAAAAATCGTCAGCTTCTTCAAAGGCAAAACCAAAAACCGACCCTCCGCCAGCTGGCGGAGGCGGCATCCTGAACAGCAATCGTTTCAATGTCAGGGAAAAGGGGATGGTGAAGATCGTTTCGGATGGAACGAGTATAAAAATCTCAGAGTGAAGCCTTACTTTATGATCCCGGCGTCGCGGAGAGCCTTGAATGCGCCGTTCTTTTGGATGGTGCGCAAGCCGCGAGCGGAGACGGTGAGGGCGAAGGATTTCTTCAATTCAGGCACATATATGGTCTTCTTCTGCAGATTCGGATACCGGCGGATGGTGCCGCAGGGATTGAATTGCGTCGCGCGAGTCCGGTTGGAATACCGGCCGCCCGAGACGGAGCCACGCTTGGTGATGTCGCATATCTTTGCCATAGGCCTAGTATGCTATCATGACTAAAGCAAAAGTCAAAATTATGTCATTCCCGCGAAAGCGGGAATCCAGAGTAATACCAATAACATTAGTTGTATTACACTGGACCCCCGCTTCCGCGGGGGTGACAAGCAGATTACTTTTTCAATCCCATGCTAATAATCTTATCTATCATAATCCTAATCTTCTCCGTGATCCTCCACGAGGTCTCTCACGGCTTCATGGCTGACCGACTTGGCGATCCGACCGCGCGATTGGCTGGCCGATTGACCCTGAATCCCTTGAAGCACATCGATCCCATCGGTTCCATTCTCGTGCCATTGATCACTTCAATATTCGGCTTCACGTTCGGCTGGGCCAAACCGGTGCCGTACAATCCTTATAACCTGAAGAACAAGCGCCAAGGCGAATTGCTGATCTCTCTGGCCGGTCCGGCTTCCAATCTTCTGCTGGCATTGATATTCGGCACCATCTTGCGTTTCACTGTCGCCGGGATCACCGATGTTGCTACTGCCACGGCATACGCCCCATTTTTTGAGATCGTTTCGACCATCGTCATAATCAACATCGTCCTCGCCATCTTCAATCTCATTCCACTGCCTCCGCTCGACGGTTCCAAGATCCTTTTCTCGATTCTGCCGAATCAATATGGTCGCTTCCGCCTAACGCTCGAACGCTACGCGCCGATCTTCGTCTTGATCGTCGTCTTCTTCCTCTGGCAAGTCGTCGAGCCGATTATCCCGTGGGTGTTCCGGCTCTTCACCGGGGTGGGGATATAGGCCTATTCTCCTAAGAAATATGATATATTTCGCGGATGGTAAGGAAGATAGAAAATTATATTTTGTTCATCGATGAGTCTGGCAAGTCGAAGCTCTCCGATCTCGGGGATCATTTCTTATTGGCGGGGATCATCATAAACAAAGATCTCAATTCAGCGCTCTCTCATTACATGCTTTCCCTCAAAGAGAAGAGCGGCATATCATCGGATGAGAATATCCACGCATTTGATCTTTTTGAATCAGAGAAAGTCAAAGATATCCACCATAAACACCAATATGTTAAGACTTTCTTTGATCGACTATGCGCTCTAGTCCAAGGAGCTGATATTCAATGTCTCATTATGAGGATCAGCAAGCTTGAGTATAAGCGTTTGATAACAAAAAGGGCTAAAAAGCTAGGCATAACGGAGAAGAACATCACGAATCGGCTTAAAAAGGAAAACCTGCATGACTTTTTATATGAAACTCTGGCGCGGAAGTTGATACTTCAATTCGGGCATTTTCTGGAAGAGAATGATGCTTGCGGGGAAGTAGTCGCAGAATCACGCAGACAGGACGATGGCGCGATGCTCAGAGCATTCGTCGATAGCACTCAATTATCAAAGTTCCAAGAACATACGCATTATCGCTCATGGTCGGTCTCAAGTTTCAAAAGGATCTACAGCTTGGTGTTCCAAAATAAAAAAGGCTTAAGCTTTGGGCTCGAATTGGCAGATCTGTTCGCGTGGGCCCATTTCAACAATCATTATGGCAAGACCCGAACATTCTCTTCGCGAGCTAAAAATCAAAGAGTCGATGCCCGCCTGAAGAAGGTCGAAGACATCATGAAAGAAGCCCTGATGAGGAACGAGGTTGAAGATATCACGCGGACAAAGCTCAATAAGCTGGCGGGGGATAGGGTTTCCAAATTTACCGAGCTTCTGGCGAATATAAAGCCGATCGGTCTATTTGGGGACCCTACCGCGTAAACGCGATAGGCCTTACCTAAACTTTAGCATGCGGCTAGGTTGTGTACAAGGCAAAGCTCTTCACCGGGGTGGGGATGTAGAAAATGCAGTTGACAACACCATACCAAAGTATATACTTTGGTATATGATTACCAACACCAAAACGCTTCTGACCGTGAAGACCGATAAAAGCCTTAAACTGGCGGCTCAAGAAGTCGCCGGAGAGCTCGGCTTCTCTCTGGGCACTCTCGTCAACGCGCTATTGAGGCAGTTCGTGCGGACCAAGGAAGTGAAAGTTTCCATAGATGAATATGTCCCAAATAAAAAACTTATTGCGTCACTTCGCAAAGGAGAGAAGGAATATGCGGAAGGCCGTTTGCCGAAGCCGATGACTCTGGATGAGCTTACCGCGGAACTGAATTCCTAGCATGAATTTCTTACCATGCTATTTATACGCACTACAGCCTACGAGAAGGACTATAAGAGGCTTACTCGGGAATTGACATTGAAGGTGTATCAGCGGTTGGAGCTTTTTTCAGTGAATGAGTTTGATCCTCTCTTGAATAATCACAAATTGAAATATGAATACGAAGGGTTCAGGAGCATCAATCTGACGGGAGATTGGCGTATCGTGTTCCGTAAGATAGATGATAAGTATATTCTACTTCACAGAATCGGCACCCACCATCAGTTGTTCGGGAAGTGACGGTGGTGGGGATGTGAATTAATAACTGGTTTGCTATACTTTCAATATGAAAAAAGAAAAAATTCAACCCATGGTGTTCGTGGCTCTTATCCTCGCTATCTTTTATCTTGCTTATCAATACATTCTCTCCTTTTTCTGCCCATCAATATACCAAGGATCTTGCAGGTACGATTCTTTTTGGCAGACTATTTCAGGGATTGTAACATTCTTTCCGTTTGTAGTTACGATACTCTCCGTTTGGGGAAGAGCGGTAAACAAAAGAGCTGGGACATTAGGTTGTAAAACTTCTTTTTCACGAATAACTGCCTCTGTCTTGATTGTCCTTGGAATCATTGGTTCATTGCTCACAATTTTTGGTCTTATGATTGCTCTTGGAATGAAAGGTCTCTAGTTTTTAATAGGTTTGATTCCTCGAACCATCTATGCTACAGTCTTCCCACTGCCTTTGTAGGCATTAAAAACCACATTACCAGCTCCGCGTGAGTAATCGTTCAGGCCGGCTCGGCCGAAAACGGTGAAAAAATTCAAGCGGAAACGACAAAATCCAAATCTACGAATCTGATTCGAATGCTACAAATATCGAATCTACGAATATTCGTAAAATTCGTAATTCGTAGCATTCGGATACATTCGTAAATTCGTATTATAAACATGCCAACCATCAATCAGCTCACCAAGTCCCATCGCAAGCGCTTCAAGGCAAAGTCGAAGTCCGTGGCTTTGACGCGCACTTTCAATACGATCGCCAACCGCCCGAGCTTCTTCCCGGCACCATTCAAGCGCGGCGTCTGCGTCAAAGTCACCACCAAGACGCCTAAGAAGCCTAACTCCGCCATCCGCAAGATCGCCCGCGTGCGCCTGACCAACGGCGTCGAAGTGACCGCGTACGTCCCGGGCATGGGCCACAATCTCCAGGAACACTCCGTAGTCTTGCTCCGCGGCGGCCGCGTCAAGGACGTCGGTCTGCGTTATTCCATCGTCCGTGGCGTTCTGGACTGCGCCGGCGTCGAAGCCCGCAGGAAAGGTCGAAGTCAATACGGCAACAAGAGGCCGAAGGCCGCTAAGACAGCCTAAAGAATAAAGATTCTAGATTCGAGATTCGAGAATGAAGCAATTATTCTAGAATCTAGAATCTCAAATCTAGAATCTAATCAACTATCATGCGCAGAAAAATAAACATCAAACGCGAGCTGAAGCCGGACATGACATATCAGTCATTGAAGCTGGCCAAATTCACGAACTACATCATGGAGTCCGGCAAGAAGACTACCGCCCGCGGTATCGTGGCGGACTGCATGAATACCATCAAGGAGAAAGCCAAAGTCGAGAATCCGCTCGAAGTCTTCGAGCTCGCCCTAAAGAACACCACTCCGGCCATGGAAGTCCGTTCGCGCCGCGTCGGCGGAGCCAACTATCAGGTCCCGCGCGAGGTGCGTCCCCAGCGCCAGAACGCGCTCTGCATGAAGTGGATCATCGAAGCCGCCCGCAACAAGAAAGGCAAGCCGATCGCCGAGAAGCTGGCCGACGAGATCATCGCCGCTTCCAAGAATGAAGGCGAAGCCATCAAGAAGCGCGAGAACATGCACAAGATGGCCGAGGCGAATAAGGCCTTCGCTCACTTCGCGTGGTAAGTTGCGACACGAATTTTCTCTAGAATACTAAAAGTAGCGCGTCAATATTGACTCGCTTTCTTTTTGGTCTAAAATTGGACTACGCACGCATTGTTGACTTTTCTGTTGAGGAGTACAATATGACCAGCTATGACTACTACACAACTCAAATCTCCATACAGCGCTGAAAATGTGGCTAAACACTTCATTTACTTGGCCTCACAGGTCTTTGTAGGTGATAACAAAGAACGAGAAGGCATCACAAATCTAAAGCTTCAGAAGATTCTCTATTTCGCGCAGGCTTATTATCTGTCAAAACTGGGGAAGCCTTTGTTTAGCGATGCGATCGAGGCCTGGGAATACGGCCCAGTCGTTCCTTCCGTGTACAAAAAATATCGTGAATATGTGAGTGACAGCATTATCCATGAAAAAGATGAGGCAACGCTTTCTGATGAAGATAGGGAAAATCTCAAGAGAGTCTGGGATCTCTTTGGCGGTTATTCTGCTGGAAGATTAGTTGATATTGCACACGCGCACTCTCCATGGAAAGAGGCCTACGCTTCCAATAACAAGGTGATCTCGCACAAGTCGATAAGTGAGTACTACGCACCTCTATTAAATAAATAACCTAGAAAACTAGGTCGGTTGATATGGATACGACACCTAGCAAAATAGATCTTGCTTACGCCGAATCCAAGGTGATTTTTTCTATTTGTGACTGCACTCTAGTCAAGAATATGTCTTTTTACACTTTAAGCAGGGAACAAGCGGATAAGTTCTTAAAAAGATTAAGACATTTTGAACAGCTTACGTGGAGCCAATTCGGAGCCTTGCCCCGAGAGAATGGAATCACTTCCGAAAAGCATGGGTCCGATAGCTTTAAAATGATCGACCTGCAGAACAGTTCTGCTCAAAAGTTGATGCAACAATATTATTTTCATTTCCGCGTTCCGATCGATAAGTTTCGAGTGTTCGGCTATCAGAGAGAACAATTATTTTGTATCACCCATATTGACGCAGATGGAGAAGTCCACCACGACTAAGATACTTTGTTCGTAGCTCAAATGGTGGAAATGAGCCATAAGTGGTATTATCAAGTTATGAAAAAATATCTTCCAATAATCACTACATTATTACTTATCGTCCCATCGGTTGCTTTTGCTTCATGGTGGAATCCGCTTTCATGGAATTGGTCGGCCTTGTTCAATAATCCTAGCTCTTTACAGGTGCAGATTGTTGGCACGACGACTTCATCAAATAATTTTATAAGTACTTCAACCTCGATTATTGCTACAACTTCAATAAATATGGCGGCGAATTCAACACCTCCAGCAAGTCAGCCAGTCAAAAAAGTTGTTCAAAAAGTTTCTCCGCCTGTGACTATTTCTCCTACACCAGCAGGCACTCTTTGTAATGGTACTTATTTTAGCGAATGTCCCGTAGGACAAAATCTTATTTGTCCGCAGATTGGTAATGCATATTGTCAGGTCCCGCAAATACCGCAAAGTGTTTTAAATCCAACACAACCGCAAGATCAGTCAGCGGTTACGGCATCTTCAAGCGGTGAATATGAGGCAAAAAAAGCTGTCTTAATCTCGCTTCATGATTTTTGGCACAAAAACCTCTCTGTTGGCACCCAGATAAATACTGCCCTGCAATATATCGTCAAGGCAGCCGATGTATCAAGCGGCAACAATAATTCTTTATGTATTGCAGAGGCCAAATCAGCAGAAAGTGCTTTCGACACTGCAAACCAAATGAATCTTGAAAATACTATCCCCTCAAATATTCCTATGGAGATAAATGTACCACTTTTCATGTACAGTAATGATTACAGAGATATTATTACTAATGAAAAATCAATAGCAATGGCGTGGGAATCAGTCTGTACTAACCAGCAAAATGGAATGTTTGGTACGCCGATAATAAACACCCTTAATCAGATGACTACCTATCAACAAAATGCGGATAAGGCATCAGCCGACCAACAAACTGAAGGAACAGCAATCGGACAAGCAAATATAAAATATTTTGGTACAGATTTCCCTAAACTACAAGCAGAGACAGAAACATCGCAGACTGAATATGGTCAGAATGAATGAAATATGAAAAAACAAAACTTAATCAAGGATATGTAGACAAAATTCTTATTGATTTGGATAAATTAAATCTTCCCCGGAAAGGTTATCGGGATTATGATTACATAAAACTTGTTTTTCTTTGGTCACTTTTTGAAACTTGGATGGATACACAAGGAAATTTTAGAAATATAACGGATGCTTTAGTCAATTTTAGAAAAAACGAGAATTCATTTTCGAGTATCTATTCGAGCGTAGTTACTAAAAATGACTTTGAAGGTCTATACAATATCGCAAAAGCTACCAAGGTATATATTTGCTCTGCAGATGATTTAAATAAGTCTAGAAAAGAACGGTCGTTCATTGAACCAAAAAATATTGCTGGAGATATGATTGCTCTTATTTACGAAATAAGAAACAAGATTGTTCATGGAGATTGGCAAATCGATTGGTCTAATGAAAATCTTACAGAAAAAGAGTGCATTATGATTTTCTGTCGGATGTTTGAACGATGGATCAGAACTGCAAACGCCAATAAAATATTTTTATAGAAAATGTAATCTTCTCATGCTTAAATGGTCATTATGAACACTGATGGTGGAACACAAGATGGTAATATCGAAGAATGGAGACCAGTCAATATTCCTGGTTGGGAAGATAAGTATGAGGTGAGTAATCTGGGTAAAGTAAGAAACAAAAGACTCTGTAGAGTCTTACGCCCTTACGTGAGTCCAGGAGAATATGCCATGGTGGTATTGTACAGTAAAGACTTGGCTATAAGGCGTCATACTACTAAAGTCCACAGAATTGTGGCCAGAACTTTTATTGAGAATCCAATGAATCTCCCTCTCGTGAATCATAAGGATGGTGATATATCTAATAATGCTGCTAGCAATTTGGAATGGGTTAGTTATAGAGAAAATAATGTTCATAGACACAGGATCATAAATTCCTCAGACAATCTTCAGAAGAAGCTCATGATAATCGACGAGAAGATTGCTTCATTAAAGAGGAAAAGGGATGCTTTAACAAACTCAGATGAGCATTTGTCGTCAGGTTCCGTATTCTCATAAGGTACTTACAGAGTTTTGCTTTTCTTGGGCTTTTCCTGTATCTTATGGGCATTAAGCAGTCTCTGCTTTTTATTATTCGTAGATTCGAAATTCGTAGCATTCGGATCCATTCGTAAATTCGTATTATATTAAAATGAACCGCGACTATCCACTCGAGCAAGTCCGAAACTTCGGCATCATCGCCCATATCGACGCGGGCAAGACCACGACCAGCGAGCGCATCCTTTTCTATACCGGCATGACCCACAAGATCGGCGAAGTGCACGAGGGCGACACGGTCACCGACTGGATGGAACAGGAGCGCGAGCGCGGCATCACCATCACCGCCGCGGCCATCACTTGTTTCTGGAATCCGACATACATGCCGGCTTGAAAGGCGCTGACGGTAAGACGACATCTCAAAAAAGGTCCGTTTCAATATCATCGACACGCCGGGACACATCGACTTCACGGTCGAAGTGAAGAGGTCTCTGCGCGTACTCGACGGAGCGGTGGTCGTCTTCGACGGCGTCGCTGGCGTCGAACCGCAATCGGAGACCAACTGGCGCTATGCCGACGATGGCAATGTGCCGCGCCTCTGCTTCATCAACAAGATGGACCGCATGGGCGCCTCATTCGAGCGCTCATATCAAGTCCATTCTCGAGCGTTTGAACAAGAATGCCGTGCAGATTCCAGATTCCGATCGGGCTTGAAGGCGAACATTCGACGGCGTCGTTGATCTGCTCAAAATGAAGGCCTATTACTTCGAAGGCGAGATGGGCGACAAAGTCATCGAAAAGGAGATTCCGGCCGATCTTGCTCGAAGACGCCAAGAAATATCGCGCCGAACTTATCGAGAAGATCGTTGAACATGACGATACCGCGATGCAGCATTATCTCGAAGGCAAAGAGCCGTCGATCGACGAACTCAAGAAGATCATCGCGCAAAGCCGTCATAGACAACAAGATGTTCCCGGTCTTCACCGGCTCGGCCTTGAAAAATAAAGGCGTGCAGCTCGTCCTCGACGCCGTCGTGGACTACCTGCCGTCGCCTCTCGACATGCCGCCGATCCAAGGCATCGATCCGAACACCGGCGAAGAGATTTTCCGCCACGCTTCCGACGACGAGCCTTTCTGCCGCTCTGGCTTTCAAACTCCAGAACGACCCGTTCGTCGGCGCAGCTGACCTTCTTCCGCGTCTATTCCGGCACCATCGAAGCCGGCACTTATATCTACAATTCCACGACCGGCAAGAAAGAGCGCCTCGGCCGCATCGTCCGTCTCCAAGCCGACAAGCGCGAAGAGGTCAAGAAAGTCTTTGCCGGAGAAATCGCCGCGGCCGTCGGACTGAAGGACGCCCTGACTTCCAACACTTTCTGCGACGAAGAGCAACCCGATCGTGCTCGAAGTCATCAAATTCATGGATCCGGTCGTGTCGCTGCGCATCGAGCCGAAGACCAAAGCCGACCAGGAGAAGATGGGCATGGCTCTCCGCAAGCTCGGCAACGAAGACCCGACCTTCCGCATCTCCACCAATCAGCGAAACCGGCGAGACCATCATCTCCGGCATGGGCGAGCTGCATCTCGAGATCATGGTTGACCGCATGAAGCGCGAATTCGGCGTCGAGGCCAATGTCGGCGAACCGCAAGTGGCTTATCGCGAGACGATCCTTTCGGCGAGGCCGAGGCCGAGACACAAATACATCAAGCAGACCGGCGGCAAGGGCCAGTACGGCCACGTCCGCCTGACCATTAAGCCCGATGAAGCCGCTGGTCCGAAGGCGAGAAGATCCCGAAGAACGTCAAGCGCTACGACGATTTCGAATTCATCAACTCCATCAAAGGCGGCGTCATCCCGCAGGAATTCATTCCGGCCGTCGAAAAAGGCGTGCACGAAGCCATGGACCGCGGCATCGTGGCCGGTTTCAAGATGGTCAACATCTCCTGCGAGCTGACCTTCGGCTCCTACCACGATGTCGACTCGTCCGAAATCGCCTACAAAATCGCCGCCTCGCCAGGCTTTCCAAGATGCCGCCAAGCGCGCCAAGCCGGTCATCCTCGAACCTATCATGAAGCTCGAAGTCGTCTGTCCGGAGAAATACATGGGCGACGTCAACGGCTCGCATCGCCTCAAAGCGCGGCCTAATCGAAGGCCAGAATCCAAAGGGCCAAGTCGTCTCCATCATCGCCAAAGTTCCGCTCTCCGAGATGTTCGGCTACACCACATCAGCTCCGCTCCATGACTTCCGGCCAAGGCTCTGCCCAGATGGAATTCGACCACTATGAAGTCGTGCCGGCCAATGTTGCGCTGGAGATCAAGGAAAAGAGGAAGTAATAAACCGTATTTCACATTTAATACGATTTCGTCATAGATCTGAAACACCAAAGAATATTGCGGAAAAAGCCTTTTTTGCTTGACTTCTTGTTTCCGATAGTATACTATAACTGTATATTATGAGAAACAGAGGAAATTCAAAAATCAGTAAGATCCTTGAAACGGCAAGACATTTGCCGGTTTTTACTCTGGATGATCTGGCAAGCATTGAAACGGATAGAAAATATCTGACAGTATTATTATCGCGCCGTGTCAGATCCGGCAATGTCGTCCGTTTGAAAAGGGGTATGTATGTGACGCGGGATTATCTCGACCAGGTGGAGAAATCCGGCCGCACCGGCGCGTATGCCGAATGCCTCGCCTGTTTATTGTACGGACCTTCATATCTAAGCCTTGAATATGAGCTGCATCGGCACGGCATTATCACCGAAATGCCCGTTGGCGTGACTATGGTCACTCGGAAAAAAACCGCTTCATTCGCGCCGCCGTTCGGAACCTACAAATATCACAGCATCAAGCAGCCGCTCTTCATCGGTTTTAAGCCGGTGCGGGACGGTGATTACCTCATATTCCGCGCCAGTCCGGCAAAAGCTCTGTTTGATTTTTTGTATTTTAGAAAGAACCAGTTGTCGGACAAAGCAGCCATCGGAGAGTTACGATTGAATCTTGGGGCGCTGAAGAGGGAAGATAAGACAGAATTGGCGGGATACGTCGAGTTGGAAGGCTCGGTGCGAATGAGAGATATGCTTAAAACACTATGGAAGAATTAAAACCTGCGCTTAAAAGGCTAGTGACGGAAGCACCCTCATCTAATGCGCTGTTTCGGCGCAATATCTTGAAAGAATACTTGCAGATAGTCGTCTTGGATTATCTATATTCCGATCCGGTTTACGGCGCATTGGTATTCTACGGCGGATCGAGCCTAGCGCAGTGCTATGGGTTGCCGCGGCTTTCCGAGGATCTGGATTTCGTCAATATCGGAGGGAATTTCGACATAGCCAAGCTCGGCCGAGATCTTGCTGATTATTTCAATAAGCACACGGACGTCAAAGCCGCCGTTTCAACGCAGAAATTCCGCGTCATGCTCAAGTTCCCGATCCTTAGAGAATTGGGCTTGGCCGGCACCGCGGATTCCGATATTCTCATGCTGAAGGTCGAAGTGTTCAATGATGACGGTCTCTTGCGCGGTTGCAAAGTCGAAGCGGTGCCGCTTTTCAAGGCCAATCGGTCCATCATCGTGAGGACATTCGATCTTCCGACGTTGATGGCTACGAAAGTGAGGGCGGTCCTCCACAGGAAATGGAAAAAGACGAGCAAGAGCGGCGAAGTCCTGGCGACCGTCAAAGGGCGCGACTATTTCGATCTCATGTGGTATCTCCGCAAAGGCGTTTCTCCGAATATGGCGTGCATCAAAGAAGCGGAGGACAAGGATGAGCTCAAACGCCTGCTTTTGTCCGCGGTAGAAGAGGCCGATCCGGCGAGCATCAAGCTTGATCTTGAGGCGCTGATTGCCGATGATCGGTATGTGAATGACGTCAGCGCGAACCTGCGCGACATTCTGAAGGCCGAGATTGGCAGGATGTGATCGTGGAGGCCTGTTCACAACCCCCTATT
The DNA here is from genome assembly GCA_963766795.1 of Candidatus Parcubacteria bacterium. Classification (GTDB taxonomy): domain Bacteria; phylum Patescibacteriota; class Minisyncoccia; order Phycocordibacterales; family PALSA-1337; genus C7867-002. Next base: position 71,292 of record CAVYBN010000008.1, on the reverse strand, counting down.
GTGAATGTGGGGGGGGTGCTATCATGTGTCCAGGAATCAAAGCCAGGCGAACCTGGCAGATTAATAATTTACTCTAACTTATCATTATGAAAAAGTCATTAGTTTCGTTCAGTCTCGCGCTCTCCATTGCCGCATTCGGCGTCGTGGCTTTTATCCCAGTCGTCGCGCAGGCGCAGACTACGGTCGCTTGTCCGGCTGGTTATACCTGTACGCCGATAAATCCGACCCAGCCCGTTAATTGTCCCGCGGGATATGTCTGCACGCCGAACACTCCAGTCTCAACCGGCGGCGGTTCTTCCGGCGGCGGTTTTAACGGAGGCGGCAATGGTTATACCGGCACAAAAGGTAACTGCTATCAATTCACCACGACTCTCACCATTGGTAGTACCGGTGCTGATGTCGTCGCTCTCCAGAATTGGCTGATGACTAACGGTTTTGATATTTCAGCCGTATCCGCTGGCCGAACGGCTAGGGGATACTTCGGAAGTCAGACGGTGACTGCTCTCCAAAGCTATCAGACCAGCGTCGGATTGCCCGCGACTGGCGTTCTTGACGCAATAACGCGCAGGACTATCACATTGTCCTGCGGCATAACGAGTCCTACTCCTGTTTCTAGTCAAGTCCAAATTAGCAACACTTCAGCTTCGCTTGGCGCGGCAGTTACCAATTCCAGCGGAGCGACTAGTTATTATCCGGTTTCATTCAGCTTCACCCTAACGGCTGGGAATACCTCTATATATTTTATTCCGGCCATTGTTCTTGAATTTGGAAGCAAGAATGGGAATGTGAGTCCAGATAAGGGCGGTATAACAGTCAGCCCGGCTACCTTGGCTGGTGATTCATCGAATTATTACATAATTCCTGCCGGTTCTTCACGTCAGCTTGTCTTCAACGGTTCAATAAGCAATGCAGGCGCATCTGTGAACGGAATTAATATCGCTCAGATCGTCGGAATCGACTATGGCACCAGTCCGAGCAATCCTCAAGGTTCTTGGATCACTTCGGGTTTGGATAATTTGAAGGTCTCAGCAAACTTCAATGGCGGCGGTATCGACGTACCCAACCTTCCATCACCGTCTTGAGCCCGAATGGGGGAGAAAATTGGCAAATAGGCCAGACATATACCATCAGCTGGGCTTCTTCCAATGTCTCTCGAGTATCTCTTGACCTGTACAATCCAAACACGGGTGCTTTGGTGGTAAAAAATCTGGTCAATGTCACCGGAAATCCCGGAAGCGTAAATTGGACGATTCCTTCTACTATTCAGCCTGGAAATTATTGGCTTAGAGTCGGGACTTGCTTGGATCCGAATGTTTATTGCAATACTTCAGGTTCTGCCGATCCTATAACCGCCAACGGTGTCTATGACGGCAGCGATTCCTACTTCACCATAGTTTCTAGCGGTGCGGCCCAGACTTGTCCTGCTGGCTATATTTGCAACTTGCCCGGCTCAACCAATATCTGTCCTAACGGATACACATGCACGACTGTGACATCGAATTGTCCTTCGGGGTATTCGTGCGTGATCTATACTCCTAACACAGGTCCACTCACTATCACTTATCCAACCACCAACTCTGTATTGCAATCAGGGCAGACCTACAATATCACTTGGACAGGATGGGATCAGGGAGTCAGCGGTTATTCGGTCTATCTCGTAGGAAGTTCGCTGGGTTCTTCGGGTTCCATCTATCTTGGCAGCGTGTATCCGTCACAGACTTCATTCTCATGGACTGTCCAGTCGCAGTATGCGTCTGGCGGCGTACTTGGCGGAAAGGGTTATCAGATACAGTTCAGTGGCAAGGGCGCGACAGGAGCAAACAGCGCTTCGTTCACGATAATTCCGTCCGGTTCCAGCACGAATCAACCCCCAGTCATCTCCGGCGGCACTGCTCCGACCACGCTCAACGTCGGCCAGGCCGGCACGTGGAGCTTCAATGTCAGCGATCCGCAGTACGCCTCATTGACTTACTTGGAGAATTGGGGCGATACCGCCATCCAGTCTCGTGCCACGGCGGCCAACAGCTTCACCCAGATCGAGACTTTCTCTCACTCGTATGCCAATCCTGGCACATACACGGTGACCTTCACGGTCACGGACAGCGCCGGCTTCACGTCAACGTGGAGCTCGACGGTGCAGGTGGGGAATGCGACGACGCAGCAATCTTCAACCAGTCAGCCTCCCACCATCACCCAAGGTCCCTTGGATACCAACACTACCGCGATGACACAGTCGAATGTGGCCATCTACGGCACCAACTTCACCCCGACCGGCAACAATGTGATGATAGACGGCACGAGCGCAGGTATGGGCGGCTCCAATGTCGGCAACCTCTCGTCTGGAGGATCAATGATCACCTTCACGCTCCCGTCCACCTTGTCAGTCGGGAATCATTCGATCACTGTCAGAAATGCGAACGGCTTGAGCAATCCTGTGACATTCAAAGTCAGTCCCGCTCCCACCGGTCCCGTAATCAATTACATAACGCCTTCGTCGGCGTCTCTCGGCGCTTCAGTGACCATCCACGGCAGCAACTTCACGGTCGGCACCGGCAGCTTCGGGTCAGGCGGCAACGCGAATGACGCTATTTCAAGCTGGACGACGATCATATGTTCACCGTGCTCGGCGCCATCTCGACTGACGGGACCACTATGAAGCTCACCTTACCGACCACATATTCACAGACTCCCGGGGTCTACAAAGTCTATGTCCAGAATAGCTACGGCAACGATTATGCCAACGCGGCCAACTTCACGTTGACGGCGCCGACTTCCGACGCCTCTTCAAATCCGAATGAAGCCGCCGGCTGGGAAGCGGTCAGACAGCTATGCGCCACCACGCATTGGCCGGGATGCACCGGATTGTGATTCCGATTTCCAGATCAGGGTTTTGAAAAGCCGTCCTTCGACTTCGCTCAGGGCGGTTTTTCGTCGGAGGCGAAAAAAATTGGTTGCGCCTTTTTAACCACTATGCTATGCTAGTTTCCACGCGCCGTTTGGCGTTTTATAAGTCGAAACTATTAACAAAATTATCTTTGGCTTTTGACGCTTGGCATCACGCCCAAACGCTAAAGGCCAAAGCACTAAGCAAATACTATGGCAGATTTCAATCGCACCAAGCCGCACGTCAACGTCGGCACCATCGGCCACATCGACCACGGCAAGTCCACTTTGACCGCCGCTATTCTGGCCGTCCAGGCCAAGAAGGGCATGGCACAGGTCAAAGCCTACGCCGACATTACCAAGGGCGGCACCGTCCGTGACGCCACCAAGACCGTCACCATCTCGCTCTCGCACGTCGAGTACGAGACGGCCAAGCGCCACTACGCCCACATCGACTGTCCCGGCCACGCGGACTTCGTCAAGAACATGATCACCGGCGCCGCCCAGATGGACGGAGCCATCCTGGTCGTGTCCGCCACCGACGGCGTCATGCCGCAGACCCGCGAGCACATCCTCCTGGCCCGCCAGGTCGGCGTGCCGAAAGTCCTCGTATTCCTCAACAAGTGCGACATGGTCGAGGAGAAGGACCTCATCGATCTCGTGGAGGAGGAAGTGCGCGAGCTCCTCACCAAGAACGGCTTCGACGGCAAGAATGCCCCGGTCATCCGCGGCTCGGCCCTGAAGGCCCTCGAAGGCGATGCTGCCTGGACAACTCAAGATCGACGAGCTCATGGATGCTCTGGACAATTACATCCCGGAGCCAGTGCGCGAAGTCGACAAGCCGTTCCTGATGCCGATCGAGGACATCTTCTCGATCGAAGGACGCGGCACAGTCGTGACCGGCAGGATCGAGCGCGGCAAGGTCAAGGTCGGCGACGAAGTCGAGATCGTCGGCTTCCGTGATGCCGCCAAGACCGTCATCACCGGCATCGAGATGTTCAACAAGTCGCTTAAGGAAGGCATCGCCGGAGACAACGCCGGATTGCTCCTGCGCGGCACCGCCAAAGAAGACGTCTCCCGCGGCCAAGTCCTGGCCAAGCCGGGTTCCGTAAAGCCTCATACCGAATTCGAGTCTGAAGTCTACGTCTTGAAGAAGGAGGAAGGCGGCCGCCACACCCCGTTCTTTACCGGCTACAAGCCTCAGTTCTACATCCGCACCACCGATGTCACCGGCGAAGTCACTTTGCCGGAGAAGGTCGAGATGGTCATGCCCGGCGATACCGTGACCTTCAAGGTCAAGCTGGTCGCGCCGGTCGCCCTCGAAGCCCAGATGCGCTTCGCCGTCCGTGAGGGAGGCAAGACAGTAGGGTCGGGTGTCGTAACCAAAATAGTCGCATAGAGAATTGAAGATTACTATTGAAAATTATCAATCTTCAATCTTCAATCGTAATTACCATGGCAACCAAAGAAACCACAGCAAAAAAGGAAGCTCACGCCAAGCCAGAGGCGGCTTCAAAGCCGATTGCCGTGAAGCGCTCCCGCAAAGCCACCCGCCATCCGCCAGCTGGCGGAGCGGGCGAAGGCGCTATGCCTCATCTGCGCATCCGGGTCCGCGCCTACGAGCACAAGATCCTCGATGCCAGCCTGCGGCAGATCATGGATACCGCTTCGCGCTACGATGCAGAGATCCACGGTCCGGTTCCATTGCCAACGGAGATCAAGAAATACACCGTCAACCGCTCGTCATTCATCGACAAGAACGCCCGCGAGCAGTTCGAGATGCGCGTTCACAAGCGCCTGATCGACATAGTGAACCCGAACCCCAAGGTCATCGAGGCTCTGACGAACCTCTCATTGCCGTCGGGGGTTAACATCGACGTCAAGATGATGTAGGAGGGACCAGTTCAATTGAGGTTTTTGACAGAATGGTAGCGGATGTAGGTTGAAGAACACCTCGCAGGAAATTCCCAGCAGGGAATTTACGAGATGTAGCGCCGGGCCTTGCAAGGCCGGACGCGTGTTCTGAAGCCTACATCCGCTACCATTCGTAGCGATAATCAAATGAAATTCATCATCGGAAGAAAGCTCAATATGACCCAGATCTACGCCGACAACGGTGCCGCTGTTCCGGCTACCGCCGTAGCCGTGCGCGGCAACGTCGTCACGCAGATCCGCACCAAGGATGCCGATGGATATGAGGCCATCCAAGTCGGTGAAGGCGTTCGAAACGCCAATCGCATCGCCAAACCCCAGAAAGGCCAATGGAAGGATCTCGGCAGTTTCGCAGCCGTGAAAGAATTTCGTACTGTACCCTCCACCCTGAACCCTGTACCCTTTAAAGTCGGCGACAAAGTCGAGCTCTCGCAATTCAAGGCCGGCGATGCCGTCGAGGTCAGCGCCATCTCCAAAGGCAAAGGATTCCAGGGCGTGGTCAAGCGCCACGGATTCCACGGCGGTCCGCGTTCCCACGGTCAGAAGCATAGCGAGCGCGAGCCAGGATCGATCGGCGGCGGATTGCGCAATAAGGTTCCGACAGGCATGCGCATGGCCGGACGCATGGGCTCCGATCGCGTCACGGTGCGTGGCCTCAAGGTCGTCCATGTTGATCCCGAGGAGAGCGTCCTGTATGTTTCCGGAGCCATACCTGGCCGTCGGGGCACGCTCGTGGAGATCGTTGCGCGTTAATTTTCAATCGTAATCTTCAATCTTCAATCTTCAATTATCTTCATGGAAGCCCCAATATACAATCAGGCAGGCAAATCGACAGGCAAGATCAAATTGCCGGAAGGCGTTTTCAACGTGAAATGGAATGCCGACCTGGTCCATGAGGTCGTGCGCCTGATGAATTCCAATTCGCGCCGGGCGATCGCCAATACAAAGACTCGCGGCGAAGTCTCCGGCACCGGCAAGAAGCCTTGGCAGCAGAAGGGCACCGGCCGCGCCCGTCACGGCTCCCGACGCTCGCCGATCTGGGTCGGCGGCGGCATCGCCCACGGTCCGCGCGCCGACAAGAATTTCGCGCGCAAGATCAATAAGAAAGCCCGAGCCAAGGCTTTTTACGCCATCCTCTCGCGCAAATTCAAGGATGGCGAGATGCTGTTCCTCGATTCGCTCTCATTCAAAGGCCCGAAGGCCAAGGAGGCCAAGATAGTCATGTATTCGCTTTCCAAGATCAAGGGCTATGAGAGGCTCGCCACCAAGAAAGCCAACGCCGCCATCATCGCTCTGGATAAGAAGACCGAAGCCGTCTCTAAGAGCTTCCGCAATTTCGGCAACATCTCGGTCGAAGAGTTCCGCAATGTCAACCCGGTTTCGATCATGAATCACACGTTTTTGATAATTTCAAATCCGGCAGAATCCTTGAAGACATTAACAGCCAAGACTCAAAGCGTTTAATTTTGCCTTTTGAATTTTAACTTTTAACTTTACTATCATGCCGATGTTCTGGTCAAAAAAGTCGAAATCCGAGAAGATCTACGAGCAAGCCGCCTGGCCTGTTAAAGGCGCGCCGGTTTCGGCGAAAGGCGCGCTCGTAAAAGGAGCCAAGAAGACAGCCATTGAAAAGACTCCGGCCGCGGATAAGAAGGCCTCTGATATCGCGGTTTCTGGAAAGCAATCTTTGAAACCAATCGCCAAAGCGATCACGCCGAGTGTCCTTCAAGGCGCCCCTTCTGACGCCGCCAGCGTCATCATTCGCCCGCATGTAACCGAGAAGTCCGGCCTTTTGAGCCAGAGCGGCGTCTACACTTTCCAGATCTCGCCGAATGCCACAAAGTCGTCGGTCGCCAAAGCCATGGCCGTGCTCTACAACGTCACTCCGGTCAGGGTCGCCATGATCAACCTGCCGTCGAAGAGGGTCTTCGTCCGCGGAAAGAGGGGAGTAGTCCCGGGTATGAGGAAGGCGATGGTCACGGTCAAGGCTGGCGAAAAGATCGATTTTGTTTAATAATTTTTAATTTTTCAATTTTTAATTTATAAATAATGCATTAATTTTTAACATTAAAAATTAGCTCATTAGAAATTATTTAAAAATTCAAAAATTAAGAATTAAAAATTGTTCAAGAGCTGAAACATCAATAACCCACATTCAAATGAAATCATACCGACCAACATCAAAATCCCGCCGTCACATGACGACTTTGCCGTTCAAGCAGTATCTGACTGCCTCTGAACCGTACAAGCCGCTGACCTCCGGCTTCAAGCGCGACGTCGGCAGGAACGCGCACGGCCGCGTCACCGTCCGCCACAAAGGCGCCGGACACAAGAAGCTCTACCGCGAGATAGATTTCCTATACGAGAAGCGCGATATCCCGGCATATGTCCAGACCGTCGAATACGATCCTTTCCGCACCGGCTACATCGGCCTGGTCGCTTACAAGGACGGCGCCAAGCGCTATGTCCTCCTGCCGAAGACCTTGAAGGTCGGCAGCTCATTCATCGTATCTGAAAAAGCCCCGATCGAAGCCGGCAATCGCCTGCCTTTGAAGAATATCCCGGTCGGCACTTTCATCTATAACATCGAGATCAAGCCCGGTTCCGGAGCCAAGCTGGTGCGTTCGGCTGGTTCCTTCGCCCAGGTCGTCGCTAACGACGCCGGCTATACGCACATCAAGATGCCTTCGACCGAAGTCCGCAAAGTCCACCAGGACGCGTGGGCGAGCGTAGGCGCCGTTTCTAATGAGGAAAATCGCCTGGTCGTCATCGGCAAGGCCGGCCGCTCCCGCTGGATGGGGATCCGTCCGACCGTGCGCGGCACCGCCCAGAATCCCGTCGACCATCCGTACGGCGGCGGTGAACAGCGCCAGGGCCGCGGCTTGCGCCGTTTGAAGACCCGCTGGGGCAAGCCGGCCGGCAAGGGCCAGAAGACGCGCACTCCCAAGAAATATTCCAACGTCTTCGTCATCTCTCGCCGCGAGCCCGGCAGGCTGATGAGGAAGGGCGATTAGCATGGCAGAAGATAAGGCAAAGATCGAAGAAGAGGGATTCCCGGTATTCGAGTTCATCTCGAAAGGCATCAAGACTTTGGTGGAAGCCTTCGCGCTCTTGATCGTGCAGGGTTGGAAGTGAAGCGGCATTAAAATTTCTAATTGACCTAATTACTTAATTTCTAAAAAAGCTCCAAATCCCAGAATTCAAATTCCAGAAAAGCTCCAAATTCCAGTGATCAAATGACACATGTCCTTTGAGATTTGAATTCTGAGATTTTTCTGGAATTTGTGATTTGAATTTTGAGATTTTGCCGCGCCTGCTCCGATTCGTGCTATATTCGCTTCGCTCATATATCCGCTGCGCTCGGATGCCGTGTCAACTAGTTGCCACGCACCCTCGCTTGCGGCTATAATAATCATTGAAACATGAAGAAATCTCGTTGGCGACATCTCAAGAATAAGTGGGTGCTTACGACGATCGCTATAGTCGTGATCATAGTCATATTCGTCTGGTACCGCCGAGGCGGCACGGCGCCGGCATTCGAATGGACGCAGGCGGCGCTCGGCAATGTCGTCGAGACGGTCTCCGTGACCGGCACCGTCTCTCCGGTCGGCAAGGCCAGCCTGTCTTTCGAGAAGGGCGGAGTCATCACCAAGATCTACGTCAAAGTCAGCGATGCCGTCAGAGCCGGCGATCCTATCGCCTCGCTCGACAATGCCAATGACCGGGCGGCTCTGGCAAGCGCGCAGGCCACATTGGCTGACATGTCGCGCAGCCTCTCGCCGCAGGAATTGGCGGTGCAACAAGCCAGCCTCGCCACGGCCAAAGCCTCTCTGGACAACGCCATGAAAGACGCGGTCAACGCTTTCCACGACGGCTATGTCAAAGCCCAAGGCGCGATCGTCAACTACGCGGATTCCTTATTCACCAATCCACAGAGCGCCAATCCGACCATCAATGTGAGGACCGAATCGTCCGTCCAGCAGAATTCCATAGATTCCGAACGGGTCTTGATCACTGACGTATTGAACGGCTGGTCGGCCGAGCTCGTGAGCGCTTCTACAAGCAACGCCACCGGGATCATCGGCGATGCCCACGGCTATCTCTTGACGATGAAGGCATTCATGAGCGGCCTTGCCCCCATAGTCAACGCCTTGAACCCCGGCAATTCCGGTCTGACGCAGTCTGCCATCAATGCTTATGTGGCCGCCATGAATTCCGGCATGACCGCCTTGAATACGGCCGTCGATTCCGTGACTGCCGCCCAGAGCGAGCTTTCCGCCGCCCGATCGGCATACGATCAAGCCGTCTCGAATTACAATCTCAAGCTTTCAGGGGATTCCTCGCAATCGGTCGCCGCGCAAGCCGCCAAGGTCGCGCAGGCACAGGCTTTGCTCGACGAAGACACTTTGCGCTCGCCGATCGACGGCATCGTCACGCAGGAAGACCCGAATGCCGGCGAATACGCCGCGCCGGGCCAGTCCGGCTTCGCGGTAGAGAGCGGCGGATTCAAGGTGGAAGCCTTCGTCCCGGAGGCCGACATCGCCAAGGTCGCCGTCGGAGATCTGGCTTCTGAGCACGCTCGACGCCTACGGCTCATACGTCGATTTCCCCGAGCGCGTGGCCATGATCGACCCGGCCGAGACCGTCCTCGAAGGCGTGCCGACCTATAAAGTCACGCTGGCGTTCGTGTCGCCAGACAGCCGCATCCGTCCAGGCATGACTGCCAATCTGGAGATCCACACGCATGAGGCAGATGGCGTGATAGAGATCCCTTATCGTGCCCTGACTTCGACGGCCACTTCGACGACCGTGCGCGTGGTAAGCCTTGACGGTAAAACCTATTCGGTTGTTCCCGTCGTAACCGGCCTTAAGGGCTCCGACGGCACGATCGAGATCGTCTCGGGACTCAATCCGGGAGATAAGGTCGTCACTTACGTGAAGTAAATGCAAAATTCAAAAGGCAAAAGTCAAAATGACGCCGCATATATACAACATGCCGGCAAAGTGGTCGCGGCCGACGGCCGTTTCAAACATGTCATGGCGGTGACTTTGGATCCATCCTCAAAGATTCCCAGAGGCATCATCCGTTGCATCACTTCTAGAAGCGGCGAAATCGGGGTAAAAGGCAATCTTGATCGAAGCGAGCTCCATTTGTTCACCGGCGAGTCATTGGAGCTGTTTGAGATCGGTGAGCGGCTACAAATTAAAAATGAGGATAAGGTGATCGGCTCTCTTACGGAGAAAGGCTGGGATTTCATCGGACTTGAAGATCCCGATATTTTCATTGATGGCAAGACTGGGCTGACGCACATTTACTTCACTATCCCGATAAAGCCTCCGAAAGATACGGAAAAGATCAAGATTCACCTTGGCCACGCATTTGGAAAAAGCATCGATTCGTTAGAGATGACGATGCCGGCGCTTTTGGATAAGGGAGTTGCCGATGAAAGCGCAAAAGAGGTCTCAATCCCTCCAATGAATTCAAACGGTATCAGATTTAATTTGATTGAATCCCGCGATCGAAGGCCCGATGATACTTATTCGATAGTCAAAATCGCGATTGCCGAAGACATGGGCAAACCGTGGAAATTCGGCGAGACAGTCTTCCATCCAAAAGAGCATGGGATCCCCTGGATCGGCGGTCATGCCTCGCCGGGGCCGCTGTTGCCGAAATCTTTTATCGACGTCGGCGAAAACAAATTGCTGGGAATCATGAATGGCCGCGAAGCGAATCAAAAGATCAACGGCAAGATCAAATACGGCACGTTCTCCGTCGGCTTATTCATATACGACTATGAAAAAGGCAAAATCGACTGGGTGTCGCCGGAGCCGCTCATTCAAGACAGCGAAGCCAAGACGATCACCTTCGCCAGCCAATTCGTCGAGACTGGGCCCGGAGAGGGGATCCTGTACGCCCATGTCGACGACTCATTCGTGAGGGCATATACTTTGTTTGCCGACGGTATCAAAGGTCTGCTTCCGAAGTTTTGACTTTTGAATTTTGAGTTTTAATTTTTTTATGAACATCATCTCCGTCAAAAACCTGCACAAATCCTATCAGGAAGGCGATACCAAGACTGTCGCTTTGAATGGCGTTTCGTTCGACGTGAGAAAAGGCGAATTCCTGGCCATCATGGGACCGTCCGGCTCCGGCAAATCGACATTGCTCCATTTGCTGGGACTTTTGGATGTGCCGACTTCCGGCAGCTACCATTTCAACGGCAAGAATGTCACTTCGTTCACGGGGAATGAGCTGGCCGACCTGCGCAATCGCGAGCTCGGCTTCATCTTCCAGTCTTTCAACCTGCTCTCGCGCACTTCCGTACTTGATAACGTCAAGCTGCCCCTCGTGTACTCCGACGTTTCCGAACGCGAATGGGACGAGCGCGCCATGAAAGCCGTCGAATCGGTCGGTTTGGGCCATCGCATGTATCACAAGCAAGCAGAGCTTTCGGGCGGCGAGCGCCAGCGCGTGGCCATCGCGCGCGCCCTGGTCAACGACCCGGAGGTCATCTTCGCCGACGAGCCGACCGGCAACCTCGACAGCAAGTCCGGCAAGAACGTCATGGGCATCATCCAGCGCCTGAATCAGGAGCACGGCAAGACCATCGTCCTCATCACCCACGAGACCGTCACGGCCGAGCATGCCGAGCGCATCATCCACCTCATGGACGGCCGTGTAGAGAGCGACATGAAGGTCAAGAATAGGCTGACGGCCAATGATGAGTTCAAAAAATAATTCAAAAGTCAAAACTCAAAATGCAAAACTTAAATGAAAAACTCAAAACAGACGTCAAAGCAAGGGCTTTTGTATTGAGTTTGAACGTAATCGATCTGTGCAGAAACTTGCCGAATAAAAGAGCAGTTTGGATCATTACTGATCAGTTGCTTCGCTCATCGATGTCAATCGGGGCAAACATAACTGAAGCAAAATCTAGCAGTTCCAGATTGGAGTTCAAAAGATATTATGAGATTGCTCTCAAAAGCGCGCATGAATCCATGTATTGGTTAAGCTTGCTTAAAATGAGCAAACTTGGTCCGTCTGATAAGATTAATCTGCTTATTGCCGAGACGGATGAGATTTCCAGAATGCTTGGCAAGAGCATTATCACATTGAAGTCCAAATGATAAGTTTTGCATTTTGAGTTTTAACTTTTGAACTTACCCCATGACCTACCGCCACCTTCTCAAAACCTCTCTGACCGGCCTGACCACCAACCGCTCGCGGTCGTTCCTGACCATTCTGGGCATCGTGATAGGCATCACCGCCATCATGCTGGTGGTATCCCTGGGAGCCGGTGCACAGAATCTCATCCTGGGCGAAGTCCAAGGGCTCGGCACGAATACCATCGCGATCATTCCCGGCAGGGAGCCGACCGGTCCGACGGACGTGAGCGCTCTTTACAGCGATTCATTGAAGCCGAAAGACCTCACAGCTCTCCAGAATAAGGCCAATGTGCCGGATCTCCAGTCGATCATGCCGACGGTCATCGGCGCCTCGAGCGCCTCGTACGGCTCTAATGATTACCAAGTCTCGATCTTCGGAGGCACCGACCTCATGGCCAGTATCTTCGATCTCCAGCCGACTGAAGGCGTATTCTTCGATTCGAGCGATGTCTCATCATTCGCCAATATCGCAGTCATCGGCGCTGACGTCGCCACTCATCTTTTCGATACACAGGATCCTCTGAATCAGCAGATCAAGATCAAAGGCCGCAACTTCCGTGTGGTCGCCGTCTTGGCGAAGTCCGGCGGCGGATCGCTCTTCAATTTCGACGGCATGGTCATCATGCCTTATACGACGGTGATGACCTATGTCACCGGCCAGAAATATTTTAACCGCCTGATCATCCAGGCTACCTCCGACGCAGTCGTGCCGGTGGCGGCCGCTGATATCCGGCTCACCCTCGAGGAATCGCACAACATCACTGATCCGACCAAGGACGATTTCACTGTCCAGACTCAGCAGGACCTGGCCAACCGCCTCTCGACTATCACCAGCGCGCTCACCTATTTCCTTGTGGCCGTGGCCTCGATCGCGCTCTTCGTCGGCGGCGTCGGCATCATGAACATCATGCTGGTCTCGGTGACCGAGCGCACCCGCGAGATCGGTCTGCGCAAGGCTCTGGGCGCGCGCGAGCGCGACATCCTCTCGCAATTCCTGCTCGAAGCCGTCCTCCTGACGGTCATCGGCGGCGTGGTCGGCATCGTCCTCGGAGCAGGATTGGCGTTCATCATCGCATTGGTGCTGTCGCAAGGTCTCGGCGTGAATTGGACCTTCGTCTTCCCGTGGAGCGGCGCGGCCCTCGGCTTCTTCGTCTCGGCCGCGATCGGCCTCATCTTCGGCGGCTATCCGGCCCGTCAGGCTTCCAAGAAGAGCCCGATAGAGGCGTTGAGATATGAATAGCCTTATTACAGGCCATATTCTGTGCTATTGACACTGTGGAATAATAGGTGTATACTTGTAAAGTAGTTCTTTGAATGCTGTGGCGAAGAGTCCAGCGTAAATAAACAACGTATATATGAAAGGATGACGCCATGAATAAAACCATGACCCCATCAGCAGAATCAGAAACCGTTACCGCCGATCAAATCAACAAGGCTGTCGGTAATTTCCGGGCGCTTCTCGAAAAACACTGTCCGGAATTCAACAAAGATGCTGTTCAACAAGCGCTCGGTTCCAAGGAATTAGTTCCAGACATGTTCGCGGTCTTTCGCGGATATGTCGAGCGCTTCGTCAACATGATCGTCAGACTCGTTAGTGTTAATCGTAGCCTGACTCCAGAGCAGGCTCTGACCGCTACCGGCCGGAAGCAATACACCGACAAAGATGTCGTTGCCGCCATGCCGAAGGGCACCGGCGGGGAAGCCAAGGTGGTCTTCTTCAAGCCTGATGCGTATGCGTACAACGAGAATGGCTGGATCAGCGACGATGACTTGGAAAAGCAATACTTATTGCGCGGTCTCAAACCCGCCGATCCGTATTCTCTCGCCAAGGTAAATGAAGATGATCCGGAGTTTGCCGACGAGCGTCCCAACGCCACTCACTGGAAGGATTCCAGTGGCAAGTGGTGCTATGCCGCCTTCATCCGTTGGAGCGGTGACGGGCGCGTCGTGGGCGTCCGCCGGGACGACCACGACTGGCTCGACTTCTGGTGGTTCGCCGGCCTCGCAAGTTAGCTCTCAAGCCTTGGTCACTTTGCACTCTGTGCACTTTGGCCTTTGCCCTTGCTCCGCGCTTTTACAAAAGCGCGGAGCATTTTCGTCATGCTACAATGATCTCGGTAGTAGGCGAATCATGCGGGCGGCCATTAAATCTTCGGGCTTCCTGCGGCCGAATCCAGTATCCATGCGCTGAGAGCGATCAGCGGTCACGGCTTCAGACAGAGGGCGCATGCAGACACTTCAAAAAATGAAGCTACTTGGTGCAGAGTGCTAGGGCATTACGATGCCGAATACGATTCAACCCCGAGATCCGCCAACTGAGGATTCGAGGGGTGGTGGCATGGATGGCACTTTGCACATATCGGCCGCCTTCAACCGTTGGAACGATGACGAGCGCAACGTGAACGTCAACCGGAACGACAACGACTGGAACGACAACTGGTGGTTCGCCGGCCTCGCAACTCACTTCATTTCTCTCCTGCTTTGGCGGGGGAGTTTTGTTTTGTTAGCTTTCCGTTCCAGCCGCCAAGATCTCTGCCGATCTCATCGAGCTTCACTGACAATGCGATATACTTCTTGTCGTCGAGCGACTTGGCTTCCCAGAGGATCATCAGTAATACCTTGAGAGCGTCGAGCTTGCGTATGGCGACGCGTACATACGGATGCTTCTCCTGCGGCGACAGGAAACCGGCGGCCGCGATCGCCTCGATGATCTCAACGAACAATGAGTCAACGCGAAACCCGAAAGAATTCCTGTGAAATTTTGGTAATTCTCTATAAAATCCATGCCACAACAGATAAGCGTCTTTGACCTTGGTCAAAACCGGCAAAATTGCGTGGGGGGGGGGTCTTCATTGTCTGCGACGGATCCGATTCAAACATGCGTATCATGATATCATCTCGCTTGAAAATCTGCTTGCCGCATGGAAAGAATTCGTAAGAGGAAAACGCTCTCGCAAGGATGTCCAAGAATTCGAACGCGACCTCATGGCTAACATCATTTATCTTCACGACGATCTGGCGACTAAAAGTTACAAGCATTCGCCATATGAATTCTTCAGGATCCACGATCCAAAGGAAAGGGATATCCATAAAGCCGCCGTACGAGATCGATTAATTCACCATGCCGTCTATAGAATGCTGTATCCATTCTTCGACAGGACATTCGTGTCGGATTCCTCGTCGTGCAGGCTTGAAAAAGGAACGCATAAGGCTGTAAATCGATTCCGCTCATTTGCATATAAAGTGACCCTAAATCACACCAAAACGGCTTGGGTGCTCAAATGCGACATACGTAAATTCTTCGCTTCGATTGATCAGGCGACGCTGCTTGCAATCTTGGCTGAATACATTCCGGACAAAGATATTCTCGTATTGATCTCCGAAATCATTCACAGCTTTTCTTCGACGGGAAAAGGGGTCGGCTTGCCCCTAGGCAATCTGACCTCGCAATTATTCGTGAACATCTACATGAACGAATTCGAGCAATTCGTGAAGCATTCACTGAAAGCCAGATACTATATAAGATATGCCGACGATTTTGTCATCTTGTCATCTGATAGAGAATGGTTGTGTTCGGTTCTGCCTCTTATCCGAGTATTCTTATCTGACAGATTAAAGCTCCAACTTCACCCCAATAAAATATCGATCAGTACCATAGCTTCTGGCGTCGACTATCTCGGTTGGGTCAATTTTCCCGACCATCGAGTATTGAGGACAGCCACAAAGCGTAGGATGTTCAGAAGATTAAAGGACAGCGAAGGCAAGTCCGAAGTTATACAGTCGTACCTCGGTCTGATAAGCCACGGTAATGGTCACAAGTTGAGGATTGCATCGATGAGTTGATTAAGGGTTGATTAGAAGTCTTGTAGCAAAGGATGCTAGAATATAGAGTGATGAAAGGCCTCAAGAAAATTGGCTCATTCAAGACCTGGCGGCATGTCGTGAATTTTTGGACGGTCCTTTTCTTCATCGCGATCATTTACGACTTTTTCAACGACAATGTCTTTCCAGAATGAGATCCTGCTGGCCATCGCCGCGATCTACACGGCCTTCCTAGCCATTTACAGCGCCGAGAAAGAATTCCGCCGTTGGCATCACATGCACAGCTTCCTCCATCCCGGCGAAGTCTATGCCATCCTTTGGACCATTCTTATCATAGCTTTGATCGTCGGAACCGTGTTCTACGCCACTCCTTATCACATGCCGGCCGAGGTCAGCGCCTCGTACATCGGCGTCATCGGTATCCTGGCTTTGACGCGAGAATCGAAGAATTTCTATAAGCGCAATAATAAGAAAGGCTGACTTATTTCACTCTCGGCAATATCACGCTCACAGTCGTACCTTTGCCTGTGCCTTCCGAGAAGGCTTTGATCTTGCCGCCGTGGCGCTTGACCACCGAACGCGCCAGATACAGGCCGATGCCGAGACCTTCGACATTCATGGCGCGGGCGTTCTTGGCCCGGAAGAATTTCTCGAAGACTCTCGATTGGTCGCGCGGATCGATGCCGATGCCGTGATCTGTCACGGAGATGGCGCACTTCCGGCCGCGGCGTTCCAGCTTGAGATCACGTTCCGCCCCGCCGGGGAATACAGGCAGGCATTCTCCAGAGCAGTGTCTATCACGAACCTCAAGCGCGCGCGGTCGGCGCGCACGAATAGCGCCGGATCGGCGCATTCGGCCGTTATGAAGAGGTTCTTCTCGCGGAAGTCCCTCTTGGCCTCGGTCGCGGCTTCGCGCATGACCTCGCAGGCATTGACGCGCTCGAACTTGTACGCCGCCTTGGCGCCGCTCTCGGAATCAGTGAGCTCGATCAATGTGCCGGTTAGCTTGATCAGCTTCTCATTGGCGTTCCGGATGTCGGCGAAGCTCTGCTTCTGGTAAGCGTCGAGATTGCCTTCGAGGATGTTCTCCGTAGACCATTTGATGTGCGTGAGGGGAGTGCGGAACTTATGGGCCATGATGGTGATGAATTCGTAGCGCCGCTGCTCGTTCCGGCTGTGGATCAGAAGGAGGACGATGATGGTCGTCAATATCACGGCGATGACGATCAGACCGTGTCCGCGGCTGTCCAGCTTTGGTCGAAGAATCTGGGAGAGCCAGGAGGAAACGCTTGAAATGATGTTTGGTAGTCCATAAGTATCATTGCCAGTTAATTATAGCATTCAAAATGTGCTAATATTCCCTTATGGACAAAGATGCTCTGATCGCCAAATTGCGAGAATATTTCCGCGGACGGACGGATGTAGCTTTCGCGTATCTGTTTGGTTCAGTCGCCAAAGGCACTTCTCACGGCGAATCCGATGTCGATATCGGGGTATATTTCAGGCCCGGAACCAAGGCACTGGAATACGAATCAGAGAATCGTTATCCCGGCGAGGACGATATCGGGAGCGACTTGGAGCGTCTGACTGGACGACAGACGGACATGGTCGTCTTGAATCGCGCTCCATCAACGCTGTTCTCCGCCGTCATCGAGGAGGGGAATAAGGTCTTTTCAGCCGACGAAGGGCTTCTTTCCAGATTATCGGCTGCCGTGAATGATCTGGCGGATGATTTCAGGTATTTTATCTCTGACTTCGTGAAGATAAAAGAACGCTCAAGATCATTGTCGGCGAACGACAGAGTCAGGCTCGAGAGGTTGATCGATTTTGTCCAAGATCAGATGCCGGATTTCAAAAAGTTTGCAGGAATGTCTCAAAAAGAATACGAGAGGGATATCTCCGTCAAGCGCAACCTCGAGCGTTGGGCCGAGACTCTCGCCAACGCCTCGATCGATATCGGGAAGATATTGATTGCTTCAAGAAAAAGGCCTATACCACAGACCTACAAAGCGATACTGAAAGAGCTGGCGTTTTTGGACGGATTCGACGAGAGCGTCGCTTCCAAGATCGCCCGTTTTTCCGACATGAGGAATCTTCTCGTCCATGAATATCTCGATCTTAGGTTCGCGCTCCTCGATACCTTCGTCAAAGAAGGCGAGCCTTTGTACGGCTATCTCATAAAATACGCAAAAGACATGATCGAGAAAGACGATCAAGGCCGGGTGGATAAGCCGCGGTAAATCCGCGCAGATTTTCTGGTATACTTACGGCATATGAAAAACTCTCAAAAAGGCTCGGTTACTACGATCCTCGCGATCATCATCGTTGTGCTTATTCTCGTGATAGCGGGTGGTGTCTACATGTACGAGAATCAAAAGATAGGTGTTACGGAAGTTATCAATAATGACGCACAACCATCGGGACAGGGTCAACAGCCTGCGGTCCAGACTCAATCAGCCGCTCCTTCAAGCGTAAATAATAGCGGCCAGATTGCCGTGGCCGGTATGTCACAATATACCGATCAGGAATTCGGATTCTCGTTCTGGTATCCGAACTGGCTGCAGGTGACGGAAGCGCCAGTCATGAACCAAAATAAATATCCAGGCGGTACGGTATTGAAACAGCTGAATGTCACTGACGGCCATGAAAATATAACGATAGAGGAATTCGTCTCTCCAACGGACTCGATCACCGACAGCACTGGAGTCGGAGCATGTCCCGTTTGTAATACGACAAATTATTATTTCAACCCAAGCCTGCATACATGGATGGTCATGTATCCAAATGGCACCGATTCAGGGATTACTCCAGCTGGCGTTTCTGTAGCGGCGAATGTGTCTAACAATACTATGGGCGGCCTTCATATGCTTGCTGGTTCGATGCGGTTCGGTGCCAATACCATCATTCCATTGAGTGCCAAGGATTTCCTCATAGTTTCTGTTGATGCGACAATTGCCACGGGTAGCGGTGATTCTCAAGCTCTGGCAAAAACGATCGTTGCCACTGATCCCTCTGTTGCAACGCCAGTCAGCCAGTTGAAGCAGACGCAGACGATTCAAGCAGAATTGGCAGCTTACTCCGGTTTGGAATCAGGCACTTGGGCTCAACCTGGGGGAGGAGCGCCTTCAGCTATGGTCACACATTCTTACAGCGATCCCACATTTCCTTACACGCTTTCTTATCCGTCAGATTTCGCTCTTGCAAGCAGCTTGAATTCCCAGCAACAGACATCTGCAGGCTCATATATGGGAGCATGCCCCCTTTCCAGCTTTGCTTATCCGGCAGGAGAGATAGGTTTTTGCTATATAGGAAATCTGAAAGACGATGGATTCGAGGCGGCTGCTATTGATGTCACAGCGAGCACGACCATGAGCATACAAAATTGTGCCCAGCCGGAACCGAAGGAGAGCTCCTCACCTATCCCGACCCCCGTGACGATAAACGGCATCATTTTCAATGAGGTCGAACTCGGCGATGCGGGCTTGGGGCATTACCTGTCTACAGACTCATACCGGACATATCATACGGGAGCATGCTATACGGTCGATCTGAAGATTGCTTCTGGCCGTGGCGCATCGGAAAAGGGGATTAGTCCTGATTTCTCGGCGATGATGCAGTCCAAGCTCAAATCGATCCTCGCAACTTTTCAGTTCACGAGGTAGAGCCGGTTCCGAACAGCCCATTGACTTAAAAATACGGCTCTGCTACTATGCTTTGAAGCTCCCCGGAGCTGATTTTCTTTCTTACGAGACCAAACAACATGGCACGATCGCTCAAAAAGGGCCCGTACGTCGAAGCGAACCTCCTCAAAAAGATCGCCGGCAAAAAGCCTGCCACCACCGCGTCTATCAAGACGTGGGCGCGCCGCTCGCAGATCTCTCCGGAGATGGTAGGCTTCACCTTCGGGGTCCACAACGGCAAGATGCATATAGACGTGCTGGTCACCGAGGACATGGTAGGACACCGCCTCGGTGAATTCTCGCCCACGCGCAAATTCGTGCGCCACGGCGGCAAGATGCAGAAGGAGATCGAGCTCAAGGCCAAGGAAGCCGAGGTCGCTTCGGCCCAAGCCGCGAAGGCTGCAGCTGAAACTGCTTCTACGAAGAAGTAAGTCAAAACTCATAACTCAAAATGCAAAACTTCAACGCAAAAGTCAAATGTTCCAGCACGAATCTAATTTCAAGTTTTGAATTGAAACTTTGCACTTTGCACTTTGCACTTTGCATTTAATATCATGATCACTGCCTCTCTCAAAAACTACCGCATCTCGCCGCGCAAGGTCCGCATCGTGGCCGACATGGTCCGCGGCAAGAAGGTCTCGGAAGCCAAGCTCATCCTCACGAATGCTGCCAAGAAGGCCCGGCATCCTCTGGGCGACCTGATCGATTCGGCGATATCCAACGCCAAGCATGACCACAAGATCGAGGCCGAGACCCTGTACGTCAAAGAGATCCGAGTGGATCAAGGCGTCACCCTCAAGCGCTCGAGGCCGATGTCTCGCGGCTCGGCATTCCCGATCAAGAAGCGCACCAGTAATGTATTGGTTGTCTTGGCACCTATTGTTGTAAAAGAATCGAAAAGAATGAACAAATAACATGAAAAAAATCCAAAGTTCAAAGCTCAAATTCCAAATAAATCTCAAAGCTCAAATTCCAAAAGGAACGGCAGCTTTGAATTTTGGAGCTTATGATTTATTTGGACTTTGTAATTTGGGTTTTGGAATTTTCTAATAACATGTCTCACACCGTCCATCCATATTCTCACAGGCTTGGGATCATCCGCGACTGGAAGAGCCGCTGGTTCGCCACGGACAAGAATTACCGGAATGCCCTAAAGGCCGATCTCACCATCCGTGAGTTCCTGACCAAGGAGCTCCGGCCGTTCTTCTTGGGCGGCATCGACATCGAGCGCAACCAGAAAGTCATCCGCGTCATCATCAAGACCTCGCGCCCCGGCATGCTCATCGGCAAGGCGGGGGATGGCATCGTCAAGCTGCGCGCAAAGATCATGAAGCTCTTGGCCGCGGAGAAGATCAGCCTGGGCGGACAAGAGCTCAAGCTCGACGTCGAAGAGATCCGCAGCCCAGAATCCAACGCTGCCATCATCGCGCTCATGATCGCCGAATCGCTCGAGAAGCGCTTGCCGTTCCGCCGCGTCATGAAGCAGACCTTGGAGAAAGTCATGGCCAACAAGGAAGTCAAAGGCGTTCGCGTATATCTGGGCGGCCGATTGGGCGGCGCGGAGATCGCCCGTTCCGAGGAGATGAAGCGCGGCCGCGTCCCTCTGCAGACCCTGCGCGCCGACATCGATTTCGCCCGCGACAAGGCCCACATGACATACGGCGACCTCGGCATCAAGGTCTGGGTCTACAAAGGGGAAATATTCAAGAAGGATGTCAAAGAACGAAGTTAAAAGTGCAAAGTGCAAAGTGCAAAATTTTAGTCGCAAATCAATGATCACGTATCAGATTCAACTTCAAATTTCCAACTAAAACTTTTCACTTTGCACTGTAAACTGTAAACTACCATGCTATACCCCAAAAAAGTAAAACACCGCAAGTGGTTCACCATGCGCATGAACCGCGTTAAGGAAGCGGCGCACGCCGATACGCGCGGCATCGCGCTCGCATTCGGTTCGTTCGGCATCAAGGCCATGAAATACGGCCGCGTGACCTCGAACCAGATCGAAGCCGCCCGCAAGGCCATCATGCACCACGCCGGCAAGACCGGCAAAGTCTGGATCCGCATATATCCCGACCACCCATTCACGCAGAAGCCGGCCGAGGTCAAGATGGGCAAAGGCAAAGGCGACCCGCAGGGCTTCATCGCCGAGGTCAAGCCGGGCCGCATCATGTTCGAGATCGACGGCGTCGAGCCAGCCATCGCCGCCGAAGCGCTCCGCAAGGCCGGCACCAAATTGCCGATGACGACTAAGATCATAAGCAGGGCGTAGGCGTTTGTGGTGTGGTACAATTCTAATCATGCAAAGAAATCCTCGCGTCTATCCGGTCGTCGCTATACTCTTAGCTCCGGTGCTGGCTTCCATAATCACGATATTTGCCTCTATCACAGGCAAGGTTGAGATTAATCCAATCCAGATCATCATCGCTATCCCCAGTATCTTACTTTTTCTCGTATCAGCGTACAAAGTCTATTTTTCCAGGAAAGATGCTCTTGTGTGGGCTACTACCGCTCTAATCTCGGTCTCTCTCGTGTATCTTTTATACATAGGCCTTATTTTGATCGCGGATTCAAGCGCACTGGGAGCGCAAAATATAATATCTCATCTCATCTTCGCTCTCATCATTTTTGCGGGAATATGGACGGGAATCCACAGGTCAATAAAAAATATATTAGCTACCGTAGATGCGCCACAACCCGTTACGAACGCTACTAGTATGAAACTACTCGCGCTTGTCATAGTTGCCATGGCGATCCTTCCGACGATCTTGATCGACTTTTATTTTACCCCTCAAAATAATGAGACTTTCATTCAGACTGCCATCACTGATAATCTTGCCGGTGCAATGGAATATGCCGTAAGCCGTCAGAATAATTTCACGGGATATCAGCCCGCTCTTTTAAATGAAGCACCGAAATGCAGCGGTTCTTTAGTCGAGAATATTTCTCCCGATGGGACTCAAGTCGCTGTCTTTGGAAGGTCTTGCGTCAATCCAACCGTCTATTATTGTTCCACCTTAGCCTTTTCGATGGCTTTCCTCGGCGGTGACAATAATTTCGGTCAATCCATGCAGACTATCCCGGCTCGATTCGTTTCCGCGAACAAATACGATTGTTCTCCGGCAAGCACTTCACCAGTAAGCGTTATGCCTATTGTTCAAACGCAATCAGCCCCGACTTTTCCAGCATTCGGACCATTCACCGATGATCAATTGAAAGCTTTGATTTCTGCGCTTATCTCGGACAGCAAAAAGTTTTATGCCGTCAAAGGTACATATTCCGGTTCGTGCATCGGGAATTCATTTAACGCGACTGATATTCGCACGGCGGTTGATGCTCGGATACCGATAGGCGCTCAATGCGACGCGAATAGTGACGCGGAGTCGGTTCAGCTTTCGAATGGGGCTTGGTGGTGCCAGGATACAAGCGGTTTCGCAGGAACAATTAAATATGGCGTTACTACGACATTGTGTTCACAGTCTGATGCATTTCACGAAAAATACAGCAGCCAATTTACAAATTGATACATAAAGCTACAAGGCATCGCTTGACCGCCTGATACTTTCTGCTAAACTTCTAACTGTAAAAGCCCCGCGGCTGGAGTCGAAGACTTCAATTCGCGGAGGGCATTTTTTTAATCCATGCTATACGCGTTCATAGACGAAAGCGGAGATCTCGGGAGTCAAGAAATCATCGAGCAGATGGTTTGTTTTGGCCATGCTAGTTATCTCCAGTAAGCGCTCGCTGGAGCATGCGGTCAAGAAGACAAGGAAGATCTTGGGCAAGAAGAGCTTTGTTCCGAACGAATTGCACGCATACCACGCAAGCGATCTCACGCGCGTGCGAATGCTAAAGAAACTGAACGCCGTTGATGACCTATCGATTTATTGCATCATTCTGGATAAAACAGGAAGGCGGTTCGATAGGAGACAGACATCGCACGAAAGATACTGCGTTGCTTGCGAGTTACTAATAAAAGTTTGCTTCGGCGAAGATCGTGGATTTGGTGCGGCAGACACGACCGTTGTCATTGACAAGAGGAATATGAAGAAAGAGCAAGAGGGAGATCTGCGCGACCGTCTCAAAAAGCTTCTCACTGCTTCGGACGAATCGTATGTCAGCGTTACATTCAGGGAATCGCACAATGAAAAATCGCTTCAAGCGGCTGATTTTATCGCATGGTCGATCTTTCGTAAATATGAATACGGAGACGATAAGTTTTATGAGCGCATCAGGCCCAAAATAATCGTTGAAAGCAGGGTCGAATGATCAGATTAAAAAAGAAAGCCCCCTCGCTTTAACGGGCCGCCATCCGGTAACCCAACGCGAAGAGGACTTACTTCTTACAAAGCAAGTATAGCGCTTCGATTGACTTTGTCAAGCGGCTTTGTTAAGATGTTTTTATAGCTCTCTGGAGCTTTTTACTTTCATTCTGAGACGCGATCCATTCCGATCATGAAAAAGATCGACACCAAAACCAAGACCGCCGCTGATATGTCCAAGATGCTCGCCGACAAGCGCGAGGCCTTGCGCGTCTTCCGATTCGGCGCGGCCGGTTCCAAGACCAAGAATGTCAAAGAAGGCAGAGCCATCCGCAAAGATATCGCCCGCACTTTGACGGCGATGAATGCGAAGAAGGCTTAAATCCTAGACAAATCCTCGATTTTCAAGTAGTATCCAAACTCACATGACAGCCGCCCAAACAACCGCGAATAACACAAAGCCGCAGACATTCACCGGCGTCGTGGTTTCGACGAAGATGAAAGACACGGCCGTCGTCCTGGTCAAGCGCTACATCAAGCATTCGAAGTACGGCAAGTATCAGAATAAGCAGACCAAGATCATGGCGCATGATGCGGGTAACACCAAGAAGGAAGGGGACAAGGCCACCGTCCTGGCCTGTCGGCCGATCTCGAAGAGGAAGGCGTTTAAAATCATCGCATAGATTCAGGATGCAGGATTCAGGATTCAAGAAAAACCTCTTGAATCATGAATCTTGAATCTTGATTCAAGTAAAACATGATACAGCCAAGAACAATCGTGAATATCGCAGACAACTCCGGCGCCAAGATCGGCCGCATCTTCAAAGTGCTCGGCGCCTCCAAGAAGCGCTATGCCGAGCTCGGCGAAGTCGTGGTGCTTTCCGTTCAAAAGGCCGAGCCCAGGAAGGCCGTCAAGAAGAAGGACGTCCTGCACGCGGTCGTGGTGCGCCAGGTCAAGCCGACCCGCCGCAAGGATGGCTCGTACGTGCGTTTCGACGAGAATGCCGTGGTCATCATCGAGAAGGGTAAGAAAGAGCCAATCGCCGGCCGCATCTTCGGACCGATCCCGCGCGAAGTCGGAGAGGCGGGCTTCAAGACGATAGCGTCGAGGGCGGCGGAGATTGTGTAAGAGATTCAAGATTCAGGATTCACGATTCAAGAAGAACACAAAAATTCCTGAATCATGAATCTTGAATCCTGAATCAATTTAAGTAAAGTAATCACTACCATGCATATCAAAACAGGAGACACGGTTACAATCTTATCCGGCGAAGACAAAGGCAAGACCGCCAAGGTCGTCAAGGCTTTTCCGGCTCTCGGCAAAGTATTGGTCGAGGGTGTGAATATGACCAAGAAGCATGAGCGACCCCGTCAGCAAGGCGCTAAAGGTCAGACCGTCGAGAGAGCTATGCCGATCTACGCGTCGAAGGTGAAAAAAACTAATTAAAAAGTCAAAAATCAAAATGCAAAAGTTAAAGTCAAAAATCAAAAGTTCCGTCGCAGATTCAATTTTAAATTTTGAATTTCAATTTTGCATTTTGCCTTTTGCCTTTTGCCTTTAATTACCATGACCACCATCACCCCAAAAAACACCTTTGATCTCGCCAAGGACTCATTCAAGTCCCTGCAGGCTCCTTTGGCGCTCAAGAATCCGATGCAAGCGCCGCGTCTGGTCAAGGTCGTCATCTCGAGCGGCTTCGGTTCGGTCAAGGACAAGAAGAAGATCGAGCTCATCGCCGAGCGGTTGGCTCGCATCACCGGCCAAAAGCCGGCCTTGCGCGTCACCAAGAAAGCCATCGCCACCTTCAAGACCCGCGAAGGCGACCCTGTCGGCTATCAGATCACCCTGCGCGGCCGCCGCATGACCGAATTCCTCGACCGTCTCATCCACATCGCGCTTCCCAGGACCAAGGACTTCCGCGGCCTCTCGCGCGCTTCGGTGGACGACATGGGCAATTACACCCTCGGCATCAAGGAGCATACAATCTTCGCGGAGACTTCCGACGAAGACCTCAAGGACGTCTTCGGCATGTCCATCACCATCGTCACCACCTCGAACGACAAGAAGCATACGCTGGCGTTCCTCGAACATCTGGGATTTCCGTTGAAGAGGGAGGAGGAGAAGAAATAAATCTTTTTCTTTTTGATTTTTGCTATTGACATTTTTGTAGTATACTAGGGCTGAATATGGCTAAGACTGCATCCCAGCCGCTTCCCAATGAGCGTTTATATGAAAGCGCAGTTTTGTATTTCATCAAATACTGTAACAATCAATACCTCGGCAAGACCAAGCTTAACAAGCTCCTGTATTATCTGGACTTCATTTCATTTAGAGACACGGCCAAAACAGTCAGCGCCGACGTATACGTACATCAGGAATACGGCCCTGTTCCCGCGCACATGGATCAAATACTGACTGGGTTGAAGACAAAAGGAGCTATTGATACTGAATCTATGCCGTACAAAGACGGAGAGATGATCCGTTTCCAGATAAAGAATCCCAACGCTCTGGATGAAGCCGTATTTTCTCCGACTCAAAAGATATTATTGAAAGAGATTTGTGATGAGTTTGGCAGCTGGTCGACTGATAAGATCGTGACCCAGACCCATCTTGAGGCACCATGGTTTTTCTCTAAGCCATTTGAGATAGTCGATTACAAATATGCCGAGGACATAGATTTCTTCAGGAAGTAATTCAGCTACTGACATGGCATGGATCTACGTCGAACGCGAACAGTTCGTCCGTATGTGCGAGAGATTGCGGATCTCCGTTGAGCTGCGCGCGGCGATCAAAAACTGGGCGCAGACTGTTTCGAATAAGAGCGAGGCTCCTCGTTTGAAGCTCGTATACCGTTCGCCGAATAATCGCTATGAAGCTTGGAATGCCGGCATACCCGATCCCGAGAGCAATCGCGGAAAACGCGGTGGGTATCGGGTCGTATATTTTCTCGATCTTCTGGAAGGGTCGATCAATCTTGATTTTATCGAAGAGAGGAAGAGCCTCGGATTTGGCGCTGAACATCCTAGAGATAAGGAGAAATACAACGATTATGTAAGGGTCTTGAAAGGATATCTCTTGAAATTGTGCGCAGAGTAAGCGATTTCCCCCAACAAAAATCGCCCCGAAGAGCCGTCTTGCGGCGACATCGGGGCGATTGGAGCATATTTCAATAAATGAGGCTTAATGGTACTTTTGTGAGGCTAGACTTTCCCTCCAAGCAATGTTTTGACCATTTTGATCTTCTGTTCGCGCGCGAGCCCGGCGTGAATGGCTATCGAGTTCTTGATCTTGGTGAATGAACCGTCAAGAGAATTCGTGGTGTTCGGGATATGGAGTTCCGGGTATCTTTCAAAAGTGAACAGGTTCGGCAAATGCCTTTTAATGCTGTCTCGAGCGCCTCGAAGCTTCCGATGCGTGTAAGCGTATCTTCCGGTTTTTTCGTTCAAGCTTTTTTCTTTCAAGAACGCGTCCCACTTTTCGCACCATTCCTTGAACTTCAAGGTGAATTCCGCTTCAGTGCTCGCAGTCAAGGTATTCACGATTGCCAGAAGCTCCACGCCGGCTGGCAAGAGAGGGTTGAGCGTGATCCGTCTCACGACGATCTGCTTCTGGTGGAAGTGGCACATCTGCGACGGTATTCCCTTGAAAAGCCACGATACGGCCACTTTTCCGTCTCCCACGATGGCTTTGATCGTAAAACCTTTCTCTTTCAGCTCCCGAAGCGCCGTCTGGTAGCAGAACGTGCTTTCAAATTGGATCGTCTCCATGTACACGTTCTCTTTCGTATGCGGATCGCGTACCACGAAGATCCACTCGTTCCCGACCTTGCTCGCGTCCATGACCGCGACCATGGCGCGAGGAACTGGCTTCGCGTCCGGAAGCTCGTAGAGCTTGAGCTGATTGCGGACCCACTTCTCGGACTTGCGGTATTTCTCCGTGAGCGTCTCGACGGTCGCGTATCGAAAACAAAAATCAAACCAGAGCTTCTTTCTGATCTGAGACGGGTCTCTTTTCTTTGATATCTGAAATTGAACGGAACAGCCGGTGCATTTGTATCTCTGGATCCCTCTAAACCGGCCGTTCTTTTTTACCGCTTTGGAAGCGCAATTTGGGCAAGAAATCGTTTTTTTTACGCATATTCATTAATATTTGTTAAATATGGCTTTACTAGAAGCTGATTGTATCATCACAGCCTCACAAAAGTACCATTAAGCCATAAATGAAGAAGCCCGGCCTTTTTGAGACCGGGCTTACCTGAAATTTTGAAGTGTCAGGGTTTTACGCCAGGGCCACTACCAGCATCGCTTCCTTCGCCATCATCCCACGCCATTTCTCCTGAAGGGATTCGATGTCGGTTTTGACGAACCGGCTCGCAGTTTCCTCGAAGCACCAGATGCATTTGACTTCATCCTGCCTCTTTGTTAGTATCAGGACACCTTCAAATACCCAGTAGTTTCGAAGTATTTCAGGGAAATAGCGATTGGAAGCGGCCTGTCGGCGCTAACCAATCCCATTTGCATTATGGCAAAAACATCAGTCATCGTCAGGTCGAAAAGGAAGCCGAAATTCAAGTCGCGCGTGGTTCGGCGTTGTTTCCGTTGCGGACGCAAGCACGGCTATATGCGCGATTTTGATCTCTGCCGCATCTGCTTCCGTGAATTCGCGAATGAGGGAGCCATACCGGGAATTAAGAAGTCATCGTGGTAACGAACAATATGAAATTCCAAATTCCAAAATCCAAATTACAGAAAAATTCCAAGTTCCAAATTTCAAGGAATGGGGATGATGTTTTTGGATTTGAATTCCGGAGCTTCTCTGGAATTTGTGATTTGAAATTTGAGATCTAATTACCATGATTACCGACCCAATCTCCGATCTCGTCACCCGTCTCAAGAACGGTTCCAACGCGCGCAAGGCGGTCGTGACCATCCCGTACACGAAATTCGCCGACAATGTCGTCCACGCCTTGAAGAAAGCCGGCTATGTCGCCGCCATTGAGAAGAAAGGCAAGGAGATCGTCGGGAAGACCCTCGAAGTCGCCATGGTCTATGGCACGAACGGCGCGCGCATCCACGATCTCGAACGCGTCTCCAAGCCCTCGCGCCGCATATACCAGCGCGTCTCCGATATCCGCACATATAAGAGCGGTTTCGGCGACATCATCCTTTCGACGCCAAAGGGGATCTTGACCGGCGCGGAAGCCAGGAAGCATAAGGTCGGGGGAGAGGTATTGTTCAAAATCTGGTAATCACTATCATGAAAATCCAAAATTCAAAGTCCAAATTACAGAAAAATTCCAAAGTCCAAATTTCAAGGAATTTGAAGGATGTTTTGAGATTTGAATTCTGGAGCTTCTCTGGAATTTGTGATTTGAAATCTGGAATTTAATTACTATGTCAAGACTCGCCAAAAAACCCATCGTCATACCGGCCAAGACCGAAGTCACATATTCGGCTGGCACGCTGACTGTCAAAGGCCCGCTCGGCACGCTTTCGAAAGCCTTTCGCCCGAACGTGAAGGTCACGATCGAGCCCGGCTTGGTCACTCTCGACCGCCGCCCATGAAGCTCCCGAGACGCCGGTCCTACTCGGCACCTATGTTTCGCATATCAAGAACATGATCGCCGGCGTCAACAAGGCTTACGAGAAGAAGCTGATCGTCGAAGGCATCGGCTTCAAGGCCGACGTCAAAGGCAAGGATCTGGTCATGGCGCTCGGCTTCTCGCATCCGGTCGTCATGCCGATCCCGGCTGACTTGAAAGTCGTCTCGGACAAGACTGGCATAACTGTTACGGGCATCGATTGCGAGAAGGTCGGGCAGTTCGCCGCCGAGATCCGTTCCAAGAAGAAGCCGGAGCCGTACCTGGGTAAAGGAGTGCGTTACTCTGACGAGATCATCAGGAGAAAGCAAGGCAAAAAGGCGGCGTAATATAAGTCAAAATTCAAAAATCAAAATGCAAAAGTTAAAGTCAAAAGTCAAAAGTTCTGTCGCAAATTCAATTTTAAATTTTGAATTTCAATTTTGCCTTTTGCCTTTTGCCTTTTGAATTTACTATCATGAAGATCATCCAGAAAAAACAAGCTAACTTCGAACGGCGCCGGGCCAGGATCCGCGCCAAGATCAAAGGCACGGCCGAGCGGCCGCGATTGGCGATCTTCAAGTCGCACCGCTATCTCTACGCCCAGATCATCGATGACGACAAGGGCCATACTCTGGCATCGGTCGATTCACGCAAGGTCAAAGGCGCCAAGCCCGTGGATCGCGCCAAGGAAGTCGGCATCGAGATCGCCAAGATGGCCAAGGCGGCCAAGATCACCAAAGTGGTCTTCGACCGCGGCGGCTACATCTACGGCGGCAAGATCGCCATGGTGGCGGATGCGGCGCGCGCCGGAGGACTCGAATTTTAATATCCAAAAAACATGACAGCCAAAGAGATAAAAACCAATGCAGACATGAACGGAGCCGACGAGGCGGCCTTGAAGGTCGCGATTCCGGCGACCGGCGTAGACGTCGCGGCCATTCTCGAAGACGAATCCGTTGTCAAAGCTGAAGCCCCGGCCGGTGTTCCGGCGGCCGCTCCCATGGCTGCGCCTGTCGGCAAAGTCACTCCCGGGCGTAAGCTGCGCGGAGTCCAGGACAATGCCCGGCGCGGCGGACGAGGCAGCGGCCCCGGAGCCGGAGGTCAGGGGCTGGGACGCGGTAGCTCGCGCGGCGGCAGAGGAGGCAGGGGCGGCGACAGCCGCGAGCGCGTCAAGCCCGAATTCGATTCCAAGATCATCGACATCCGTCGCGTCACCCGCGTGACTGCCGGCGGCCGGCGCATGAATTTCAGCGTGGCCGTGGTGGCCGGCGACCATAAGGGCCGCGTCGGAGTGGGCTTGGGCAAAGGCTCGGACACGGCGGGAGCCGTCGAAAAGGCCACTCGCGAAGCCAAGAAGCATCTCATCAGAGTGCCGCTCTCTCCGGCTCAAACCATACCGCACGCCGTCGAAGCCAAATGGGGCAGCGCCATGATCAAGATCTTCCCGGCTCGCGGCCGCGGCGTAGTCGCCGGCTCGTCGGCCCGCGCCGTGATCGAGCTCGCCGGCATCAAGGACGTCTGCGCCAAATATCTTTCCGGCTCGAAGAACCGTTTGAACAACGCCAGAGTCGCGATCGCCGCTCTTGAACAACTGATTAAAACTCCCAAAAAAGAATATAGGAGCACCAAATAATAATATGAAAATCCAAATTTCAAAATCCAAATCCCAGATAAATCCCAAAATTCAAATCTCAAAGAATAGGGATGATCCTTTGGAATTTGAATTCTGGAGCTTCTCTGGAATTTGTGATTTGAGTTTTGAATTCTAATCATCATGCAAACCAATCAATTACAACGCAATCACCCCAATACCAAACGCATGATCGTCGCCCGCGGCGGCAAGCGCGGCAAGACCTCCGGCCGCGGCGGCAAGGGTCAGACTGCCCGCGCCGGCAACAAGCGCCGCCCGGAATGGCGCGACATCATCAAGAAGCTTCCGAAGCTCCGCGGCCGCGGCAAGAATTCCAACATCTCTTTCTATAAGAGGCCGATCCCGGTAGGTTTGGATCTGCTCGAGAACGCCTTCGCTTCGGGCGACATGATCAACCCGGCTATCCTCGCAGAGAAGGGCATTGTCTCGACGCTGTCAGGCCGCATCCTCGAGGTCAAGATCCTCGGCGGTGATGCGCTCACCAAATCATTCAAGGTCTCGGGTTGCGCCGTCTCGGAATCTGCCAAGGCTGCTATAGAAAAGGCTGGTGGTACGGTCACGCTTGTGAAGCCCAAGGCCAAGACTAAGATCGTTGCCGAGAGGACCGGGCCGAAGGCGGGAACGACTGATTCGAATGGGCCTAAAGGAAAGGCGGAAGCTTCCAAGGATTCAAATAAGAAAGCCAACAAGAAATCTTCCTAGACCATGCAGAACCTCATCCAAAAGATCACAGTCATATTCAAGGATCCGATCCTGCGGAAAAGGATCGGCTTCACGATATTGGCGCTGATCATATTCCGCGTTCTGGCAGCTATCCCCATCCCGAGCGTCAATCCGGCGACTTTGTCGAACCTGCTCAATTCCAGCCAGCTCTTCGGATTCCTGAACATCTTCTCGGGCGGCGGCTTGTCGAACCTCTCGATCGTGATGCTCGGAGTCGGCCCTTTCATCACCGGCTCGATCATCATCCAAGTTCTCACCATGGTCTTCCCGAAATGGAAAGCCTTGATGCATGAGGAAGGGGAGGCCGGCCGCAACAAGCTCTCGCAATATTCGCGCCTGCTATCAGTGCCCTTGGGCATCCTGCAAGGCATCGGCTACCTGATCCTCTTCGAGACGCAGAACGTCCTGCCGCACCTCTCGGCCTTCGCTTTTGCCGAGAACGTCATCATCGTCGTCGGCGGCTCGATCCTCCTTATGTGGCTGGGCGAATTGGTCTCTGAATTCGGCATCGGGAACGGCGTCTCGCTGATCATCTTCGCCGGCATCGTGGCGCGCCTGCCCGTGGGCTTCGTCCAGAATTACCAGAAGCTGGCCAGCTCCGGCTTCGCCAATCTGCCTTTCTACATCATCGTCCTTGCCGTGGCGGTCCTTGCCGTGGCCGGCGTGGTCTATGTCACCGAGGCTGAGCGCTCCGTGCCCGTGACTTACGCCAAACAGGTCCGCGGCAACAAAGTCTACGGCGGCGCCTCGACCTATCTGCCGCTCCGCTTGAATCAGTCTGGCGTCATCCCTATCATCTTCGCCCTTTCGATCCTCTTGTTCCCGCAGATCATCTTCAATGCTCTGGCTAAATGGGCGGCGTATCCGCTGATCGCTTCCTGGTCGCAATCCTTGGCGCTCCTCCTCACGCCGCCGTCGTGGTTCTACGGCGTCTTCTATTTCCTGATGGTCGTCTTGTTCACTTATTTCTACACGGCCGTGACCTTTGATCCCCAGATGATCTCCGAAAATCTCCAGCAAAGCGGCGCCTTCATCCCCGGCGTGCGTCCCGGCGAGCATACCCGCGACTATCTGGCCAACATCGTCACGCGCATCACGCTGGTCGGCGCCATCTTCCTCGGTTGTGTGGCCATACTGCCTCTCATCATCCAAAGCCTCTCGCCCGACAGCACCCAATCCTTCGCCGTTGGCGGCACCGCGCTATTGATCGTGGTTTCCGTGGTTCTTGATTTGCTCAAAAAGATCGATGCTCAAGTAGCGATGAGGGAGTATTAAGAATACTAATAGAACAGCCTTTTAATGAGGCTTGTTTTACGTCGGCGGGCGAAATACTATCCTTTTCCTCGAAAAAACTGAAGGGCACTTATTTGTCATACAATATTTTCTCGTCCCCAATGAGCCTTATGCCGCCTATGTTACTAGACCATGCTTTTGTGGTTTTGACTTAGAATTTTCTGGAGAGGTATCCCCGCACGGCCTAATTTGCTGATAGAATTACCGCATGGCCAGGTCATCCAAATACGGGATCCGCGAGCTTCACCGCGATTTTCCGACGAACAAGGCCTGTCTCGAATTCATATTTGATTCGCTTCATACCCGCAGATGTTCATGCGGCGGTACCTATGCTCTTCGCAATGAGCGCAAAAAATTTCAATGCGGCAGGTGCCGTTCCGAGATCGCCCCGGCCGTCGGTACGGTATTCGAGAAATCATCGACTCCGTTCGTGCTCTGGTTCCACGCTCTCATGGTTTTCTCCAATGCCAAAAGCGGCGTCTCGGCCAAGCAATTGGAGCGTCACTTGGCCGTCACATACAAGTGCGCATGGAGGATCCTCCACGAGATCAGAACCTCGCTGAAGCAAGGCATTAAAAGGCTTGTCGGTGATGTTGAAACCGATGGGGCGTACTTTGGCGGCAGAAAGACCGGTCCAAAAGACGGAAAGCGGCTCAGGGAGGCCTTCGAGAGGAAATCCAAGGCCATGGCAGCCGTCGAACGAGGCGGGGACATGCGAGCCAAGACGGTCATTGGAATGGGAACGGCGCCGACCGGCGATTTCGTTCTCCGTCATATCGAGCCCGGAACGCGCCTCATGACCGACAAGAGCAACACATTCGTCAAAGTCGGAAGGCTGTATGATCATCATGCCGTGG
This sequence comes from Candidatus Parcubacteria bacterium, assembly GCA_963766795.1. Classification (GTDB taxonomy): domain Bacteria; phylum Patescibacteriota; class Minisyncoccia; order Phycocordibacterales; family PALSA-1337; genus C7867-002. The sequence goes on along the minus strand of CAVYBN010000008.1, from coordinate 37,440 downwards.
ACCATCACCGGAAGGAGTATGTCCGCGGGGACGTTCACGTCAACACGGTCGAATCGTTCTGGTCGCACGTCAAGCGGAGCGTTGCCGGGACGCACAAGGGCGTTTCGAAACAGCATTTGGAGGAGTACCTAAACGGCTTTGTTTTCCACTACAACAACCGGAGCAACGACAGGAAACGCTTCCTGACCTTGCTTGATATCGTATTACGCGCCTCAAAAGCGCAAGAAATTCCGCTCTCTTCACGCAACAAAGTATATATCAATTCAGCAAATTAGGCCGTGCGGGGATACCTCTGATTTTCTGACGAAAAGGAGATGTTGCTTCTAGAATTTTAAGCTGACTGTCACTTTGCACTTTGCCCTTTTCACTGTAAACTATCCCCAATGAAACCTCAAGCCTTCATCTTCATCGGCCGTTCTGGCTGCGGCAAAGGGACGCAGGTGAAGCTCCTCATGGAAGATCTGAAAAAAGCGGATCCGAAGCGCGACATCCTCTACATCCAGACTGGCCAAGAATTCCGTGACTTCGTCAAAGGCGAATCATTCACGCAGAAGAAGTCCCGCGATGTCAACGATGTCGGAGGGCTCCAACCCGAATTTTTGGCCATAAAGATGTGGGAAAATCCGCTCATTCAGAATTGCACCGGCGACGAGCACATCATCTTCGACGGCACGCCTCGCAAGTACCACGAAGCCGGCGTGCTCGATTCAGTTTTCGGATTCTACAACATCGAAACTGTTTGGGTTTTGAATATCGACATCAGTCCGGAAGAAGCCTTGAAGCGATTGTTGCTGCGCAAGCGCTTCGATGACACCGTCGAAGACGTCAAGAGGCGTCTGGCCTGGTATGAGACAGATGTGGCGCCTGCCGTGGAATTTTTCCGCACCAACAAGAATTATCGCTTCCTCAAGATCGATGGCGAACGATCTGTCGAAGCAATCCACGCGGATATTGTGAAGCAGGTCGGTTTGGGGTAATCTGAATGGCGGCGGACGAGACAGCAGCTATTGAAGAGCTCTGTAAAGAATGCTGTTGTCATTCCCGCAAGCCGGAGCGAAGCGAAGGCGCAAGCGGGAATCCAGGGTCATACAGCAAAGACACTAGATCCCCGCTTTCGCGGGGATGACACAAATTCCCGCATTCTCCGGACCAACGCGATCTCAGCTCGCTCAAACAGGTTCTCGGGCTTTCAGAATCTCTACCTCGTCCGCCTTAATAGATGATTACTCTCAAAACAAAGAAAGATATCACAATCTTGCGAGAAGGTGGGCATCGCCATGCCGCTATATTGCGCGAGCTAGTCAAACTGGTCCAACCGGGCGTTTCCGCCTCGGAATTGAACGCTTGCGCCGAAGAGATGATCGCCAATGGCGGCGACCAGTCGGCGTTCTTGAATTACAAGCCGCGCGGAGCCAGCCGACCATTCCCGGCGTCTTTGTGCGTTTCCGTGAATGACGAGATCGTCCACGGCATACCCAACGAGGACGAGAAGATCCTGCAAGAAGGCGACATCGTCTCGCTCGACCTCGGCCTGGTACACAAAGGCCTGATCACCGACGCGGCCGTGACCGTGGGCGTCGGCACGATCTCTCCGGAGCTCGAGAAGCTGCTTTCCGTCACCAAGGAAGCCTTGATGGCAGGCATCAAAGCCGCCAAAGCCGGCCGGCGCGTCGGCGACATCTCTAGCGCCATCGAATTGATCGGCATAGCGGGGAAGTACGGCATTGTCGAGGAATTGGCAGGCCACGGAGTCGGTTTCCGCGTCCACGAGGATCCCTATGTCCCGAATTACGGCGAAGCCGGCCAAGGCGAAGTCCTCTCTCCCGGCTTGGTCATCGCCATCGAACCGATGTTCAATCTGGGCACGCGCCGCATCGCCCTTGCCGCCGATGAGTGGACCTACCGCACCGCCGATGGCAAGCCCTCGGCGCATTTCGAGCACACCGTCCTCATCACCAAGAGCGGCGCGGAGATTTTGACGGCGTAAGGATTTCAAAAATATGCAATGTAATTGGCTTGGTAAAAGAACTTATTTCTTTGAGAAAGATGGCGATCTCTATTCCATAGGACTGGCGGATACCGTAAGTACCAAAAGTGTCATTGACGGAATCCTGAATAGCTTCACATTGTAGCGCGTGAGATAGTTGCATATCCCCGATTTTTTGATAGAATATCGCCATGTTTAACGAGCATTTTATTCAGAGCCTTGATAGGGCGGAACGCGATATAAATGCCGGTCGTATTACAGTCATTGACAGTCTAAAAGATCTAGGCGATTAATGCCAGTTAAAATTCTTTTTCGCTATCATTCACCTCTATGAAACCTACCCACCCCAAGCATGAGCGCACGCTAGTCATCATCAAGCCCGACGGAATCCAGCGGGGCCTCATCGGCGAGATCATCAAGCGCTATGAGCAGATCGGATTGAAGCTCGTCGCGGCGAAGATGATGGTCCCGACTGCGGAGCTTGTCGAAAAGCATTACACGCTTGATCCGGAATGGCGGGTGAAGACTGGCTTGAAGACCATCAAGGGCTATACGGACAAAGGCCTCAAGCCCCCGCATACCGATCCGGTCGTCATCACTGGCATCATCCTCAAGAATCTGGTCAAGTACATGACCAAGGGCCCTGTGCTCGTCATGGTTTGGCAAGGGGCGCACGCGGTGGAAACGGTGAGGAAGCTCACTGGCGGCACTGAGCCTCGCACTTCCGATGTCGGCACCATCCGCGGGGATTTCGTGCTCGATTCGTATTCGATGAGCGACGCCGACGGCCGCGCCATCCGTAACTTGGTCCATGCCTCGGGCTCGGTCAAGGAAGCCGAGGACGAGATCGCGCATTGGTTCAAAAAAGGGGAGATCATCGACTACAAGCTCGTGCAAGAAGCGATCACATACGCGCCGGAGCTCGAAGGCTTGCTCGGCTAGAGGTCTCCGCATACTCCTCCAAGATTCTTTTGTCAACTTTGCCACGATGCGAAAAATCATGGCACAACTCGTTATCCCCCTTGCGCCTGTCGATTCACGGACTAAAATGTATACAGGTTGCGAGAGCATAAATCCAACAAAATAAATATATACGGGACATCGACGAACAGTTCGGCTGTTCAAATTCATCCGTGCCATCGGCATTGGGTGTGAGACGTCCCACCTGCGCAAGCGGGTATATCTCTCGCGACCCATTGAAAACGTCCCGATGTACATCGGGACGTTTTCGATTGGATGCTACAATAGAGCCATGGATGATCCTTCAAAGGCAAAGATCACTTTTGCCGCAGGCGTTGGCACAGTTACCGGCGCTAACTTCTTATTGGAATCGCCGGCTGGCACCAAGATCCTGATCGACTGCGGACTGGTTCAAGGCGAGAAGGTGGCTCTGCCGGAGAACAGCGAGGCATTCCCGTATGCGCCGGCTTCGATCCAAGCCCTGTTCGTGACGCACGCGCATCTCGACCACGTCGGCCGCATCCCCAAGCTGGTCAAGGAAGGCTTCAAAGGCACGATCTACTCGACTCCGCAAACAAAGGCACTGGCTGAGTTAGTCTTGAATGACGCGGTCTCGATCATGACTGCTGAAGCCGCACATGAAGGCGCGGCGGCGCTCTATGGCATCGAAGACGTACAAAGAGTCTTTCCGCTATGGAAGACGATTGAATATCATCAGGCATTCAAATTGAACGACGATATCTCGATATTTTTGAAAGACGCGGGCCACATTTTGGGGTCAGCGATGATTGAAGTGACAGTACAGGGGACAGGGTACAGGGGACAGGGTACAGAGGATCTTAAGACACAAAACCCAACCTCCTTCGCCACTTCCTACACCAAGACTTCGGAGGTCAGAATAAAGCCAAAACTGGATCACAGACTGTACCCTGCACCCTGCACTCTGAACCCTTGAAGCTCCTCTTCACCGGCGATCTCGGCAATTCACCGGTCACCGCTCCTGCGCGATGCCGAGCCGGTCGGCGACGTCGATTATCTGGTGATGGAAAGCACTTACGGCGACCGCAATCACGAGCCCAAGGAAGAGCGCGAGGCCAAGCTCGAGAGCATCATCAAAGCGGCTCTGGCGCGCGGCGGCACGCTGGTCATCCCGACATTCTCGATCGACCGCACCCAAGTGCTATTGTATGAGCTCGACCTGCTTGTGAAGCAAAAGAGGATCCCTTCGGTCAAAGTCTTTGTGGATTCGCCTATGGCCATCAAGGCCACGGAGATATACAAGTCCAATGAAGATCTATTCAACGAACGCGCACTGGCGGAGATCAAGGCCGGTAATGACATCTTCAAGTTCCCGCACTTGGAATACGTGCTCTCGCAAGGCGAGTCGCGCGGCATCGAGCATTGGAAAGGCGCCAAGATCATCCTAGCCGGCTCGGGCATGTCGGTCGGCGGGCGCGTGGTCGGCCACGAGGAGCATTATCTGCCGGATCCGCGGAGCACGATCCTGCTTGTCGGCTATCAGGCTGCCGGCTCGCTCGGGCGCGAATTGGCCGACGGAGCCAAAAAAGTGCGTATCCAAGGCAAGAATGTAGAAGTCAAAGCGCATATCGAGACGCTCTACGGCTATTCGGCCCATAAAGACGGCGACCATCTGGTGCAATTCGTATCGACTGCTACCGACCGATTGAAAGAAGTATTCGTTGTCATGGGCGAGCCGGGCGCTTCGATGCACTTGGCGCAGAGATTGAACGATGAATTGGGCGTGAAGGCGATCATGCCGGAGCGGCTGAAGGAGTATGCTATCGGCATTTCAGATAGCATTTCAAATAAGTAGGGAACCAAAGTGGCTGCGTTGCCGGACGACAGCGAAACAGTTGATCCTCATAAAGTGGCGTTGGTGAAGATGCCTTGTCGAGACGGCAGTCCCTTTCCTCGAAAAAACTGAAGGGCCTTTTTCATGTCGTACAATATTTTGCGTTTCAAACGAGCCTTATACCGCTTCATTATATGACCATGCTTTTCGTGTTTTGACTTAGAATTTTCCAGTGAGTTGGAACATTCGGCCCACCCTTTCATTCAATGTCTATGAAAAGTATTACAACTTTGCACGCTACGATAAAAAAAGTTCAGGCGTTTGAGTGACGCCTGAACTCTCCCAACCCGCACACGCGGATCAGATCTGACACAATTCAATAATAGCCAAAAAACAGGCCCTTTACAAGCTCACTGATTCCACGACTTTCTTGAATATCTCCGGCTTGAATTCGGCCAGATGGGCCAGAGACTTGCGGTCGAGGGCCAGTCCGGCTTTCTTGGCGGCACCCATCCATTTGCTGTAGGCGTATTTGGCGTCGATCGAGCGCAATCCGGCGTTGATCTTGACGTTCCAGAGGCGGCGGAAGTCGCCCTTCTTGTCGCGGCGGTGGGCGAAAGCATAGGCGCCGGCATGAGCCAGCGCTTCATTGGCGGCGCGCTCGGTATTGGCTCGGCGCAGGCGGAAGCCCTTGGTCTGGCGCAGGGTGTTGCGGCGATTCTTCAGGGCATGGACGGCTTTCTTTACTCTGGTCATGGGATTAAGGTATTAAGGTATAAAAGTATAAAGGTATTGGGAACATCAACGCATATTGATGAGGAACCTGCTCTTGGCGTCGTTGGTCATGTGTACGGAATGCGTGCGGTGCTTGCTCATGGAAGCTCGGGTGCGCTCCTTGGCATTGAAATGGTTCTGGCCGCTCTTGCGCGCCAAGATCTTGCCGTTGCGGGTGACTTTGAGGCGCTTAGCGTAGGATTTAACTGTTTTCTTCATAGTGGATTAATTACTGGTTAAAATTCCAAATTTCAAAATTCAATTTCCAGAAAAATCTCAGAATTCAAATTTCAAAAGGCAATTTGTCTTTTTGATCATTGAAATTTGGGATTTATCTGGAATTTGTGATTTGGACTTTGAAATTTATTGATATTACTTTTTCTCTACGAATATCGTCAATCCCTTCGGTCCCTTAACTGCTTCCTGCGCGACCTTGTATTCGACGGTGATGAGCTTCAATATCCTTTCGAGGCGCTCCTTCAGGAACTTGAAGTCCATGTACTTGGAACGGCCGACGAGGTACAAGTCGATCTTGACGCGGTTGCCTCCGGCGAGCCATTCCGAGACGCGCTTGGCTTTGAGGTTGAGGTCGTGCTCGCCGGTGCCGATCTTGACTTGGACGGTCTTGACTTCGGTAGTCACGGTCCTCGAGCGCGCCGACTTGGCCTTCTTCTTCTCGTCGTAGCTGTACTTGCCGTAATCCATGATCTTGGCGACCGGCGGCACGGCCGACGGCGACACCTCGATCAGGTCAAGATCGCGCTTGCGGGCCTCTTCCAGGGCCTTGCCGATCGTGATGACGCCGAGATTCTCGCCTTCGGCGGTGATGACCCGCAATTCGGAGGCTTTGATCTGGTGGTTGATTTTGACGCGTTGAGCCAAGGTTTTAGCGGATGATCTGGATTACGGTGTCATTTATAGCATGAAGCTTTGGAAATCGCAAGCTTGGCGTGAGTGAGACATGCCCATTCAGGACGGTGCCCCCCGTTCTCATATTCCTGGTATTCGTTTTGTTGGCAATGTCCTTCATGGGCATGTCTCACTCACGCCAGATCCAATTCAATTCCTACAGGAACCTCCTGACCAGGCGGATGGCGATCTCTGGGAGTTTTTCAACAAAGAAGCGGTTTTTCCATTCGGCTACGTTTACTTCTTTGGATATACTCGTGTCGCGCGTGAAATGGGCTGTGAGCTCTGCGGCGAAGCGGGCATCTGTGCTGACGATATTAGCCTCGAAGTTGTAGAGCAGGCTGACATTGTCGAGATTGAGCGAACCGACCGTGGCCCATTCGCCGTCGATGACAGCGGTCTTGCCGTGGATGATGCTGCCATTATTGTTGGGGTATAGAAAGATACGCACGCCAGAATCAAGCAGGGTCGTGAAGAAGGACTGTGCGCCTAGGTCTACCGAATAATAATTCGAACGCTCGGGGAGGAGTAGGCGCACATCCACGCCGCGCTCTGCCGCTTGTCTGATGACGCGGAGCAGACGATGCGTCGGCACGAAATACGGAGTGGTCAGATAGACATAGCGGTCGGCATTGCGGATGGCTTCGACAAGCGCCCGATACATGCGGCGCTTGCCCGGAGCGGGGAGATTGGTCAGGTAGCTGAATTCCGGGTCGCTCGGCAAGGCCCGCGGCGGCATTTGCCGGTGCTTCAAGGCCCGTGCCCACATGCGATTGAAAGCATATTGCATGTGAGCGACAACTGCGCCTTCGAAACGGGCGTTGGTGTCGCGCCAGTCTTTCATGTTGTCGCGGATGCAGATACTGCCGGTGTACCCGATCTCCTCATCGATGACGAGCGTCCGGCGGTGATTGCGCAAGAACCAGGAACGGATGTTCGGGACCGTCGTGTAGGCCGGTACCAAGGTCTTCCAGAAAGTAAGCTCGATACCTTTGCCGCGGAGCTCTTCGACGATGCCCGATCCCCAAAAAGTGAAACTGCCGTATGCGTCCCAAAGGAAGCGCACCTTGACCCCGGCGGCGGCCCGCTCGGCGCAAACATCGATGAGCTTTTGTCCGAATTCGTCTTTGACGAAGATGAATTGTTCGAGCACGATCGAGCTTCTAGCCGCGGCGCAATCGGAGAGCATGGATTTCCAGGCATCTTCGTTGGAGGCGTAGAGGTTCCATTTAGTGGGGGAGAGCATGGGACAAGTATAAGGTATAAAGGTATTAAAGTATAAAGGTATAATTGTATGTGTTCATACTTTTATACTTTTCTCCATTTATACTTTATACTTACTTCATTCCCATGCCAACCCTTATCGACTACAGAAAGGCCCGGTTCAACTACGAGATCCTCGAGACATTCGAGGCTGGCATAGAGCTGCTCGGTTTCGAGGTGAAATCGCTCAAGAATGGCCAGGGTTCGCTCGACGGAGCTCACGTGCTCGTGCGCGGCGGGGAAGCTTTCGCAGTGAACATGCTGGTGCCGCCGTACCAGATCAAGAACACTCCGGATGATTACGAGCCGCGCCGGAACCGCAGACTGCTCCTAGCTCGTAAGGACATCCGGAGGCTGGCCTCGCTCGAAGAAGGCAAAGGTTTGACATTAGTGCCGATTTCAGTGTATACTAAAGGTCCCTTAGTGAAGGTTTCCGTGGCCGTGGTCCGCGGCAAGAAGAGATTCGATAAGCGCGAATCGATTAAAAAGAGGGAGACCGACCGAGCGGTGAGGAGGGAGTTTACGGATCATTGACAACCAAAATTCCAAATTCCAAGCACCAATTTCCAAATAAATTCCAAGCACCAAAATCCAAATTCCAAATCTTCCTTCTTTGAGATTTGAATTTTGAGATTTGTTTGGAAATTGGAATTTATGATTTGGAATTTAACAAATTGGGGATGATCGGCATAGACAACCGACCATGTTCGTTCGTGCGGCGCGAGCACCATTAACTCGTAAATCTGATGGAAACCCTAAATGCTAAAACTTCACCGTATTTTACGGCAAAGGACTTCGCATTCGCCCTTGCTTAAAGGGCGCGCCCGCCTCGGGGGATTCTGACTCGAGGACCGGGTGTTATAACCTGAATGTAGGGCAGACGGGACTTCTCACCCCGTTTCCCGAAATCATGAGATCGCGATCCCGTGTTTTGTCTGCTTTATAGCGGGATCGTTAAAGCGCCAGCTAGCGCTTCAAAGCTTTCTACCGCCGTAGAGTCGTCCGACGCATATCGGTTGCACGCGAGTTCGATTCTCGCCATCTCCACAATTGACAGGTTATTATTTATATTGCATAATTAGCAAAACATTGAATGGTTTTTTACGCGGTCATGGTCTTTTTTTGAGTGCATATGCTACAATACCCCCATATTATAAGTTTTAATCGTTTCAAACATCATGAATCCTAACGAAGCTCCCAAGACATGCGGCTCGTGCAAGTGCGGCCATCATGTCATCGGCCCGATCGCCATCATCCTGATCGGTCTCGCGTTCCTCTTTAACAACTTGGGCTGGATCACCGGCTCGGTCCTCGGCATCGTCTGGCCGATATTGATCATCGTCTGGGGCGCCGGCAAGCTCTGCAAGTGCTGCGGCAAGCGCTGCAATTGCGGCGAGAAGAAGCAATAGTCTCAAGAATAAGCTTTTTCCAACTAATGAAATCGCCCCGATTAAAGTCGGGGCGATTTTCATTCACCTGCATGAAGACGAGACACATGCTCATTCAGGACGGTGCCCCCGTTCCCATATTCCTGGTATTCGTTTTGTTGGCAATGTCCTTCATGAGCATGTGTCTCATCTTCCAGTCAATTTTCTTTCAATTTCGCCACATTTCTGTTATATTCGCTACATGCCTCCTTTTTCAAGCCCAAATGGGCGCTCGAACGACAGAAAGCGCCGGAATAAGCCGTCGCGCTGGAATTTCCTCAATATCACCGCCACCGTGATCCTGGTGTTCCTGCTCGTCACCGCCGTGTATTCGCAATATGCTTCGCAGACGACCACGGCTCCATCGGTGCCGCTTTCGACCATCGCCAACGACTTGAAGAAAGGCCAGATCACATCGCTCTCCGTCGACGATATCAGCGTCACCGCGACTTACCTCGACAAGTCGGTCAAGACCGCGCAGAGAGAGACAGACGCGTCATTGACTGATTCGCTGACGCGCCTCGGCGTGACTACGGCGGAATTATCGACGACGACCATCGCCGTGGCCCAACCGAGCGGGCTCGTCTACTGGACCGAGCAGCTGGCGCCGTTCCTGGTGCCGCTCCTATTCCTGGGCTTCTTCATCTGGCTTATCTCGCGGCAGATGCGCGGTGCCGGCATGGCGGCGCTGTCATTCGGCCAATCCAAAGCGCGCGTGACCATGCCCGAGGACGTCAAGGTCAAGATCACATTCAAGGACGTGGCCGGCGCCAAGGAAGCCAAGCAGGAATTGCTCGAGATCGTGGACTTCCTGAAGAATCCAAAGAAATTCATCGACATCGGCGCCGAGATACCCAAAGGCGTTTTGCTCATGGGCGCGCCGGGAACGGGGAAGTGCATAACCGGAGATTCATTGGTCTTGACCAACAAAGGGCCGATGCGGATGGACGGGATCCCGAAATATTTTGCAGTAGATGGCGATAACAAGGCTTACGGGCTCAAGATCCTAGCTTATGATCCGATGTCTTTGCATTTCGAGGAAGCTTCCGCGTCACACTGGTATGATCTCGGTGTGCAAGAAACACGCAAGATACGGACAGAAAACGGCATGTCGATCGAAGGCACTCCGGAGCATCCCATAGTGGCGGTCAATCCGGAGAGCGGCTGTCTCGAATTCAAGAAACTGGCCGATCTCAAGGAAGACGGATATGTGGTCGTGGGCACGCGCACGAATACGTTCGGTACCGACCGCACATTGGATCCGGATATCGCGTATCTCCTAGGCGTGCTTGTCGGCGATGGTTGTCTGACAGTGAAGAATAGGGTCTGCTTGACGACAGCTGATGCAGAGATCCTCGAACGCGTCCAAGCCATTTCCAGCCGCTGCCTTGGAGGCACATTCTCAAAAACCGCTTCACGGCCGTATGATTATGAATTGAGCAGCATTGAAGCCAAAAGGACCCTGATCAAGTGGGGGCTTTCTGAAACATACGCCGAGTTCAAAACCGTACCGGATGCAGTCATGGCCTCGCCGTTGCCGGTGGTCTCTGCTTTCTTAAAAGGGCTTTTTGACACGGATGGCTATGTCGAAAAATACGGAGCCGTCGGCTTGTCTAGCGCCAGCAAGGAACTCATAGATGCCGTCCACGCGCTCTTGCTCAACCTTGGCATCGTAGCGCGAAAATACGAACGGAGGAAAAGATACAATGGCAAGCTGCAATTCTATGTCTCGATATACGGGGATTTTGTGGAGGCGTACCGATCACAGATCGGTTTCGGGGTCGGGCGCAAGCGAGCGGCTCTCGAAAAGCTTTGCGCGCGCCAGAGGAATACGAATATCAATGTCATTCCGCACCAACAAAAGCCCATCCGTTCCTTATGGACTGAAGGATTGGGTTATACGACAAAGGTCCTTGACCGGGCGTTCTACAGCCTGCCGTTGTACAAGAACGTCAAAAGATACATGAATGGCCAGCGTCAACCATCGGTCTCCGGGATGACGACATTTATTGAAGGAGTGGTGACCCTTGCGCCCAGGACTGAACGGTCGCCCCAGGTTGAATTACTCCATAGGCTGTCCTCGGGCGAATTCTTCTTCACGAAGATCAAAGACATCTCTTCTGGCACTGCCCGTGTCTATGATCTGACGGTCCCAGGGCTGCATAACTTTATGGCCAACGGTCTTATCAATCATAATACGCTTCTCGCGCGCGCGGTAGCCGGCGAGGCTGGCGTGGCTTTCTTCTCGATCTCCGGCTCGGAATTCGTGGAGATGTTCGTGGGCGTCGGCGCTTCCAGAGTGCGCGACCTCTTCAAGATGGCCAAGGAAGCCGCGCCGGCCATCGTCTTCGTGGACGAGATCGACGCGGTCGGCCGCACTAGGGGCGGCGGCTTCGGCGGCGGCAATGACGAGCGCGAGCAGACCTTGAATCAGATACTGGTGGAGATGGACGGCTTTGAGCCGAACGAGAAGGTCATCGTCATGGCCGCGACCAACCGGCCGGACGTGCTCGATCCGGCGCTCCTGCGCACCGGCCGATTCGACCGGCGCGTGGTCATCGATCTTCCCGACAGGAACGACCGCGAAGCCATCCTCAAGGTCCATGCCGACAAGAAGCAATTGGCCGAAGACGTCAATCTGCGCATCATCGCCGAGCGCACGCCGGGATTCTCCGGCGCCGACTTAGCTTCTCTTACCAATGAGGCCGCCATCCTGGCCGCGCGCGAGAGCCGCACGACCATCGGCCAGTTCGACTTCATCCGCTCGATCGAGAAAGTGATGCTTGGTCCTGAACGCAAGAGCCACGTTTTGTCGCCGCATGAGAAGGAGATCACCGCCTATCATGAAGCCGGACATGCCATCGTGGCTTCGGTCCTGCCGCATGCCGATCCTGTTCATAAGATCTCCATCATATCTCGCGGCCGTGCCGCCGGTTATACATTGAAATTGCCATTCGAGGACCGTAAACTCCAATCTCGCAAGGAATTCCTAGACGATATCGCCGTGTCGCTCGGCGGATATGTGGCGGAGCGCATGATCTTCGACGACATGACGACTGGCGCCTCTAATGACTTGCAAGTCTCAACTGCGCTGGCGCGCGACATGGTCACGCGTTACGGCATGTCCGAGAAGATCGGGCCGGTCGCTCTCGAGAGCGCTACAAGGCCGCGTGATGTTCGGCATGGGCGTGGCCGACAGGGAATATTCCGAGAAGATGGCGGCCGAGATCGACGGGGAAGTCACGCGCATCATGACCGAGGCGCGAACGCTCGCCGAGAAGACATTGACGGCAAATCGCAAAGCCTTCGAGATCGTGGCCAAGACGCTGGTAGAAAAAGAGACTTTAGAGCGCGAAGAATACGAGAAATTGCTGGCGGGGAATGGGATCGTGGTCAAGCAGGAGAAGAAGCTGGTATAAGGCCGATTAGAAGCGAAATATCTTTGAAAAGCAAAAGCCCGCCGAAGCGGACTTTTGCGAACTCTACGGTTTGAGTATCAGCTCCCCCTAGCCAGTTGGATACAAGTATACTCGAATCAAACTTCAAGTCAAGTGCCATGATACATTATGGTGGACCGTACGGGAGTCGAACCCGTAGAGCTCCGACCGGCTAGGGGGAGCCGACACCGTGTCAACGGCCCACGGACAGGATTAACCTGTCTCGGATGGGATTATAAGGAAGAGGTGATTAAGAAACCTATAAGAAATGTTAAAATAATCGTGAAGAAAAGTTAAAATTTTCATGAAGAAAAATACGATGGCCTAGAGCCATGCTTTCTTTAAGGACGATTTTAGATTAAGCTTTAGATAACCCGCCCCTAGCTCAGCTGGTTAGAGCATCGAGCTTATACCTCGAGGGTCCTAGGTTCGAATCCTAGGGGGCGGACAAGATTTCGCTGTGGACAATGGTGTGGCGCCTTTTTGGCGTCAGGATGATATACTATGGGCATATCCAATCTCTTAACACAGAGCTAATTTTAGGCTTAATGGTACTTTTGTGAGGCTAGACTTTCCCTCCAAGCAATGTTTTGACCATTTTGATCTTCTGTTCGCGCGCGAGCCCGGCGTGAATGGCTATCGAGTTCTTGATCTTGGTGAATGAACCGTCAAGAGAATTCGTGGTGTTCGGGATATGGAGTTCCGGGTATCTTTCAAAAGTGAACAGGTTCGGCAAATGCCTTTTAATGCTGTCTCGAGCGCCTCGAAGCTTCCGATGCGTGTAAGCGTATCTTCCGGTTTTTTCGTTCAAGCTTTTTTCTTTCAAGAACGCGTCCCACTTTTCGCACCATTCCTTGAACTTCAAGGTGAATTCCGCTTCAGTGCTCGCAGTCAAGGTATTCACGATTGCCAGAAGCTCCACGCCGGCTGGCAAGAGAGGGTTGAGCGTGATCCGTCTCACGACGATCTGCTTCTGGTGGAAGTGGCACATCTGCGACGGTATTCCCTTGAAAAGCCACGATACGGCCACTTTTCCGTCTCCCACGATGGCTTTGATCGTAAAACCTTTCTCTTTCAGCTCCCGAAGCGCCGTCTGGTAGCAGAACGTGCTTTCAAATTGGATCGTCTCCATGTACACGTTCTCTTTCGTATGCGGATCGCGTACCACGAAGATCCACTCGTTCCCGACCTTGCTCGCGTCCATGACCGCGACCATGGCGCGAGGAACTGGCTTCGCGTCCGGAAGCTCGTAGAGCTTGAGCTGATTGCGGACCCACTTCTCGGACTTGCGGTATTTCTCCGTGAGCGTCTCGACGGTCGCGTATCGAAAACAAAAATCAAACCAGAGCTTCTTTCTGATCTGAGACGGGTCTCTTTTCTTTGATATCTGAAATTGAACGGAACAGCCGGTGCATTTGTATCTCTGGATCCCTCTAAACCGGCCGTTCTTTTTTACCGCTTTGGAAGCGCAATTTGGGCAAGAAATCGTTTTTTTTACGCATATTCATTAATATTTGTTAAATATGGCTTTACTAGAAGCTGATTGTATCATCACAGCCTCACAAAAGTACCATTAAGCCTAATTTTAATCCTATGAAAAAGCAGATCATCTCATTCACGCTAGTGGCCGCCGGATTCCTCCTCGGCGCTACTGCTCTCTCGGCTCTGGCAAGCGGAAACACATGGACGGCTCCGACGCAGTCGCCGCCTAACGGGAATGTAGCGGCACCTATCAACGTAGGACCGGATAGTCCTACGCAAGTCAAGACTGACTCTCTGCAAATCAACGGCTCATTGGCTGTCGTGAATGATCTGATTGTGAGCGGCAATCTCAATCTGTCAAAAGGATGGTCGTCAGGCTACGTGCTCACGGCTTCCGGTGCGAACGGAGCGGCAGTGTGGTTACCAGCGGGAGGAAGCGGGGGAAGCTCCATAGTGATGTTGGCAAACGATACCCCGATCTTTACCGGCGACACCGCGCAAAATTACTGGCAAGTGCAGAATATCAACGCTCTCGGTATCGTTCCCGCCGGAGCAAAAGCTCTGATAGTTCGCGGAACGATCGATTTCAAAGGCGACCAAAATGGCGCCATAGCGGTGGCCGACATGTATGTAAAGAGAGATATCAACAACAACGACTATGGGAAAGGTGTTGTCCATGCTCAAGCCCACCTGATCGCTCAAGAAGGAAGCGGTGATAATTTCACCTATGTGGGCAGTTCTGGCATGACCATTGTCCCCATCGATTCGACAAAGGTAATATATACACAAGTTATGACCTCTGGGGCGGTTACAAGCCTATCGTCGAGCTTGTATCTTGTCGGATACGTCTTGTAGGATCCATTCACTGGTTCGCATTCACTCAAAATGCATCCCTTCCTCGGCCTGCTTGACTGAGGCTCTAAGCGCCGGATATCGCGAGAGTCCGGCGTCTTCGGCGATGAGGCGCACGGCTTCGGTGCGGGCGGCTTCGACTAGGCGGAGATTGCGGAGGGCATCCATGGCGATGTCGGAGACGCCCCATTGGCGGGCGCCGGAGAGTTCACCGGCGCCGCGCTGTTGCAGGTCGGCTTCGGCCAGCTCGAAGCCGTTCTTGGCGGTCTTGAGCGCCTTCAAACGGCCGACGGATTTCTCGCTGGTAGTCTCGGCGAAACAATAACAATAGGCTTGGAATGAGCTGCGCATGACGCGGCCGCGCAATTGGTGGAGCTGGGCCAAACCGAATCGCTCGGCGCCTTCGATGACGATGACGGTGGCGTTGGGCACGTTCATGCCGACTTCGACGACGGAGGTGGAGCAGAGGATGCGGGCTTTGCCGTTCTTGAAATCTTCCATGACGCGGTCTTTCTCGGCCGGCTTCATCTGCCCGTGCATGACGCCGATATCATATTCGGGGAAGATATCTCTTTGGAGCCGCTTGGCTTCTTCCTTGACGGACTTGGCGATGATGCTTGCCTCTTTATCGGGTCCGCCAGCTGGCGGAGGCTCATTGATCCTTGGGCAAATGATGAATGCCTGGCGGCCGGCTCTCAATTCCTGGCGGATCTTCTCGTAGGTCTCGGCGCGTTTGGTTGGGTAGACGATCTCGGTGATGACTGGCTTGCGGCCGGCGGGGGATTCGTCGAGAAGGGTGAGGTCGAGGTCGCCGTAGAGTGTGAAAGCGAATGTGCGCGGGATCGGCGTGGCGGTCATTGAAAGGAAGTGGGGGACGAGAGCGGAAGACACATGCCCATTCAGGACGCGCCCTTTCGGCGACAATAGTGTTCCGACATCGCGAAATCCTGTGCCATCCTCGCTTTTATTGTCATCCCCGCGATCCGCCAGCCGGCGGAGGGGATCCAGTGTTTTGCTTGCATTACTCTGGATTCCCGCTTGCGCCTTTGCTTCGCTTCGGCTTGCGGGAATGACAATACTCTTCTTCAAAAGCTTCGCCCTCTGGGCCGTGCCGAAGCGATGCTGTTCGTCGATGATCACGAAGGCCAAGTGCTTGAAAGCGACCGACTTCTGGATGAGCGCGTGCGTGCCGACCACGACGGCGATCTCGCCGTTCCCGACCCATTGCAAGAGCTGATTCCTGGCGATGTCGGTCCAGCCCTTCGGATTGACCTTGGACGGGAAGACGCGGCAGCCGGAGCCGGTGATGAGTCCGATGCGGATCGGCAGGTACGAGAAATATTGGATGAACGACTCGAATTGCTGTGCGGCCAAGATCTCGGTCGGGCACATGTAGGCGACTTGAAGATTGCCGAACTTCTGCGGAACGCGTTCGCCACGCTAATTCACGATCGAAGGCCGGGTGGTCACGGCCGCGAAAGCCGCCGCCGCGGCCACGGCGGTCTTGCCGGAGCCGACGTCGCCTTCGAGGAGGCGTCCCATCGCTTGTTCACGGGCAAAATCAGAGAGGATCGCTTCGATTGCTCGGCTTTGCGCGCCAGTGAGCGGGAATGGAAAGCGCCTGACAAATTCATCGGTGGACTTATCCGAAGGTTCGATGATGAAAGCCGGATTGGCGCGGTACTCGGCGCGGGCTTTCTGGCGCGACAATTGGATGAGGAAAATCTCCTCGAATGCGAAGCGCTTGCGGGCGGCTTCGGCGTCTTCCGGCTTCATGGGCGCGTGGATCCAGAGCAGAGCGGTGCGGATGTTCGGCAGATGATATTTGACCAGAATGTGTCCGGGCAGGGGATCTTCGAGCTCGTCCAAGATGCCGGTTTTGAAGATCTTCTGGATATTGTGATACAGCCAAGCGGAGGAGACGCCGCGGGATTCGGGGTAGACGGGGTAGAGATTGTGCGCGGCGCCTTCGTTGCCGAAGAGCGAATCTCCGACACCGATCGGCAATTCATTCACGACCTCGATCTTGGGATTTGAAAAATAAAGAGAACCATCCTCGCGCCCTTTCGGCGACAACAGTGTTCCGCTTTTCTTGTCATTCCCGCCCCCGGCTTTCGCCGAGGGCAGGCTCCAGCGGGAATCTAGTGTATCACCGCTTTCGATTTCAGCAGTCTGACCCTGGACCCCCGCTTTCGCGGGGGTGACAAAAGGTGGCGCAATCTTCGCCTTGGCTCTCCTCTGCGAGATCTTGCCTTCGATGCGCACGAAAGCGCCTTCGGGAGTCATCTTGGCGAGGTAGGGCTGATTGAACCAGACGCAGTGGATCTTGCCGGTCTCGTCTTCGACGACGCCGTCGGCCATGGTCGATCTTGGTCCTGAATCCTTTGCTGGCTTTGAGGCCGGTGATCTTGCCGAAGATGACGGCGGTGTCGCCTTTCTGAAGGGTTTCGATCGACCGCGCGGACACGGTGTCGCCGTAGCGGACGGGGAAGTGATAGAGGAGGTCTCTGATGTTTTTGATGCCGAGGCGGCCTAAGGCCGCGCGCTGGGGCGGCGTCAGGCGAAAGCGGTCGGAAGCGAGGGTGTCGAGCGATAATGCCATGCGGCTAATTCTACACGATTTCGCGGAGATTGCCTTTGTTTTGTAAAACCCTGAAAATTATGCAAGAATGGCCTAGTTCGTCCGCAATGAATGGTCGCCTTTGCTCGCTTTGCGAGCTACGGCGTACCGATGGAGACGTGGCTGAGCGGTCGAAAGCGGCACCGTGCTAAGGTGTTAGGCTCGCAAGGGCCTCGTGGGTTCGAATCCCACCGTCTCCGCATTGACAACCTGTTAGATACATGTTCCCGTGTAGTCGACGCTGGAGGGCATCCCGTGTGCTTAGTGGTCGTATAAAAAAGTGAGATCTCACTTTGTGGATGACAAGCGTATTAGTCGTGGTACAATGCATTCAAGCATTATCAAGCGCTTTTAACAATTAGCTACAAAAATACTTATGTCAAAAACAGCAAAAACTTGGATGACAGTTATAATCGTCATCATAATCATCATGATCGGTTGGGTCTGGTATTCTAATTCATCTTCGAACCAGTCAACCCCGGCTGCTTCATCTAGTCAGACATCTGCTGTCACTGTTACGACAGTAAATACGCCGGTATCCACCGGAACATCTTCTGCCATGCAGAGCAGTGTCAGTACCACGACAACCGTGATTTCAACTTCGACCACGACGCAGTAACAGGTCTACAGCTTTCTTTGCACCATCCTACCCGTGCAGAGCGTACATGCCATATAAAAGGTCAATTATTCAATAACTAAATAACATGGATTCTCCAAACAGCGATAAGCATCCGGAAGGATGCAAATGTGGAAGGTGCATGTGGTCAAAAGGCGGCTATGGGTGCTTCCAGCACCACTGGTCGTACCATATCTTACGTTGGTTCCTAGGCATTGTCATCATAGTCTTCGTATTCTGGTTCGGCATCAAGGTCGGCGAGATCAAGAGCGCACTGGAGACCGGCCGCAGTTCCGGTTCGCATCAGATGATGCGCTATGGCCGACCGATGATGTACGGCAATGGGGGAAATTACGCAGGGAATTACGGGATGATGAATCGCACGCCTGCCGGGTCGCCGACAATGCGGCCAAGTTCCGTTCCGTCTGTTGCGCCGCAGCAGGGTACTACGGGCCAATAGCATCTCATTCTGATCTGGAAGAAAAGGCTCCTAAGGGGGGCTTTTTCCATATGATAAAGTATTTTATCTCTGCACCATTTTGTGCATGTACGGCGTAGATTTTATGCACTAAATACCTATGAGCAAACTTTCAAAAATCTCATTTTTTGTCGCTTCGTTCGCGCTGTTCCTGACGGCGGGATCGATTTTGCACGCCTATGCCGCCACGACCCCGACGCTCTCGTTGAGCGATCTCTACAACGGCGACATACAAATCTCGGTGAACGCCGATCCCAATGCTCCAGTGCAACTGTATTACGGCAATCCATATATTCCATATAGTTCGGAAGGGCTCGGAAATATCGGATATACCGGCGGTAACGGTTATTTCTCCGTCACCGTGACCAATGAGCAATACAGCATCCCGGCAGGCGGAACCATATATGTGGTGGTAGACGGCGCGACTTCGCAGACTGTCTCGTGGCCTTACTCTTATGCGAACAATCCTGCGATCTCGATTCCGCAAGTCGCTTCCTCCCCGATCACTTTTAGCCAGAACAATGTTACCTTGGCTCCTAGCCAAAACACCACTGTGACTTTATACGGCGGTTCGAACAATTACTATCTCTCAGAGGGCTCGGCTGTCGTGAGTACAAGCATTAGCGGCAACACCCTCACTCTTTATGGCAATGAAGATGGTTTGGCCACATTGGTAGTGTGTTCGAATTATTCATGCGGCGACATATATGTCACCGTCTCAAGCCCAGTCACGGCGCCTTCCATCTCCTTGAGCCAAAACAGCGTCAGTTTGATTTCCGGGCAGAATCAGTCGATTGGCATATACGGCACGGGAAGCTACTATATCTACAGCAATTCAAATTCGTACGTGATGTCGGCGAGCATCAGCGGAAACACTCTGTACGTATATGCCGATAATCCGGGAACGTCCGCTATAACCGTATGCCAAAGCAGCGGTTCTTGTGCGGTGCTTTACGCGACTGTGGCTTCAAATGTCGCCATTGTATATCCTCAAACACTTCCTGAAGTCGTCTCATACCCCCAGCCGGTAGTCTCATATTCTCAGCCGATCATCTCGTATCCTCAGCCAGTTATTTCATACTCTCGTCCAGTCTCGTATTTTCAACCCATCATGCGTTTTTTCTCGTTCGTCCCTCGCATCTGGCGCGGCATGTTCAGAGTCTGAATAGGGCATCTCGGTTGTGATACAATGAACCCAAGTTCCATATGAATCCATCTTTTAATATAGCTCTTTTCTCGTTCATCATCGCAGTTCTTGTCTTGTATGTCGTCGTGACATTGCGCTGGCGAATCAAGAGCCCACGGAAACAGTACGAT
Source organism: Candidatus Parcubacteria bacterium (assembly GCA_963766795.1). Taxonomy (GTDB): domain Bacteria; phylum Patescibacteriota; class Minisyncoccia; order Phycocordibacterales; family PALSA-1337; genus C7867-002. The sequence continues at coordinate 17,505 of CAVYBN010000008.1, read as the reverse complement.
CTTGTCCGATATGGAGGAAATCCCGTCATATCGCCTCAATCTCACCGTAACTGGGAATCGGAAGGCACGTTTAATCCAGCCGCTGTCCTAGACGACGAAGGCCGGACCCACATCTTCTACAGAGCCATCGGCAAGGATGGGCTTTCCCGGATCGGTTATGCCTCGAGCCGGGACGGCAAGCATATTGACGAACGATCGGCTCACCCTGTCTATGAGCCTTTGCCCGGATATGGCATGCCGGAGCCGACGCCGGGTGCGCCAATGCCTCATTACGATATCGAGCTCCATCCTTCCGGCGGCGGCTGGGGCGGAGCCGAAGATCCTAGAGCCGTCAGGATAGACGACCGGGTCTACATGACCTACACGGCTTTTGAAGGCTGGAACGACATGCGCATCGCTTTGACCTCCATATCGCTCGAAGACCTGAAGAACAAGCATTGGAGGTGGAAGCGGCCGATCCTGATATCTCCGCCAAGGACTCGCAGCAAGAACTGGATGATATTCCCGGGTAAGATTCGCGGCAAGTACGCCATCCTTCACGGCATCGCTCCCAAGATATCGATCGCCTATGTCGACAGTCTCACTGCCGTGCCTCCTATTAAGAGCTCGCCGGATCACGGCGGCCGGGGATATCAAGATCCGAGCAGAAAGAAATACTGGGACGCCTGGGTCCGCGGAGCCGGGGCCCCTCCGGTCAAGACCAAGAAAGGCTGGCTGCTCATATATCACGCTATAGACCAGAAAGAGCCCAGCAAATACAAGGTAGGAGCCATGCTGCTTGATCTCAAGGATCCAACCAAGATCCTGTATCGCGCTCCGGCTCCGATACTCTCGCCGGACATGCCGTATGAGAATGACGGCAAGCCGGGCATCGTCTACGCTTCCGGCTCTGTCGTCAAAGACGGCAAGCTCATTGTCTATTACGGCGGCGGAGACAAACATGTCTGTGCGGCCGAGACTCCGCTTGACCCGTTGCTGGATTGGCTGGTGAAATATGGCAAGGTGGGGTGATGTCGTAAAGATTTATAGCTGATGTATATGATCGAAGTAAGGAATCTAACAAAAAAATATGGCGATTTGGTTGCGGTAGACGACGTATCTTTTACGGTCTCCGATGGGGAAGTCTTCGCTTTCCTCGGTCCGAACGGCGCGGGCAAGTCCACGACCATCAAGATGCTCACGACCCTGCTTCATCCGACTTCGGGTACGATCACCTTGAATGGCATCGACCCGGTCAAAGATCCGGAAGCGGCGCGCCGGACCTTCGGTATCGTCTTCCAGGACCCATCTCTGGACGATGACCTGACGGCTTGGGAGAACATGGATCTGCATGGCGTGCTCTACGACGTGCCGGACGAAGAGCGGCACGCGCGCAACGAGGAGCTTTTGAAGTTCGTCGATCTCTGGGACCGCAAAGACAGCTATGTCAAGACATTCTCGGGCGGCATGAAGCGGCGCCTCGAGATCGCCCGCGGGCTCCTGCATAAACCCAAGATCCTATTCCTGGACGAGCCGACGACCGGTCTAGACACGCAGACTCGGTCTCTGATGTGGGATCGCTTGCAGGAGCTCAACAAGACCGACAGGATGACGGTGTTCCTGACGACGCACCAGATGGAGGAAGCCGATAAGATCGCGACCAGGATCGCCATCATGGATCACGGCAAGATCATCGCCACCGGCACCACGGAAGATCTGAAGAAACGGACGAGTACAAACTCGCTTGAAGAAGCTTTTTTGGCGCTGACCGGCAGAGACATACGCGACGAAGACGCTTCGGGCTCGACCGACCGCATGAGGATGATGCGCCGTCTTCACAGATAAAGCTTTAAATACTCGATGAAAAAGATCTATTATCTCTGGCTTCGGCAGATCAAGAAATACTGGCGTTCCAAGCCGCGCCTGATCGGCACGCTGGCCCAGCCGATAGTCTTCCTGCTCATGTTCGGCTACGGCTTCGGCGGCACCTTCTCGGCGTCCGGAGGCAACTATCTCGACTATTTGGCGCCCGGGATCATTGGTATGAGCATCATCTTCACGGCCATCTTCACAGGCATGGAAGTCATCTGGGACCGACAGTTTGGATTCCTTAAAGAGACATTGGTGGCTCCTATGCCGCGTTCCGATGTCATGCTCGGCAGAACTCTGGGCGGCGCGACTGTCGCCACCATTCAAGGCGTGATCGTGCTTATCATATCCATCTTCTTCGGATTCCGGCCGGTAAGCTGGCCGTTAGTATTGCCGGCCATATTCATCATGTTCCTGATCTCGCTCATTTTCGCGTCGTTCGGCACCATCATCGCCTCATTTCTCGAAGATATGCAGGCCTTTTCGCTCATCATCAATTTCATCGTCATGCCGATGTTCTTTCTTTCGGGCGCGTTGTTCCCGCTGCAAGGATTGCCGACGTGGCTTTCTGCTGTCTCCCGAATTGATCCCTTGACCTACGGCGTCAATGCGATGCGCTATCTTCTGGCCGACATCAGCTACCACGATCTGGGATTCGGCTTGAGCACGATGATCCTGATAGGGATGTCGCTGGCACTTCTGTGGATAGGCAGCTATTGTTTCGAGAAGATTCAAGTTTAAACCGCATGGCGATATGTCTATGATAATTGTATAATCAAAGAGATCTTATGAAACAGTTTTTCTCTGCCCATTTCAAATCGATTGCCGGGATCGTGATCATTCTTGCCGCCGGCGGCGGGGTCTGGTATGTTTTCTCTAACACGGAGCCCGTGCTTGGCACTTATGTCGTTTCGCGCGGGAATATCGTCGCTTCTGCCGATATCCCGGGAACAGTGTCTTCGAGCGACAGTGTTGATCTGTCATTTCAAGAATCTGGCGACATAGATAAAGTTTTCGTGAAGGAAGGCGAATCGGTCATTGCCGGTGAAGCTCTGGCCAGTCTGGATGATTCTGCACAACAGACGACGCTTAACCAAGAAGAGGCAGCCGTTGCTGCCGCCCAAGCAAAACTCGATGAGCTCCAAAGCGGCACGCGACCGGAACAGTTGGCCTTATACCAGCAAGAATACGACAGTGCGACTGTTGCCCTTATCGTAGCCATGAACAACGCATATCTGAAGACGGATGATGCCATAGTCAACAATGCCGATGCGCTGTTCACCAACGGCGATACGGCCAATCCGACCATTGCTATAAGGACGCAAAGCGAGACTGAAGCCTTGTCGATAAACGAGGAGAGGATCGCGGTCGGCGATAAGCTCGATTCGTGGAAAAGCGCTCTTTCTTCACTCGACGCGGAAGCGACTGACACGGCATCCATCGATCAAGCCCGCAGCGTGACCGCCGAAGCGATATCGGTCGCAAAAACTTTCTTGAATGATTTGAGCACGATCGCCAATGATCTATCGACCGGCAATTCCGGAATGACACAAACGGCCATAGATGACGATACCGAAGCTGTCAATGCAGCCAGCCAAGAAGCGACCGGTGCGGCGAATACCGAAACGGCCGCCGATGCGGCCTGGAGCTCGGCTGGGGATTCGCTCGCTTTGGCGCAAGCCGGATCGCAGAGCCAAGATATCGAGGCGCAAAAAGACGCGGTGTTACAGGCGCAAGCCGAGATAGACAATGCGCAAATCGCCATAGATCACGCTACTATTGTGGCGCCTTTTTCCGGTATCGTTAGGAATGTGATCGCAAAATCAGGGATGGTAATTTCGGCCAATGTTCCAGTCCTTTCGATCATCAATAATGGGGTCATGAAATTCGATGCTTATGCATCGGAAACGGACGTCCCGAATGTGCAAGAAAACGCTACGACGACCGTTACGCTCGACGCCTATGGCGACAATGTCAGATTCCCGGCGCAAGCGACTGCGGTCGATACATCGGAAACCATGATCAATGGCTCGCCCGCCTATCATGTCACGCTGTATTTCATCGAACCGGACAGTCGGATTCTCGCCGGCATGACCGGCGATGTCCAAGCCATAACCGGGGAACACGATAATGTCGTGGAAGTGCCGTCTCGCCTTGTTCTTGGCAATGATGGCAATGATTTCGTTCTCATTCAAGATGGCGGACAGATCATGCGGAATCCGGTCACATTGGGACTCTTGGGCGATGACGGCATGATCGAGATCGTTTCAGGATTGGATGCCGGAGAGAAGATAAGCGATTTTTAATATCATGAAACGAAAAAATACCATCAATTTGTTCATCGGGGTCATCGTTATCGGAGGATGCGTGCTCGGAATATATTTGTATGTTTCCTCGAAGTATATCTATATCGATCTCTCGGTCATAGAGGCACCCCTGATCACCCTTGTTCCCGCTAACTCGGATGTGCTCCAAGAGGTTTTTGTAAAGAATGGAGAGCTGGTCGGCGCGAATCAGGCCGTAGCGCGCGTGGGCAATCAGATCGTAAAGGCAAAGGTAGCTGGAGTGATCGTCTCCGTGAATCAGAACATTGGCCAATTCGAGAACGCTCTGGGAGGTCAGGCGACCGTCGCGACCATGATCGATCCTACGCAACTGCGCGTCGTCGGACAGCTTGATGAGGATAAAGGGCTGGTAGACATACAAGTTGGTGATGTAGCGAAGTTCACGGTCGATACATTCGGTTCAAAGGAATATTACGGCGTCGTCGACGAGATAGGCCAGACTTCGGAAGCCAGCGTAGTCAATAACATCTTTAATCAGCGTCCGACGGACAAGTTCAATGTGTATGTGCGCTTTGATCCCGCGCGATATCCGGAGCTCAAGAGCGGCATGTCGGCGCGCATCTGGGTCTACACTAAATAAATCATAAATATGATCGACCCGGAATTGAAAAGCCACTTGGAAAAGATAGAAGATGAGCTGTCGCACATGCGCACGGTTTCGACCGGACTATGGCATACGCTGTGGCGCGGCTGTATCTACGGGGCCGGGTATGTCGTAGGTGCCGTCCTCATCATCGTGATCGTCGGCTGGATCCTGAATATCATCGGCGTCATCCCAGCCTTTAGCCGGGAAGTGACGGAATTCCGCACGGCCTTGGAGAATATCGGCGGGACGGTCAAGTAAAGACGTTTCTTAGCGCGGCTCTATCTTGCGTATGCCAAAAGCCTGTATGGTATTTCCTTCTCTGTCGCCCGCGACCATGACCGTGTCTCCGACTGAAAGCGAGCTAGTAGTCGCGTGAGAATCATGCGAAGGGACCATGACGATGAACTGGGTCGTGCTTCCTAGGACGGCGTTCTCCGCGATGAGAGTGGAAGTGCCGATGGCCGTTATGACACAGAGGCAGGTGCCTCCGACCGGCCGCGGCGATCGCCTTGTATTACGATAGATATCCCTGACTTGCGACGGCACGAATCGCGAGTCTCCTCGATATAGGAAGTCATTCACTGGAGTAGTCAAGTCTATTATCGTTCCAGCCGCGCCCATGATCACGAATATCCCGATAAGCGCCAAAAGTATCGGTTTCCTGTATCCATGATAGAACCTGCGCACTATCCATTGAAAAACGAAGATGAGTGCCATGTCTATGATCAGCAGTGTCCACGGGAAAGCCGCTAAGAATAGCGGTATCCCGCGTCGGCCAAAGCCAAGGAACGCGTCAGTGGCCTGCGCATGTATGCTCCAGAGAATGAAATTGAATGTGAATACGGATACAGCCAGAACAAGGAAAGAGATAACGCCGAGCGCGATGAGCTTCAGCGTGAAGTATATCTTCGGGCGCATGACGACCTCATTCGAAGAGATCTTCTTCAGAAGATCATCTTTCATATCTATATGTTTGTTCATGTTATTCTCCATTATAATGTAAATCTAGCCTTTGGTACGCCTTTCTCAACGCTTCCTTGCCTCTCCGGATCCTGACCCCGACCGTACTTACGGGGACATGGAGAACATCGGCTATTTCTTGGTACGACAATTCCTCCAGATAATAAAGGATGAGCGCTTCTCGGTATTTTGGCGAGATCTTCTCAAGACCGGTGTCGATCATCTTTCTCATGTCAGCTGACTCCCGCTCTTTCTCTGCCGGATCTTCGTAGACCGGATGGGATATCAGCGTATCAAGGTCGAACAAGAGCAGAGGATTGTGAGCCTTCGATCGGAGACCGTTCACGAAAGCATTGTGGGCGATACGGTATATCCACGGCGAGAATCTCTGCGACGCATCGAAGCTCTTCATATTCTTGTAGCTCGATATGAAGATGTCCTGCACCATATCCTCGATATCTTCGCGCGTCGAGAGGAATTTCCTGCCATAACGCATGAGCTTGGCCTCATAACGCTTGACTAGGGTGCCGAAAGCCTCCTTATCGCCATTTTGTACGGATATAGCCAGTTCTTCGTCAGTATGCTCTACAGTGTCCATCCTTGTATAGTACACCTTTTATCCGGATTTATTTCATGAAAACAAGCCTCCAGAGGAGGCTTGTAGTGTCATGCATGGATGCCATGCTCTTTATTTAGTTGTAGTGCTGCTCGAATTCGGGGCTCGAGTCTGATGGATCCCGTCGAATATCTGCGTAGCCGTGATCGAAGTGCCACTGACAGTTCCGCGAATGCTCACGGTGTCTCCGACGGCGATGTTTGAAACGGTTATCGCGGTCGGTGCGGATCCGCTCACGCTTTTCGAGACTTTCGCGCTTCCGGCATTGACCGTGTAGACCGTTCCGGTCTTGCTGGTGACAGTCAGACTGGTGCCATTCACCGCAGAAACAGTGCCGCTGACGCCGGAGCCTTTGCCGTAGCTGCCTTTATGTCCACTTGCTCCCGTCGATCCGCCGAAGCTTCCTGTCGGTAAGGTACCGCTCATGATGCTTTTAGCCGTGACGGAAGTGCCATTCACCGTGCCTCCGACCATTATGGTGTTTCCGACTGAAAGGCCGGAGACATTTATAGTGGATATCTGGGAGATAGTGGCCGCGCTCGCATCCACCGTGTAGGTAGTGCCGTTCTTACCCGTGAGGGTGATGGTATTACCATTGATGGAAACAATCGTTCCGGCGACTCCGTGACTACTGTTAGGGGTTTTGGTGGCCGTATTGGCCGTTATAGCCGTGCCCGAAGATACAGTCTGTGCCGATGCTACGGCGGCGATGCCGGTAAAGGCGCCGCCGATAAGGGCGAGGGCTGCTAACGAAGCAATAAGTGTTTTATTCTTCATGTTGTTTTGGTTAGTTTTTAATATTAGCTGATAATGACCATGGCATGAGGATGGTTTTCATCTCACCGCCTCATACTCTTAATACACCGCGCGAGACGCGTTTATTTCAAAGATATCAACGTATGATGTATCAAGGTAGATTTTTCACTGGCCTATAAGCATCCTTACCACTGTCACGCTGTTGATCTCGATTTTGAGCGCATGGATGTATCCAAAAGTGGTAATATGACAATATTCCCGCGCATCGGCTTGGTGAGAAAGACCGAGGAAATAGTGGCTGATCTATAATGCATATCGTCTAAGCCATTCGCAAAATCATGAGATTCTAGCTACAATTCAGAGCATGAATGGTGTAATCGGAGTCATCCCGCCAGTTTCCATGCCATCGTCCGCTTCGGGGGTATGTTCTTTTTGTCACGAGCCCGTATTGCCGCAGTGGTATTTTTGTCCGAACTGCGGCACTAAATTGAATTCAGCTCCGCTCTCGACGTCGGTCGCCACGCAGGCCGGGATATATGCCTTCAGCATCATCCTTCCTCTGATCTGCTTTATCTTTGTGACAAGATGGCCCGGCGTGAAGTATTTCAAATCGAAGGATCCCAAAGCCAGACAGATCGGCGAGATCGCATGGGTGCTCATAATACTCTCCACGATCATCACCATTTGGCTCGCGTATATATGGACGCAAGAGGCCATTCAATCATCGGTCAACAGCATCAACGCCGATATGAGCGGGTATTAGCTTTTATCTCGTCCCAACTGATCATCCTCGTGTTTTTTAAGCGCTTTTCTCTCCTTCCTCATCTCTGACCGATAGAATAGTGTCGGCAACAACACAAGCGTCAAGCAGATGGCGAACGAGAGCCCGAACATGACAGTGAACGCAAGCGGACCAAAAGTCCCGCCGGCGATCTCGAGCGGCACCATACCGATGACTGTGGTGGCTGTCGTCAGGAATATCGGGCGCAACCTGCTTGAAGCGGATTCCAGGGCCACGTCGATCTTGGGCTTTCCCGGGTCTTCCTTGGCCATGTTGACCATCGAGTCTGTCAGGATGATGGCGTGATTGACGATGACGCCGCCCAGAGCCACGAAGCCCAAGAAGACGGGAAATGATAGAGTCTGGTGCGTGGCGGCCAAGCCGAAGAGGATACCGATGAGCGAGAGCGGGATGATCAAGATGAGTTGGATAGTGTCGTGAATCGAATTGAAGGCCAAAATGAGGATCATGAACATGGCTATCAGCCCGACAAGGAGGCACAGGAAGAGCTGGCTGAATGACTGATTGATGGACTGAGCGTCGCCGCCGTAGGTGATTGATACATCCGAAGGCAGATGAAGGGAAGGCAAGCCTTTCTGGAAGGCTGTTACGATCGCGCTAGCCGTGGTATTAGCTGATGGATATGCCGAGACTGTCTCGATGCGTTGCTCGTTTAGATGGGCAATCGAGGCATTACTGTTGCCAAGCGAGCTTGTCAGGATCGAACCTAGAAGCACTGACCCCGTCGGCGTCTGGATCGAGATGTTATCGATGCTGTCTATGGTGGCCTCGTTGGTATTCGACGGGTCGGTATAATCCGTATTCAAGTTCAGCTTGACTACTACATTTATATTCTGCAAGGGCTGTTCGATGGTCGTGGCGATCGTGCCGTTCACGGCCGCGCGCAATGTCTGCGCCACCTGCTCTGTGGTCAGGCCCAATGCCGTGGCTTTTGCGCGATCGATTGAGAGCACGAATTCTGTGCCGTTATTCTTGGTCGTGGTGGTGATGTTGGATGCTCCTGAAATAGTCGAAAGGTATTGAGAAGCGCTGTCGGCGGCCGCCACCAATTCGTCGAGATTATTGCCAGTGAATTGGATCTGGATGGGCGCGCCGGAACCGGGGCCGCTCGATGGCTGGAGGACTTGAATGTCGGCGTCTTTGATCGGTGTGAGCAACTTCGAAAGTTCGGTCTGGATCTGGGTGCTCGATTTCGTGTGTCCCGGATAGAGGTTGACCGTGATATTGGCTTGATTGCTACCGGATGTCGAATTGCTGGATCCTCCGAACGACGAGCTTGCTCCGACGGATGTGACGAACGAAGCAACATCCTTGTCAGAATAGAGAAGCTCCTCGACCTCCCTTGTCACTAGGTCCGTTTCTGCCAAGTCTGTGCCGGGAGGCTTTTGTATATTGACATAGACATAATCCTGATTGGTCTGGGGGAAAAATGAGGTCTGGATGAATCCTTTCAAAGGCAGTATAAGGGCCGCGATGAAGAGTACGATGAGCGTGCCGATGAAGATGTTTTGGACGCGGCGGTTTAGAAGGAGGATGCGGAGCTTCTTGACATACCATGCTCGGATCTTATGCGTCCATTCCTCCTGCCATTTCTCCAAGCGGTTACGCTCGAGGTTGGTGAAGGTTATAGCGATCAAGGGCACTACGCCCAAGGCCACGAAGATCGAGGCTATAAGGACGATGATGATGGTGGCGGGTACATTCGAGATGAAGCGTCCGGTGGTTCCGGTCAGATACATGAGCGGTATGAAAACGGCGATCGTCGTGGCCGTGCCGGCGATCAAGGGCCATGCGTATTCTTTGAGCGATGCACGCGCGGCGTCGAGGGTATTGCCATACAAGCTCATGCGCGCATGGATGGCTTCCGTGATGACGATGCCCGAATCGACTAGGATGCCGACGGCCAGGATCAAAGCGAACAAACTGATTAGATTCAGCGTAAAGCCCATAGCGTACAGACCGGCGAAGGCAATCAGAAATGAGAGCGGTATAGAAAGAGCGGCTACGATAGCTTCGCGCCAGCCTATGGTCAGGAAGAGGATGGCGATGATGAGCAGGATCGTCTCGATACCTGTTTGGACAAGAGCGCCGAGTTGGGTCGAGACCTGCACACCTTGGTCTGTCGAAGGAGCGATCAGGACGGTGAGCCCTGCCAAGCTAGACTGTTGCAGGTCCTTGATTTCGTTCTTGACGCCATTGGCTATGTTCGTGACACTGCCGCCGGTCTGCTCGTAGACGAGGAGAGTCATGGCCTGATTGGCCGGTGCGCTAGCAACAGATACGCGAGAATATGTCGTTGCCGAAGCCAAACCATCCGAGATCAGGGCTATATCACGCAAGTATATGGTCGCGCCGTCTTTGGCGGCTACCGCGATATCGCCGATTTGATTTGGGTCACTGATATTTCCCTGAAAGTTCACGTCATAGTTTACGCCGTTCATGGTGATGTTTCCGGCCGGCAATGAAGCATTGCTGTTGGCGATGGCGGTAATGACATCAGTCAGTTTCAGACCGTGCGTAGCCAGAGCGTTCTTATTGACGATGATGTCCACTTCACGGACCGGTATGCCGGAAACATCGACTTCGGAGACGCCCGGCACGCTCTCAAGTTCATTGATCAGGGTCTGGCCGAGATCGGAGAGCTGCGTCTGCGGTAAGTCTCCGGAGACAGAGATGGAAAGGATCGGACGGTCGTTATAATTGACCTGACTGACTGTCGGCGTGTTTATCTCAGAAGGCAGAGTCGGTGTGACCTTGGCTACGGCATCGCGAAGCTCCTGTATGGACTGGTTAATGTTGGCACTGGCGTCGAATTGAACACGAATTGAAGAGACGCCGTCCTTTGATGTTGAAGTCAGTGTGTCTATATCGCCGATATTGACGATCTGCTCCTCGAGCGGATTGGTGACTAGCGATTCGACATCCGTAGCTGAAGCACCTGGGAATGTGACCGTGACCGAACCCACGGGGATATTTATGGCAGGTTGAGCTTCTTTGGGTATGATAGCCGCGCAATATACGCCCAAGCCGACTAGCCCAGCCACCAATATGGCGCTGAACTGTTTTTTTTCCAGGAAGAAATTCCAAAGCGGGAACATGGGGAGAGATTGGGAGTTAAGGGTTAGGAACTAAGGTGTTAGCGTGTGGCTTGGCAGAAGCCGGTGAATCAGGGGACAGCGGATTCTTGGCAGTTACATTTTCACCAGCGACGAGCCCTCGCGCGTCAGTGACGATCATAAGGTTCGGGGTGAGGCCTTCCGTGACAATGATGTTCTGTCCGAGTATGGAGCCGATCTCGACCGGATGCGGCACGAGGACGCTCTTCACAGGATCAACGGTGAAGACTTCCGGGCCGGTCGGAGTGATCTTCAGGACTACGATAGGGATGATGACCGAAGCCGTGCCAGAAGCCGATGCATTCGAAGCGACGGAAAGGGCAGAAGGCTTACGATCGAGATCTACGGTGACAGAATCGCCGTCGGTGAGGCCGCTTTGATCGCCTGCCAAAGCCACATCGACTTCGATCGTTCCCGTCTGCGGGTCTATGGCCGGCGAGATCTGGCTGATCGTTCCCGCCGTCGTGCCATTCACCGCGGCCGCATTGCCGACAGCCAGCATTCTGGCGTCAGCGGCGCTCACATGGGCGATGATCTTGAGGGCGCCGGGATTGGAGATCTCAGCCACTTCAGCGCCTGATGCCACATAATCTCCTTCCGTGATGGGCAGATCGACGATGGTTCCGGATACCGGACTCGTGATATAAGTCTTGGCTAAAGACGCCTTGGCGGCATCGAGCGCGCCCTTTGCTTCTTCGACATTTCCCTCTGCCCCTGACGCGTCATATGTATTGAGAGCGCCAGTCAGATCGGTGACGACGGTTGTCACCTCGGTGCGCGCGGCGGCTACGGTTGTCTGATAACTGACGAGGGTGGCCGCTGGCAGTATAGCGTTCCCGTTGGCCTCGTTCTGTATCTCTAGCTGGTTGATTGCTTCCGCGAGATTACCCAAGAATGTTCCGACCGTCTGTGCATCAGCAGCCATAACGCTTATGTTCGTCGTCAAATCGGTGCTGGAAGTGGCCGAAGCTAGGGCATAATCTCGAGCCAGAGTTTCCTCGACCGTCAGACGCTCATTCTGGACTGTAAAGACAAGCTCATTATTGTTGGCCTTATAAAACTGTATGGCATTAAAATACTCTAGGAGCGTTGGATTAACCGATCGCGGATAGTTGAAAAGCATATCGGATTTTGTATGCACGGCATCGTCGAGCGCTGTATACGCACTCTCCAAAGCGGCGACCTGCGCGGCTTGCGTATCTGCGGCGGATCCTCCTCCGCCGGTCTTCACCAGAGCGGCGTTAGCCGCATCGTACGCCCCCTGGGCTTCCACGACGGCGGCTTGTTGGCTGCTGTTCTCGATGGTCGCGATCGTCTCACCGGCATAGACTTGGCCGCCGATATCCTTGCTGAGAGAGACTATCTCGCCCGCTGATTGTGAAAGGATCGTAGCTTGATCGATGGAGGTTACTTCTCCGATGACGGAAAGCGGGGCGTTCTCTGGCGAAAGGCTGGCTACCGAGGCCACAGTCACTTGCTCGGCGGAGGCTTTCCTGGTCAAAACCGATGCACTGGCGCGGTGAGTGGCATGATAGCCTAAAACGCCTGCGAATAATGCGGCGACGACCAAAACACCGATTGTTAGATATCGGTGTCGCTTGTTAGCCATCCAATCTCTAGATTTATTCATTATTGTCGCCATCGATTGAATATATTCACATACTACATATTATTGATACATGACACAAGCTGTGGCGGGTGCAATCCCTACAGGCAATGAAACTTCAGCCTCATTTAACGGACGCTTGGTTTTTAGAGCAAATTGAACCATATATGCTCTTCTGAGCGTATTAAAAGCCATGGAAAAAAGAATACGTGTGTTCCCGGTTTTAACTATAACGTTGCTAATGGTAGTTATTTTGATAGTAGCCATCTTGACCCATAGAACCGGTCTTGTGCGAGTGATGATCCCTCCGGGTTTGCGCAAGGAAGAAACGGCGGCCATATTGGCTGAAGACCTCAAATGGACGCCTGCCGAGGAGCAGGCATTCATGGCGGCCTCGTCCAGCTCTGATTATTTCGAAGGCGTCTATTTTCCCGACACGTATCTCATTCCGCCTGCTGAGACGCCGCAGGCCGTATCGGCCCGTCTAATCGCCAATTTTAATGACAAGTTCCCACCATACCAACAAGCTGCCTTGAATAAAGATATCAAGTGGACGGTGCTTCTCACTTTGGCCTCCATCATCCAGCGCGAAGCAGCCGGACAAAACGACATGGCTCTGATCTCGGGCATACTCTGGAACCGTCTTAATTCGGATATGCCGCTCGATGTGGATAGTACTGTTCAATACGCCCGCGGTGATACCCTGCAAGGATGGTGGGCTCCGATAGCTCCGGCTGATCTCACGATCGATTCGCCGTACAACACTTACCTGAATAAAGGCCTGCCGCCGCATCCGATCGACAGTCCCGGCCTAAACGCCATCAATGCAGCTTTGAACCCGGCCTCGACGACCTGTCTCTATTATCTCCACGACTCGTCCAAAACCATCCATTGCTCTGATACTTATGCTGGGCAGGAAACTAACGTGAAAAAATATCTACAGTAGCTGGAGAAAGGCGTTTCAGGTGATCAGTATGCCGGAATTGGAGCAGGTAATATCCGTCTGCTTAATATGCTATGGTTAATATGATATGGATGAGGCTAATATAAAAAAGAGGAATCGCATCACGTGGCCCCAAGAGAGGATCTTGGGCTTTACCGACGGAGTCTTTGCCTTCGCCATCACTCTGCTCGTCTTGAATCTGATCGACCTGCCTATCTCCGCTGGCACGCAATCGCTTATTCCGCTATTGCGCGCCAACACGACCACATTCATCAGCTTCGCTCTGACATTCTATATCATCGCCCGTTTTTGGATGTCGCATACGCGTCTGTTCGCGATAATAAAAACCTACGATACCACTATAGTGAAGCTGAACAATACGCTATTGTTCTTTGTCACCACGTTCCCCTTCGTCGCTTCGGTGCTAGGCACCCACATGGGCGACAAGGATGCCGTGATAATGTCCGCCGGATGTTTCGCGATCATAGGCATTCTTCAATATCTGATCGGTCGGCACGCATACCAGAAGCAATTGTTCATCAGCGACAATTTCAATGCAAATTTCCTGAAGATATTCACTTTTTTGAGTTTGAGCACGCCAATCGTGTTCATCATCTCTATCGCGGTCGCCTTTATCTCCCCTTTGTCCGCAGAAATCCTCTGGGCTGCGTTGCTCTTTATAAGGATAGGGCTCCGGCGCTATTATAAAAACAACCCTTCGGACGAGATCGAGATAGATGAATTATGAAAATGCTTTGTAATTATCTTGAATATCGTACGTCTAACATATAAGCGTATACTGATAATCCAATATCAACATCAAGGACAAAGAATTACTGAAGAGGATACCCTCGGCCTTCCAGCAATGGGCTTGAAGAGCAATGTCCTCATGATGCTCGGCTATCGCGATGCTGCCAAGGATCCTTTGGCGAGCGCGAAGAAAGTCCGCCGAGCGAAAGAAGATCTGTTCATAACCAAATAAAGGGGAATGTTGCACCATCCGTGTCTTCCCATGCGTAGTACTTATGTCGATTAAAAAATCTAATATTAAATCATAAAATCATGTCACACGACGAACAGTATGAGGACGGGGAAGAGCACATGCACTGTCATATGGGCGGCCCGATGAAGAAAGAGTTCAAGCTGGCCATGCTGGAGAAAAAGGAGAAGATCCTGAAAGCAAAGCTGGAATTTATAGGCAAGATGAAAGAGCTGGTAAAGAAGATGCCGGAAGGCAAGGAATAGGATATCCCGCAAGCCTTCATTTAAGATGCCCTCTACGAGGGTGTTTTATTTTCCTTGAGAGAACGCTATATTTTAAGCCATATGATTGAGCGGCGACCCATGTAGTTCGAATCGCTTAAACCCCGCAAATGATTTTGCTTTCGCCTTTTTCGGACGATTTTGCGCTTTTCGCGATTTTGCGGAAGTACCTGAACGAAGTTCGAACATTTTTCGCCGAAAATCCCAGTCCCTGAATCATTGCGCCTTCGCTCCGCTCGGTGCGCTCGGAGAAGGGCGGACGGCGGCCGGGGGTGTGGGGGAAGGTCGCCGTCCGCCCTTCCTCTTCGTTTTCGCGCGCCGCCCTACGGTTTTTTCGGGCGGGGGCGGATGAATTTTATAGCCTGTGGATAAAGTGTTGTTGACAACCTATACAAAAAGTATATACTCGTAACCGACACCTTGAAAGCAATGCATTGCTGATTGGTCAGCAAAACCGGTGATTTTAGACGTCTCGCGTCTAACCTCTCTCTTGTCAGGTGCATGGAGAGCAGGAATTTTGCCTGGCACTTCGGTGTCCTCTTTCGTCACGGTCTTGTCGCCCGCACGCCATAATAAAATTAATATCATGAAGTAGACGGGAGCCGTCAGATTCAAGATAAGTATATATAAATGCGTAGTAAAGTTGGGTCGGTATAGATAGGTGAATTAGGAGTTATGTTATAGGCAGGGGTTCTTAAAGACCTCATGGTACTTAAGCTCAACTACGAAACACAACTTCCGGAACTTACATGACCATGAGGTCCTAGAGTGGCCTTCATTATTAAGATCGATGTCCTTAATCGACTCAACACGAACATGAATACACCTTCTTGGATTTGCAGCAACGCTTTGAGTGTTTCGTCAGTAAGGACGACTAACCATGAAGCAGCATATTTTGCTGATTCTCCGGATTCTTCTCTGGATGATCAGCATTATCATAGCGATCATGGAGTAGTCGTCCTTTAACCGTTATGCACACGTTTCCGAGATTTACTTAAAAAAATTAGAGTAAAAGCAAATTCAGCCCAAAGACCTAGCTAAGGTCTTGGGTGTTTCCACTGTGCTTGTTTTTTTAATCGATTTGGTAAAAAACAGGTGTCGCGTGGTTTTATCCAAAGATTAGCCGAGAAGCTTGAAGTCAGCCCAAGTTCAATTATGCCGTTTGCTCTTATAGAAAAAGATGTACAAACCTCAAGGACTATTGATGTTGAAAGATCTCTTATCGAAGTCGGACAAAAGCTGCAGATTCTCTGATTGAGAAAAAGGCAAAGAAATTAAGCCGCTAGATTCTATATGCAACGCTATCCCAAAATATTCCTTCAGAGCAAAAATGACATTGCCAAACGCCTGTCCTCAGAGTGTTTTCCCATTCAAAGATTCTCTGGCGACTATAAACGGCGTTTTCTAAAGAATTTTCGCCCAGTATTGGTATGACAGCAAAAGATCAAAACCGGATGAAGGTAAATCTGTTCGCAGTGCCGCCAAATCTCCTGCCTTGAGGAAGATACTTAAGCTTATAAACGAGAAAATCTTAACGCCGCATGATGATATAGTTCCGGATTTTTATTTTGGGGGTGTCTCTGAGAGAAATAACATTCAGAGCGGGTCGGCGCTTGCTCGGTAAAAAGCGCGGCAGGACGCTCTTGAAGCTTGATATAAAAAGCTTCTTTGAGCAGATCACTGAACAGCGCATATTCTATCTCTTTTATAAGAAGTGCGGTTGTAGTGTGCAAGCCCCTCAAGGATTCTCGCCAGACTTTGCTGTGTTCCTCAAGGAGCCAAGGGATCTAATTCATCAGAAAAAATCCTTGCGCGAGGCTTCGCGACTTCATCTCGTCTTGCCCTTTGGTGCAACCTTGATACATTTCCAACACTTAGATTGGAAGATAAAGCAGAAATTGAAAGGACACGATACTAGGATTGTTATCTATGTTGACGACATTGGTATCACTGCCAGCAGGGTGGATGATGCGCTCATGGAAGACGCTAAACAATTCGCGATAAAGATCTTGGAAGAAAAAGATAAGAATCAGAAATTGCCAGTTCATCGTGACGGAAAGACAAAGATTACGAGATTTGCTGATGGCGCACAGCATCTCGGTATCATTTTTGGCAGGAACAAGTTATCTTTGGACTGGAGAGCACGATCACGGACTGATAAGATAAAAAATGCAATAAAGAATTCACGAACGCTGGAGGAGAAGTCTGACTTGATGAAGAAGTATCGTGCCCACCAGAGATATAAGAGACAAGTAGAAAAATCTATAGAGGGCTCTTCGACAATACCTAGATGAAAATGAGTAAACGATAAACCCCAGACAATTCGGTCTGGGGTTTATCGTTTATTTATTCATGCCTTGATCACCGAAACAGCGTCCTCCGGCTCTTGCACGCGTCCATGAACGCGACGATGCGTTCGTTGACGATGACATGACTGGGCTCAAGCGGCTTGCGTAGCACCAGCCCTTCGAGGGTCTTGCACCTGCTCAAAGCCACGTACGCTTGTCCGTGCGTGAATGTGCCTCGGCCAAAATCTACGATCACATGACTATAGGTCTTCCCCTGACCTTTGTGGATCGTCAGCGCCCAAGCCAGCCGCACCGGGAATTGCGTAAAAGTCCCGACGGTTTCCGATTCTATGCGCTTGCTGGCTTTGTTGTAATA